>NZ_JAYRPE010000019.1:0-53651 GCF_041911315.1 Xanthobacter sp. | reverse complement strand
GTGCGGGGGCCCGCGGATCTCGAAGCCCTCGCCCGAGCCGGCGTCGCCGGCGCGCTGGTGGCGAGCGCCCTCCACGACGGGCGGATCGACGCGGAAAGCGCGCGCCGGTGGGCCTGAGGCGCAGGCCGCCATTGGGCTTGCCTGCCGGGGCGTGTGCTTAGCCTTGAGCCTGGTTCACTGTTACCTTCCCGCCACACTTGCACATGGAGATGCCGCAAGGGTGCCTCGTGTCACGGAACTGTAGCACGGCCCCCCTAGGCAGGGCTGAGCCTCACGATCCTCGCGCCCGGAATTGCCCTCCATGATGATCCGTCTGCCGCTGCTCCATTCGTCCGCGAGCCGCATCGTCCTGGCCCTCGTCTGCACCGGCTCTGCGGTGCCCGCCCTTGCCGGATCGTTCACCGTGCCGCCGGCCACGGGCCAGCAGACCGTCTCCGGCAGCGACACCGGCAAGATCGACGCCGATGCGATCATGAATACGGGCTCGTCCGCCTCCATCGTGTGGAACGGCAACGCCACTGCCTCCCCGGGCGTGGTCATCACCAATTCCGGCACCATCACCTCCACCAACCGGACCATCGACACCACGGGCGCCTTCACCGGGACCTTCACGCTCGACAACAAGGCCGGCGGCAAGGTCACGTCAAAGGATGATGCCTTCCGCATCAACGGGCCGCTCGCCAACGGCACGGTGGTCGTCAACAACGCCGGCGTCATCACCTCGCAGACCGGGCAGGCGCTGGACTTCGACAAGGCGACCTCGGCCACGGCCACCATCACCATCGGCAACACCGGCACCATCTCTTCGGCCGGCTCGGACGCCATCCGCCTCGGCGGCGGCACCATCGGCATCACCAATTCCGGGACGATCGCGACCACCTCGTCCGGCAAGCGCGCCATCAAGTTCGACACGGCCTCGAACTTCGACACGCTGAAGAGCCTCACCATCACCAACGAGGCGGGCGGCGTCATCACCGGCACCGACGACGCCATCAAGATCTCGTCCACCACCAGCAGCACCGCGGCGCCGGTGATCTCCATCACCAATGCGGGGACGGTCCAGTCGAAGTCGGGTGGTCAGGGCATCGACCTCGGCGACATCTATTCCACCAACGCCACGATCACGATCACCAACCAGAAGACCGGCCTGATTACCGCCGCCGACAATGACGGCATCCAGGGCACCAACGGCGTCACCATCAACAATTACGGGACCATCTCGTCCTATTACGCGGCCGGCACCGCCGACACGCAGAACAATTCCGCCGTCAAGGTGAGCGGCGACGACCAGGGCCACGCCATCACCCTCAAGGTGAACAATTATGCCGGCGCCCTCATCACCGGCGCCTATCACGGCATCAAGGCCACCGGCACCGACGACAACCTGATCGTCACCAACAACGGCACCATCGAGGGCCGCAACGGCTCGGGCGTGAATTCCAACGGCACCGGCACGCTGACCAATTACGGCACGATCACCGGCACCTTCGATCCGGCGGCGAGCTTCGGCGATGGCGACGGCGTGGACTTCGACCACGCCGGCACGGTCCTGAACTACGGCACCATCGAGGGCCTCGGCTCCAAGGGCATCAAGCCGGGCGAGACCAAGCCGAGCACCTCCGAGGGCATCGCCATCGGCGGTGGCCTGATGGTCAACGGCGACGCGGCCCACACCTCGGCGCTGATCTCCGGCGCCAACAACGGCATCCTCATCGACGACAGCAACAGCGGCGATGCCTACGCCGCCGCGACCGTCACGAACTACGGCACCATCCGCGGCCTCGACGGCTACGGCATCCGCTACGTGAACTCGGGCGTCGATCCCACCAAGTCGCTGACCGTCACCAATTACGGCACCATCTCCGGCACCACCTATGCGGTGCAGATGGGCAACGGCAACGACCTGTTCGTGGTCGGCGCGGGCAGCAAGGTGGTTGGCATCGTGGATGCGGAGGGCGGCTACGACACGCTTTCGCTCAAGACCATGAGCGGGGCGCTCGACTTCGATCTGGGCCAAGTGGGGAACGCCGCGACCTATCGCCATTTCGAGGAAGTGGTCACCGACGGGTCGGTCTACCTCTCCGGCACCAGCACCTTCTCCGGCACCTTGAACATGGGCAAGAGCGGGAGCTTCGGTCTGAATGACCTCTATGCCCCCGACGCCCATTTCAAGAGCGAGGCCGGCTCCACCGGGCCGCGCGGAATCTGGGGCCATGGCACCATCGGCAGCCTCGATGCGGTGGACATCATCATCGACCCGTCAAGCGGCCCGTCCAACGCGACGGGCACCATCGCCGTGAAGGGCGATGTTTCCCTGACCAACACCAGTTACTGGGCCAACATCAATCCCGATGGCTCCTCCGACCTGATCAAGGTCGATGGAAAGACGACCCTCAACGGGGCGGACAATCGGGTCTTCGTCGCTGGTCAGCTCGAGTGGGGCGCGCGCTATACCCTCCTGTCGTCCGCAGGCGGGATCAGCGGGACGTTCGGAACGCTCGACACCTACGGACCCACGTATCTCTTCATCGCTCCGGAACTGAGCTACGACGCGACCCACGTCTATCTGGAACTGGAGCGCAACGGCATCGCCTTCGCCACCTACGCCACGACCCCGAACCAGCGTTCGGTGGCCGGCGCGCTGGAGCGTGCGGGCATCGGGCCGACGAAGACGTCCGCGCTCTACACTGCGTTCGTCACCCAGTCGCTGGGCGACAGCCCCCACCTCGCCCTCTCCCAGCTCTCCGGCGACCTCTACGCCACGCTGCCCGGCCAGTTGGCCAACGAGAACATGATGGTCAACGACCTCATCCTCGGCCGCTTGCGGCAGGCGGGATACACCAGCGCCAAGGGGGCGGAAGCCGCGCTCGGCGCGGGCGGGCCAGCCCGCGCCTATGCCGACCCGGCGACGCCGGGTGCGCAGGCCTTCAAGGCCATCAAGGCGCCCGAGCCCGGTCCGGTGTGGACCACCTGGGCGCAGGGCTACGGCCAGTGGCTCTCCACCTCGGCCAACGGCAATGCCGCGGCGGCTGACACCAATCTGGGCGGCCTGCTGATCGGTGCGGACGTTTCGGCCAGCAACTGGGTGATGGGCCTCGCCGCCGGCTATTCCTCCGCCTCCACCAGCGCGGACGCGGCGTCGGCGAACACCGAGACCTGGCGCATCGCCGCCTACGGTGGCGCCACCTTCGACGCGATCAAGCTCCGCGCCGGCGCCAGCTACGGCTGGAGCAGCATCGACCAGAGCCGCTTCGTCGCCATCACCGGTGAAAGCCCGAAGGCGAGCTACACCGGCACCGCCGGCAACCTGTTCGCCGAAGCCGGCTACACCTTCGCGTTCAGCGGCGCGGCGCTGGAGCCCTTCGCCGGTATCGGCTGGACCAGCGTGGATCTCGGCAGCTTCATCGAGAACAACGCGCCTGTCGCCGGCCTGTCCTCCACCGGCACGTCGTTCGACACCGCCTATTCCACCCTCGGCCTGCGCGTCGCCACCAGCTTCAACGCCTCCGGCATCGTCGTGACGCCCCACGCCTCCGCCGGCTGGCGCCACGCCTTCGGCGACGTGACGCCGCAGACGGTGCTGAGCTTCATCAACACCGGCACGGCCTTCGGCATCGACGGCCTTGCCATCGCCGAGGACAGCATCGTCGGCTCGGTGGGCATCGACTTCGCCTTCGCCACCGGCGCCACCTTCTCGCTGGGCTACGAGGGTATGGCCGGTGACGGCACCAGCTACAACGCCGGCAAGGCGACGCTGGCGGTGAAGTTCTGAGGAGATCGGGCGCGCGGGCAGGGCTGAGCGCCCCCGCATCGCGCGCCCTTCCCGTCGGCCACGGGGAGCAAGGGACGCGCCTGAGGCTTCAGCCCTTGGCCTGCTGCTCGATCAGCGCGGCGAAGATGCTCGCCACGGTCAGGTCGGCGCTGGTGCCCGGGTTGAGGCCGCGGGCCTTCAGGCTCGTGTCGAAGGCGAGAAGCGCGTCGTGACGTTCGGCCGGTGATAGGTCGGAGAGCCCGTCACGCAGCGCCACAGCCTCCTGCCGCACCACCTCCGCCTGCTCCGCCCCGAACTTGCGGGCGATGTGGCTGTCCGGAAGCGTCGCCAGGAAGGCGAGGTAGGCGTCCTCAATGCGCCGCCGCTCCAGCGGCGCGCCGGCAAGCGCGGGAACGCCGAGCGCGAAGAGGTCGGCATATCCGGTCACATACTGGCGGGCGATGGTGTCGCGATCGGCGGCGAGCGCCATGGCTTCCTTGAGCGTGACGCTGGCCGGGGCGCGCACATCCCCTTCGGCCGATGCGCCGAGGCCGCCCGGCGACGCAGCCGCGATGGCGCGGAAGGCGTTTCCGGCGTCGGCGAGATTGAGCCCGTCGAGCACCCGTACCAGCTGATCCCGAAGCGGGCCGCCGCCCTCGGCCGCCACGGCCAGAGGCGCGCAGAGCAGGATAATGCCGAGATTGGTGTTGCAGCCGGCGACCGCGAGCGAGGCTTCCACCGCGGCCAGCACCCGCGCGCCGACGGAAGCGCCGGCGCCGGCGATGGCAGGGGCCGCGGCAGCGGCCGCCGCCTCGAACTGAGCGGTCTCCATGCCGTGCCCGGCGGCGAAGACATGGACGTTGCCGGGCTTCAGCGCCGACAGCTCTGCAAGGCAGGCGGCGCGGAAGGCTTCCGCCACCTCGGCCGGCGCAAGAGCCCTCATGCGGTGACGCAGGCGGTGCTCATGGGGCCGGTTCCATCACCGCGCCGAGGCCGAAGTCGCGCAGCAGGGCCTGCGTGCGCTCGCGCATGCGCGCCTCGGCGACTTCCGGCGTGGGGCCGGTGGCGCGCACGGTGCAGAGCGGAGCCCCCTTCAGCACCGAGGCGCCTGCGGGCGGTCGGTCGGCCACGAATTCGGGCCATGCATCCTGCGGCACCACCATGTCGTGCGCGGCATAGATGACGCCGGCGGCGTGCGCCTGCGCGGGCACGGGCAGCACTTCCGGCAGCCTGCCGCCGCAGGCCGCCAGATGCAGGCCGAGCAGGGGGGGCAGGGGATCGGTGTCGAAGATGTCGAGGGTGGCGCCGGGGCGGGGGTTCACCTCCACCAGGCACCAGCCGTCATCGTTCACCACGAAGTCGAGCGAAACCAGCCCCACCAGCCCGCAGGCGAGCGTGACGCTGAGCGCGCCCTTCAGCATCTCCCCGGCGAACGCTTCCGGCAGGGCGACAGGCCCCGCGGCGCCGCCGTAACGGAAGGGATGTTCCGCGTCCTGCGCGTGCCATTGCCGCGAGGCGCCGATGACCCGGGCGGCGCTGCCATTGGACAGGAGAAGCAGAGAGAGGGACTGCCCGTCCACCTCGCGCTGGAGATAGTGGCCCGGCGCGGGCGGGGAGAGGTCGCCGGGCGCACGCCGCCGGATGTGGGCACCGCCCGCCCCGCCGATCTTCTTCTCCAGCACCGGAGCGTCGCCGAAAGTCTCGGCGGTGGGCGCTTCGAGCGAAACGGCGGGGAAGGGAATGCCGAGGTGGGCCGTGAGGGCGGCAAGCGCGATGGGGTCCTTCAGGACGCGCACGATGGCCGGCGCGTTGCCGAGGATGGGGTTGCGCTCGGCGATGCGGGTCATGAGGGCGGTGTCGTCCTCCAGCCCGCCACCCAGCACCACCGGCAGCCCGGTGGGCGCGAGGGAGTGGAGCGCCTGGATCAGGTCGTCGCCATCGAAGGCGCAGCCGTTCTTCTTGTGCACGCGCACGCAGCGCGCAGTGTGAGCACAGGTATCGAGATCAGCGAACAGGTCGAACGAGAGCGCGGCGAAGCCGGCACGGGCGGCGCTGGCCGCCAGCGGCCGGGCGGAAATGGCGATCAGAGCAATATCCATATGGATCCCAGCCTGTTGGTTCGGAGCCCACTTTCGGGGCCTTTTGTGCGGCGCGGCCCCTTAGGGCGCGCCTCCTCCCGTCCTGTCCGGTGCCGCGCCGGAGGTACTCAGAGAGCGATGATGTCCGCGCCCTGATTGTTTCCTCGCACGCAATCGAATGACAGGTTTGTGAACGATGCGAAGCGGTCGCGCAAGGTGGCGGCCAGTCGCGTCGCCGCCTCCTCGCCATCGACGATGGCGAATCCGGTCGGCCCCCAGGAGCTTTGGCCGACGCCGGGGACGCCCTCGGCCTCGATTGCGGCGATGGCTTCCGCAACCTGCGGGCTCAGGAAGCGCCCGCCGCCCTGAGCTGCGGCATAATGATCGCCCAGCACGCGCTGCCAGTGGCCGATGACCCGGCCGAAGCTATCCGCATCCGCGGCCGCGAGCGCTGGCAGCGCCTGAAGCAGCATCATGTGGCAGAGCTCGGCCGCCTGCTCCGCCGGAAAGGGCGGAAGGGTGGCCATGGCCGCCGTCTCCTGCGGGCCGCTCAGTCCTTCGCGGGCGGTATCGAAGACGAGGAGGATGCGCCAGCTCTCGGGAACCTGGAAGCGCGCAAGCAGGGGCGGGGGCGCGCTGGCCGCCGGACCTTCGAGCGCCTTGCCGCCGTCGAGGATCACGCCACCGGCCGCAAACGCCTCCATGCCGATGGCCGAGCGCCGGCCGCGCCCGAGCAAGGTCGCGACCGCGCGGGGCGACAAATCATGCCCGGAGAGACGCGCCACCGCGACTCCCACCGCCAGCGCCAGTTGGGTGCCGGAGCCGAGCCCGCCATGGGCCGGCAAGGCGGCGTCCACGTCGATGGCGAAGCGCTCTTCAATGCCGAGCTTGTCGCGCACCAGATCCCGCGCGCGGGCGGCACGGTCGCTGTCCGGTCCTTCGGCGGCATCCGTGCTGCTGCGGCGGACGCTCACCTCGGTGGCCGGCCGTTCCAGCGCGATGCCGAGCGAGCCGAAGCGGCGGCCGAGCGAGCCGCCGAGATCGAGAAAGCCGAGATGCAGCCGCGCCGGCGCGCGCACCTTCACCCCGGCCGCGTTGCGCAGATCCACGCGGCGGCTCAGCCGGCGAGGGCGGCGCGCAGCCGCTCCGCATGGGCGGCGAGCACGTCGGGCTTCTCCATCTCGCTCGCCGGCGGCTTCATGGGCACACCCGAATGGCGCGGGATGACGTGGACGTGGAGGTGGAACACCACCTGCCCGCCGGCCTCCTCGTTGAACTGCTGGATGGTGATTCCATCCGCCGCGAAGGCCTGCATGCCAGCGATGGCCACCTTCTTGGCGATGGTCGCCACATAGGCGAGGTCCTCGGGCGTGATGTCGAGGATGTTGCGGGCCGGTGCCTTGGGGATCACCAGCGTATGGCCGGGGCAGCGCGGCATGATGTCGAGGAAGGCGAGGGCCTTGTCGTCCTCATAGACCTTGTGCGCCGGCAGCTCGCCGCGAAGGATGCGGGCGAAGATGTTCTGCGGATCGTAAGCCGGCGTTGCGGTCATGCGCGTGTCTCCCTGTTGGGGGAGGAGATTGCAGGGCGCGGGCGGGGGGTCAAGCCCGCACCGGTGCGGCGCGGACGACCTCAGCCGAACCGGCCGGTGACGTAATCCTGCGTCCGCCGGTCCCGCGGGTGGGTGAAGAGGTCCTGCGTGGGGCCGAACTCCACCATCTCGCCGAGATACATGAAGCCGGTGAAATCGGAGATGCGCGCCGCCTGCTGGAGATTGTGGGTGACGATGGCGAAGGTGTAGTGCGCCTTCAGTTCCTCGATGGTCTCCTCGATGCGTGCCGTGGTGATCGGGTCGAGGGCCGAGCAGGGTTCGTCGAGCAGGATCACCTCCGGTTTGAGGGCGATGGTGCGGGCGATGCACAGGCGCTGCTGCTGGCCGCCGGAGAGGCTGAGGCCGCTCTGGGGCAGGATGTCCTTCACCTCGTCCCACAGGGCCGCCTTGCGCAGCGCCTCCTCGACGCGCAGGTCGAGATCGGCCGGCTTCAGGTCTTCGTTGATGCGCAGGCCGATGGCCACGTTGTCGTAGATCGACATGGGGAACGGCGTCGGCTTCTGGAACACCATGCCGATGCGGGCCCTGACGCTGGCAGGGTCCATGGCGTCACCGAGAATGCTCACGCCGTCGAGCAGCACGTCGCCCTCCACCCGCTGGTCCGGGTAAAGCTCGTACATGCGGTTGAAGATGCGCAGCAGCGTCGATTTTCCGCAGCCCGACGGGCCGATGAAGGCGGTGACGCAGTTGGCGCGCAGGTCGACCGAGATGTTCCTGAGGGCGATGGCGTCGCCGTAATAGAAGCTCAGGTTTCGCACGGAGAGCTTGACCGGAGGCAGGGTCGCCTGCCGGCTGGCGAAGACCGTCGGCGCGGGCAGGCCGGCATGGGCCGAGCCGTCCGGGGGCAGCGACGACGGGGTGTGGATGGACATGGCGACCGATCCTCGGCAGGAGCTGATATATCCTGCCTAGATCGTCTGCGGCGGGGCGTCCTTGCGCCAGCTCATGCGGCGCGCTCGGAATGGGAAAAATCGAGCGACGGCGCCGCTTTTCCGGGGTGCCGGGCAGGACCGCTTCCTGCGCCGGCTCAGCGTCTCTCTGCTCAGTTCTGGCCCTGGCTCTGGGCCTGCGCCAGCTTCTGCGGCGCGCGGCCGTCGAGGGCGCTGATGCGCTCCTCCACGTCGAGACCGGTGCTGCGCAGCGCCTGCACACCCACGGCATCGAGGCCGACCGCGAGGCGGACATAGTTCTCCGTGCCGCAGATGTTGCGGCCGGCGTCGAACGAGACCCAGCCGATCTTGGGCACATGGGCCTCGGCCCAGTGCCGTGCCTCGCCCTCACCCTCCTCGCCGTCCTCGGGTACGACATAGCCGGAGATGTGGCGCGCCGGCAGGCCGAGGTGCCGGGCGGCAGCGGTGAAGACATGGGCGATGCTGCCGGCGCAGGCGGTGCCCGCCTTCACGGCCTCGGCCGCGCTCAGGGGATCAGCGAGGGTCGGCCCCTCCTGCTCCTCAACCGTCTCGTGGACCTTGACCATGAGGGCGTGGAGCTGGGCCAGCGGGTCGTCGGCCGGCGCCTCGATGTCCGCCGCGAGGGCGGCGAGGGCGGCGTCGACTTCGGTGAGGTCGGTCTGGCGCAGGAACAGGGACGGCGGGAAGCGCTCCACCGTGCCACGCACGATGCCGGTGGTATCTTGCGTCTCGATCTCGCCCTCGGCGCAGACGGTGAGGTGATCGGCCGGCCCGTCAACGGAGAAGGTGTGGCAGAGGTTGCCGAAGGCATCCTCCTGGGGGTGCAGGCGGCAGTCGGAATTGAGGTCCAGCGCCCAGCGCAGGATGAACTGGCCTTCGTGGGCGCGCGGGGTCATGCGCACGGTCACGGCCATGTTGCGGGTGCCGGGCTCGAAGCGCTGGGTGATCTCGTGGCGGATGCGGATGCGCATTGCGGGCGTCCCTGGTGACGATGCGGCGCGCGCGCCGCGACTGACATTCCCCCGGCGCGAGCCAGCCGCGCCGACGGGGAAGCTGATGGGGCCGCGAACGGCCCCGGGGTCAGGTCAGATACTGCTCGGTGATCTCGGCGCCGAGCTTGTTGTTGTCCGAGATGAACTCGGAAATGAACTCGTGCAGGCCGGTCTGGAAGATGTCGTCGATGGACTTGTTGGTGAGCCGCGCCAGCATGGCACGGGCCTGCCGCTGGGACGGCCCCTGCCGACCATAGACGGAGGCGATGTCGTCCAGATTGCGGGCGAGGCTGTCGTAGCAGGCGGCCAGCGAGCGCGGCATCTGCCGATTCAGGATGAGCAGATCCGCCACCAGCCACGGCTTCACGCTGTCGCGATAGACCCAGTGGAATGCGGTGAGCGCCGAAACCGAGCGCAGGATGGAGGCCCACTGGAAATAATCGAGCGGGCCGCCGATGTGCTCCTTCTCCGGCAGCAGCACGTGATACTTCACGTCCAGGATGCGGGCGGTGTTGTCGGCGCGTTCCAGCTGGGCACCGGAGCGGGCGAACCAGTAGCCGTCATTGCGCAGCATGGTGCGGAAGGTCGCGCCGTCGAAGCGCAGCGACGTTTCCTTCACGAAGGCGAGGAAGCGCGAGAGCTCGTCGCGCGTCAGCGCACGGTTGGGGAAGTTGCGAAGCTCGATCCAGGCCGAGTTGATGACGTCCCACATCTCCGAGGTCAGCGCCGTGCGCACCGAACGGGCGTTGGTGCGGGCTACCTCGAAGCAGTTGCGGATGGAGGAGGGGTTCTCCGACTCGAAGGCGAGGAACGACACCACGTTCTCTTCCTTCGCCTCCTCCAGCGGACCATAGCGCGCGACGAATTCGTCGGCGCAGCCGGCGGTGAGCACGGCCGAACTCCACTCGTTGGTGGAGCCGCCGTAGGTCACGGGCGTGTAGGCGAGGCGCTGGGAGACGTCGAGGATGCGGGCCAGGCAGTCGGCGCGTTCGACGTAGCGGGTCAGCCAGTAGAGGTTGTCGGCGGTGCGGGAAAGCATGGGGAGCCCGTTGCGGAAGGAGAGGGTGCGCGGCGCGGTTCATCCGCGCTCAGGCGTCCTGCACCCGGATGGCGTGGTGCCTCCGGGGGCGGTTCAGGCGGCGGAACCGGGCGGGGCCCCGGCTCCGGCAGTGGCACGGGCCGGGATGCCCGTGCGCGGGGAGAAACCTGCATCAACGATAGCGCTCACGCGCCGAAAAGCGAGAGCGCGCGTGTCCGCGCCCATGCGTCCAGCACCCAAAGCACGAGCGTGCCCGCTCATGCGTCCAGCACCCGAAGCATGAGCGCCGCCGCTCATGCGTCCAGCACCCAAGTGTCCTTGGTGCCGCCGCCCTGGCTGGAGTTCACCACGAGGGAGCCCTCCTTCATGGCGACGCGGGTGAGGCCGCCGGGGACGATGCGCACCTTGTCGGAGCCGGAGAGGATGAACGGGCGCAGATCCACATGGCGGGGGGCGATGCCCTTTTCCACCAGCGTCGGGCAGGTGGAGAGCGCCAGCGTCGGCTGGGCGATGAAGTTCGCCGGGTCCGCCTTGAGCTTGTCGCGGAACTTCTCGATCTGCGCCTTGTCGGAGGCGGGACCGACCAGCATGCCGTAGCCGCCGGAGCCGTGCACTTCCTTCACCACCAGCTCGGGCAGGTGCTCCAGCACATACTTCAGATGGTCCGCCTCACGGCAGCGCCAGGTCGGCACATTGGGGAGCAGGGGCTCCTCGCCGAGGTAGAACTTGATGATATCAGGCATGTAGGAATAGACGGCCTTGTCGTCGGCGACGCCCGTTCCCACCGCGTTGGTCAGGGTGACGTTTCCGGCCTGATAGGCGCTCATCAGCCCCGGCACGCCGAGCACGCTGTCGCGGCGGAAGGCGAGGGGGTCGAGGAAGTCGTCGTCGAGGCGGCGGTAGATCACGTCCACCCGCTTCGGCCCCTCGGTGGTGCGCATGTAGACCACCGCATCCTTCACGAACAGGTCGCGGCCCTCGACGAGGTCGACGCCCAGCTTGTCCGCGAGGAAGGAGTGCTCGTAATAGGCCGAATTGTGGATGCCGGGGGTGAGGATCACCACGTTCGGCTCATGCCCGCCATGGGGCGAGAGCGAGCGCAGGGTGGCGAGGAGGTCGTCGGCGTAGTTCTCCACCGGCGCGACGCGGTGCATGGAGAACAGCTCCGGGAACAGCCGCAGCATGATCTCCCGGTTCTCCAGCATGTAGGAGACGCCGGACGGGGTGCGCGCGTTGTCCTCGAGCACGTAGAACTTGTCGGGGTCGGTGCGGACGATGTCGATGCCGGCGATGTGGACGTAGAGATCGTGCGGCACGCGCTGCCCGTTCATCTCCGGGCGGAAGGCGGGGTTCTGGTAGACGAGGTTCTCCGGAACGATGCCGGCTTTCAGAATCTCCCGCTTGGAGTACACGTCCTTGATGTACATGTTCAGCGCCTTGACGCGCTGCTCGAGCCCGCGCGAGAGGCGGGTCCACTCGTCCTTGGTGAGGATGCGGGGCACGATGTCGAACGGGATCAGGCGTTCCTGCGCGTTCTGCTCGCCATAGACCGCGAAGGTGATGCCGATTCTCCGGAAGATGAACTCGGCCTCCTTGCGCCGGTGGTCCAGCACATCCTGGGGCACCTCGGCGAGCCAGCGCTGGAGGGTCTCATAGGCCGGCCGTACCGCACCGTCGGTACTGGACATTTCATCGAACGCATGCGGCATTGGGATCGACACTCCACGCCCCGGGGAAGCTCCCCATGAACTTAACAAACATCGTGCCAAAGAAGTGCTAAACGGGAAAGCGGAGCGAAGGCGCCGCTCACGCTTTAAATATGCCTAGATTTTGGGCGGTTTTACCCCGGCTGACGCCGGCAAGGGCAGGGATCTGAGACATGGGTGAGGCAGGCGACGCGCGATCGGTCACGGCTGCGCTGATCGTGATTGGCGACGAGGTTCTCTCCGGCCGGACCAAGGACAAGAACATCGGCCACATCGCCGAGCGGCTGACCGACGTGGGCATCGACCTGCGGGAGGTCCGGGTGGTGGCGGACGTGGAGGAGGACATCGTGGCGGCGGTCAACGCGCTGCGCGCCCGCTTCGACTATGTCTTCACCACCGGCGGCATCGGCCCGACCCATGACGACATCACCGCCGACGCCATCGCCAAGGCCTTCGGGGTCTCCATCGACGTGGATCCGCGCGCCCGCGCCATGCTGCTCGAATACATCGCCGAGAAGGACCTGAACGAGGCACGCCTGCGCATGGCGCGGATTCCCGCCGGGGCCAGCCTCGTGGTGAACGAGGTGTCCAAGGCGCCGGGCTTCCGGATCGAGAACGTCATCGTCATGGCCGGCGTGCCGCGCATCATGCAGTCGATGCTGGAGGCGGTGCTGCCGGAGCTGCGCAAGGGCCGGCCCATGCTCTCGCGCACCATCCTCGCCGAGGCGAAGGAGGGCGACATCGCCGCCCCGCTGCGCAAGATCGCCGAGACCTATCCCGACGCCATCATCGGCTCCTACCCGTTCCGCGACGAGGTGGACGGGCGCTACAAGACCAACCTCGTGGTGCGCGCCCGCGAGCCGGAACTGCTCGCCGCCGCCGGAGACGCGGTCGCCCGGATGGTGGAAGACAATGCGGGCGGCTGACGCCGCCTAGTTGTCCTTCGCGATCTGGCCGAGCCAGACCTCGCGATACCATGTGGCAAAGCGGGCGACGCCCTCCTTCAGGGGGGTGCGCGGCGCGAAGTCCACCGCCTGGGCGAGGCTGGTGACGTCGGCGAAGGTGGCCTGCACGTCGCCGGCCTGCATGGGCTGGAAGTCCAGCTCCGCCTTGCGGCCCAGCGCCTCCTCGATATGGCCGATCAGCGCCATCAGCGGCTCGGGGCTGTGGTTGCCCACATTGTAGATGCGATAGGGCGCATTCGAGGTGGCGGGGTCCGGGGCCGCCCCGGTCCAGGCGGGATCTGGCGTTGCCGGCTTGGGGAGCAGGGCGACCACGGCGTCCACCACATCGTCGATGAATGTGAAGTCGCGCTGCATGTCGCCGTTGTTGAACACCTTGATGGGCCGGCCGTGCCAGATGGCGTCCGTGAACAGGAACACCGCCATGTCCGGCCGTCCCCACGGGCCGTAGACGGTGAAAAAGCGCAGCCCGCTGACCGGCAACCGGTAGAGGTGGGAATAAGCGTGGGCCATCAGCTCGTTCGCCTTCTTGGTGGCGGCGTAGAGGCTGATGGGGTGGTCCACCGTCTGGTCCACCCGGAAGGGCAGGTCGGTGTTGGCGCCGTAGACCGAGCTCGACGAGGCATAGACGAGATGCGCGACGCCGCCATGGCGGCAGCCTTCCAGCACATTGCCGAAGCCGACGAGGTTGGAGTCGATATAGGTCTCGGGATGCTCGATGGAGTAGCGCACGCCAGCCTGGGCCGCGAGATGGACCACATGGCTCGGCCGGTGGCGGGCGAAGACATCAGAGGTGGCAGCACGATCGGCCAGGGTCAGGCGCTCGAAGCTGAAGCCGGGATGGCCGAGGAGCCGGGCGAGGCGGGCCTCCTTGAGGCGCACGTCATAATAGGCGTTGAGGTCGTCGATACCGACGACGTCCTGTCCCATCGCAAGCAGCCGCTCGGCGACGGCGGCACCGATGAAGCCGGCCGCGCCGGTAACGAAGATGGGAGCATTGGTGAAGGTCAAGAACGGTCCCCGGACAGAACGCGCCGGACGGCGGAAGCTTCGCCGGGGTCGCCCGCATTCTTAGATCAGCGCTCCCGCGGCATCAACGCGCCCAAAGGGGAGGGGGGCAAGGCTGCCGGCCGTGACAGAGCGAGCTGCCCGTTCACAACGGCGCTGGAAGGGGAACACGACACGACCGGAGCCATCTCCCCCGCGGCCAGCTTTGGCCCGGAGCTGGCACAGGCTGGGAGGGGGCGGGGTGAACTGCGGGCGGGCACTTGGCGCCTCGCGTTCTCACCTCAGCTCACGCGGACCATAAAGATGATGTAGGCCGAGCAGCACAGCATGCCCCACAGGGCCAGGACGGATTCGGCTATCATTTTATCTGCCCCCCAGCAGTCGTTAGCGCGATTGTTGCGCTGCATTTACTCAAATGGTTGGGGAGGGGGCGATGGAAAACAGTCCGACGTCCGCTTTGATCAAACGGTAGGGTTAATCAAATATTGCCGGGGACCTGGGACGACATTGCGCGCTCGGACGGGCGAACGGCAATGGCGACCGCAGGAGGAATTGCGGTCAAGGTTCGCGACCGCTGGCAGGAGCGCTCCGGCGGTCCTTCAACGATCCATCTGATAGGTGCGGGAAGCAGGAGGCACAGCCGGCGAGCGAACGACACTCCCTTTCAGTCGCGCATCCGGACGTCTCATATCGAGGCGGGAGAGCAGGCCATGCCGCCGGGCTCCCCCACAGGGCCTCAGTAGGCTTCCTTGCGCAGGACCTCGATGAAGGTCTTCAGGATGATCTTGATATCGATCCAGACCGACCAGTTGTTGATGTACCAGAGGTCCATCTCGATCCGGCGTTCCATCTGCTCAAGCTCCGCCGTCTCGCCGCGGAAGCCCTGCACCTGGGCCCAGCCGGTGATTCCCGGCTTGACGTGGTGGCGGAACGCATAGCCGGAAATCAGCTTCGAATATTCGTCGTCATGCGCGATGGCATGGGGCCGCGGCCCGACGATGGACATCTGCCCGAACAGCACGTTCAGCACCTGCGGCAGCTCGTCGAGGCTCGACGCGCGCAGGAAGCGGCCGACACGCGTGACGCGCTTGTCGTTGCGCTGCGCCTGCACCACCTTCGAACCGTCCTCCATCACCGTCATGGAGCGGAACTTGTAGATGGTGAATTCGCGGCCGCCGAAGCCGTTGCGGCGCTGGCGGAAAATCACCGGGCCACGGCTGTCGAGCTTGATCGCGGTGGCGATGATGGCGAACAGCGGCAGCAGCAGAAGAACCGCGCAACTGGCGACGGCGATGTCCAGAAGGCGCTTCTGCGCCAGTTCGAAGCGCGACAGGGGCGCGCGCTGGACCTCGATGGCGATGGATGAGCCGAAATCGACGCGCGGCGCGTCGAGCAGCTCGCTCACGATCTCGTCCGGCAGGAGCTTCACCGGAAGCGGAACCGAGCGCAGCCGGGCGCGCACGGCATCAAGCCGATCCACGTCGCTCCAGGGCATGGCGAGGACGATTTCCTCGACGCGGTGCTGCCGGGCGAACTGGAGCGCCGCCTTGAGCGCATCCTTGTCGGACGCGGAGAGCAGCTCCTTCGCCGAACCGTCAGGCGTGGAAAGGCTGAAGCGCCGCACTTCGTTCAGGCCGAGGCGCACCAGCATGTGGGCCGGTACCACCTTGGCGAGTTCGTCCGCGTCGCCAACCAGAATGGTCGCGCGTCCCTTCACGGCGCCGCTCGCGATGGCGCGGCGCAGCCAGACGCCCATCGCCCAACGCGACACTGGAAGCGCGACAAAGCCGAGAACGGCAAAAGTCCCGGTCGAGATGCGCGACGTGCTTCCCGCCACCTTCAGACAAAAGATCACCGTTGCGACGACGAGGATCGCGAAGGTCCAACTGACCATCGTCGCGCGCACCTCCTCGACCACACGCACCATGCGCCACGGCTTGTACAGACCGCGCGAGATGGTGGTCAGCACGAAGGCAACCGCCGCGAGAATTCCGATGCCAATGGGTTGAGTGACCTCGAACCCGCCGCTTGCTTGCGCCGAGAACAGGAAATCCACGAGGACGCTCAGTCCCAGGATAAGGACGACGTCGGCCACAACGAAGAGCGGCGGCATCGACGCGTAGTCGAGCGTGGGGGTGACCCCAGACCGATGCGCTTCGCTCGCCCGTTCAACCCGCATGTTGTCCGTGGAAAGCGACATTCGTCCCTCAATCGGCAGATGGCTACCGTAAGGAAGATTGAAATTATAGGGGCAACATAGCACTCGGTGCTCGAATCGACAAGCGAGTAAAAAATATGGCCGCAAGCGTATATTCCAGTGTCACAAGTCTGAAATATTTCAGTTTCACAAGTTAACGCGGGATTATTTTGGAAACGTGCTCAATCTATGGTGGCGACGGGTGGGCGCGGCGAGTTGATTGCCCAAAAAGCCGAAGATGGCATGCGGTTTTTAGCCTGACGTCATATGGCTTGGATTGGTAACTTGATTCAGATCAAGTTCGGGGCCCAAGTTTTAGGCATTGCTGCACTGCAAAATAAATTCTAAGTGCATGTGGGCACGATGAAAGCCCTGCAATTTGGCAGGGTGCTGCTTCTGTTGCCACGCATCGAAGTCGCGTTCATATCGTTTGTCGAATGCCCCATTTCGCGGGGGAAATCAACCATTTATGCAATCTCGCGCCAAGCCCGATCGGGAGGCCTGTCGCGAGCGTCCCTGAAATCAAATGGTCGCGACATTGCGTCGCGGTGAGCTTGATGGCGCTGTTTCGCCTCTGCTCCGGCGCAAGTCTCCAATCCGGGATAACGCTCTGAGCTGGCAGGCGGAAAGGGGGCAGATCGGACCAATGGAGAGTCGCATTCTGCGAAAATAGTCGCTGCAGTGCACAAGTGCCAAGCTCGGCACCGTATGGCCGACGCTTAATGTCCCGCGGAATCCGTTTCTCGGCGCCCCAAAAGAGCGTCCCGCAGGGCGCCATTTGTCAGCAAATCCGGGCGCCTGGTTCGTCCATGGGCGCGGCCCCTCTTCCAGACGCAGGGCTGACGCCCTTCACCTGCGCGCTTTGCATGCCCATCCAGCCGGCAAGGCGCTATAGGGAGCGCACACCGGACTTTTGCTCATGAATGCCCCAGCAGGCATCGCCCTGCAAATCAGCGCCACGTTCTTCTTTGCTATCATGTCCGCGCTCGTGCGCTTCGTGGCAGACGATGTGCCGAGCGGGCAGGTCGTGTTTGCGCGCAGCGCCTTCGGTCTTGTCCCGCTCGTCATCTGGCTGCTGTGGAGGCGGCGGATGACAAGCGCGCTCGTGACGCGCCAGCCGTTCGGCCATGTTGTTCGCGGGCTGGTGGGCGTGAGCGCCATGTGGCTCAGCTTCGCAGCGCTTGCCTTCATCCCGCTCGCCGAGGCCGTTGCCTTTACCTATGTGACGCCGCTGGTCGCCGTGCTTCTCGCAGCCGTTCTTCTGGGAGAGCGTGTGCCCGCCTATCGCTGGGTGGTGCTCGGTGTCGGCTTTGCCGGTATCCTGCTCATGCTGTGGCCCTCCTTCACCCATGCCTCGCTGGGGAGCGGACCGGGGCCGCTGATTGGGGCGGCCATGGCCCTGGTCGGGGCCGTGATCGCCGGGCTCGCAGTGACACAGGTCCGGCATCTGACGCGGACGGAGACCAGCGAAGCGATCGTTTTTTACTTCTCCACCGTCGCGTCTCTGGCGGGTCTTGCCACCTTGCCGCTGGGGTGGGTGGTTCCCGACCTGCGCACCAGTCTCGTTCTCATTGCAACGGGCATCGCCGGCGGTCTCGGCCAGATCCTGATGACCTCTGCGACGCGCTACGCGCCTGCGTCCGTCGTGGCACCTCTGAACTATGCGACCTTGATCTGGGCCACCCTGTTCGGGGTGCTCGCTTTCGGCGAATGGCCCGATTCTCTGGTGCTGATCGGGGCGGGAGCGGTCGTTTCAGCAGGTCTTGTGCTGGTGTGGCGAGAGCGCCACGGCCTGAAGGTGCCGGCGCCGGGCGTGCGTCAGGCGGTCGGGCCAGCCGGTGACACTGTCAAGTTTGCGGCCGTTACATCTCAACGTACTAGGCTGGATGATCCGGTCGTTGCCCGCCCTGAATCTTACGTTGTGGAAGATGAAGGCGAGCAGGAACTTCCGGTTCGCTGCGCGAGTTCTAGGTAGCAAGGTAGGTCGCTCCCGGTGAAACTCCAGTAGATTTCCCGTCTGGCGTGCATCGGTCTTTCGGCGATTGTTGCGGCGCCACAGAGCTTGTGGTAAACATGGCTCACCTAATCGGAGTGCGGGCGATGGCGAAAGTTTCCAAGATCAAGGCGGCGCTGACGGGCGCTGCTGTTGCGGGTCTGGTCCTCGGGGCGGTCATGCCGTCGCAGGCCGCTGGCCTGTGGGGTGAGCGTTTTGCTGCTCTGCGCAGCAATGCCAACTTCCAGCCGGCCAACCGTTTCGGCGCCCAGGCTGCTTCCAATAGCTTTGGTGGCTGGAAGTGGTCGCTCATTCAGTATCGCGCTTACAAGTACGACCAGCGCATCAGCAAGTTCCTCGGCCGTCCGGTTTCGCCGTTCTGCCGCTTCGGCTGCTGATCTGCCTTACAAGCCCAATCAGGTGGCCCACTTCCTGTGTTCCTTGACCGTCACGATAGCGCTGGTCAGGGGATGCGTGAGGCGGGCCACTTTTGTTTGAAGTGCCCGGTCGCGCGGGTGTACACGGCAGGAATCCTTTCGGGGCGTCAGATTGCCGGGCTTTTGCTTGGGTGGTGCGTGTGCTTCGACTGCATCTGATGTTAGCGGGGCTTTAGCGGCATGCTTCGTATCGACAAGTCTGGGCCGGGGAAGTCTCTGAATATCCAGACCGAGGGCGAACTCGATCTGGTCAATTTGCTTCAGGTGGTCCGTCGTCAGAAGTGGGTCATCGCAGCCGTCGCCGGCGCGGTAGCAAGTCTGGCGGCTCTCTATTGCTTTGTTGCAACGCCGCAATATACGGCAACCGCCGAGTTGCTGATCGACACGCAGCAGGCCCGTGGCCTGGAAGTCATGCCTCAGCTTACGGGCGTGATGGATTCCAGCGGCATCGACAGCCAGGTCCAGATTCTTCAGTCCGAGCGTATCGCCAAGGCGGTCATCAAGGAGCTGAAGCTCGTCGAGGCGAAGAAGAAGGAACTCGAAGAGAGCGCCAATTCGGTGTTTAACACCGTGGCTGGTTTCGTTGTTCCGTTTCTCGTCAGCAGCTCTCCTATGAGCGACTATGAGATCGAGCGCACTCAGATCATCGATTTCGGCAAGCGTCTGCGCGTCAAGCGCGTTGGTCTGAGCTACGTTATCAGCATCGAATACAAGGCGATCGACGCCGTCCTCTCGGCAGACGTGGCGAACCAGCTCGCCGAGGCGTACATCGTCGATCAGCTTGAGGCCAAGTACCAGGCGACCCGTCGCGCCAGTGTCTGGCTGCAGGATCGCATCGCCGAGCTGCGCGACCAGGCGCTTGCGGCCGACCGCGCGGTGCAGGACTTCAAAGCCAAGAACAACATCATTGATACGCAGCGTGGTCTCATTTCCGATCAGCAGCTGTCGGAACTGAACACGCAGCTGATCACGGCCAGGACCGCGGTGGCCGAGGCGCAGGCGCGTTATGAGCGCGTCAACAACATCATCAAGCAGGGCGGCGTGACGGGCACGAGCGACGAAGTCGTGTCGGACGTGCTCAACAATCAGGTCATCAGCCTCCTGCGCACCCAGTATCTCGACGCCGTGAAGCGCGAGGCGGACTGGTCCAAGCGCTACGGCCCCGACCATATCGCGGTCGTCAATCTCAATAACGAGATCAAGGGCCTTCAGCGCTCGCTCTTCACCGAGCTGTCACGCATCGCCGAGACCTACAAGTCCGATCTGGAAATCGCCCGTGCCCGCGAGGCAAGCCTTTCATCCAGCCTTGAGCAGCTGATGGTCCAGGCCAAGCTGACGGGGCAGGCGCAGGTTGAATTGCGTGAGCTTGAGAGCAACGCCCAGTCCTATCGCGCCCTTTACGACAACTTCCTGCAGCGCTTCATGCAGGCCACCCAGCAGCAGTCCTTCCCGATCACCGAGGCGCGGCTCATCACTGATGCGTCCACTCCGCTTCGGGCCTCATCCCCGCGGACGACGCTTATCGTCGCCGGCGGTCTCTTTCTCGGACTGTTGATGGGCTTCGGCGTCGGCATGTGGCGCGAGCGCATGAACAGGACCTTCCGGCTGCCGGCGGATGTGGAGCGCTATCTGGGGCTCGACTGCCTCGGTGTGCTTCCGCTCCTGCCGTCTTCCGTCGCGACGCCGGTTCCGGCCGGGCAGAGCGCGTTCGACAGCTCGACCGGCATCATGCGTCAGGTTACCTCCGATCCGTTCTCCCGCTTCTCGGAGACGCTGCGCTCGGTGAAGGTCTCTGCGGACGTATCGATCCACAGCCGCGCGGTGAAGGTCATCGGCATCGTCTCGACCTTGCCGAAGGAGGGCAAGTCCACCGTTTCCGCCAACTTCGCCCAGCTGATCGCCCATAGCGGCCAGCGTTGCGTGCTCATCGATGGCGACCTGCGCAATCCGACGCTGACACGGCGCCTCGCGCCGGGCCGCAGTGCGGGCCTGCTTGAGCTGGTTTTCGGCAAGGCGACGCTTGAGGAAGTGAGCATCGTCGACCGGATGACGGGGCTCCGCTTCATTCCGGCCGTGGTGCCGGGCGATATCGTCCACACCAACGAGATTCTCGCGTCCGAGCAGATGGCGGCGGTGATCGATGCGCTGAAGCGGGATGTCGATTACATCGTCATCGATTTCCCGCCGCTTGCTCCGGTGGTCGACGTCATGGCATCGACGCATATCGTCGATGGCTATGTTTATGTGCTCGACTGGGGCTCATCCAACCGGGATCTCGTCGCCAATACGCTGCAGAACGCACCGACAGTCTACGAGAAGGTGCTTGGCTGCCTGCTGAACAAGGCTGACCTGAAGGCGCTCCGCAGCCTCGAGGATTACGGAAGCAAGTATTATTACCACAAATACTACGCGAGCTATGGCCGAGAGTCCTGATCCGGCCGGGGACGTCGACGCGGCGTCCGGTGCGCCGGTCGGCTCCGGCAATGACGGCAATGGCCGGGACGGTGGTCGGTCTCCCGGTCCGAGCAAGGCTGCGAAGATCATGGCCCGCCTCGCCGGTCTCGCCATCGCAATCGGTGCGGTGATCTGGCTGTCGACCTCTACGGGCATCCGGCGCTTCGATTCAGGGCTGTTCTTGCGCCCTGTCGCCACCCGCATGATGGCCGGAGAGCCTTACGATCCGGATCTGATCGCGGCGATGGATCGCGACATGTCCGTGGTGCTTTCCGATCGTGTCTGCGATTATCAGGCGCTTCAAGACCTTGCGATCGTTCGCTCCGCGCTCGCCGAGACCGCGTTCCAGGCAGATGATGCCGATCTCGCGGATACGCGGCTTACCGCAGCCGAGCAGGCGGCCAAGGCCAGCATTGTCTGCAGCCCGGGTTCGCCACGTGCCTGGACGATTTTGGCTTGGATCGAGCACATCCGGCACGAGGACACACCGCTGCTGCGGACGTATCTGCGACAGTCCTTTCGCTCCGGCCCCTATGAGGGGTGGCCCCTTCTCCGCCGCACGGAGATCCTTCTGGCGCTCTACCCAAAGCTCGATCAGAGCGAATTGGCGGATCTGAAGCAGTCGGTGAATTGGCTGGCCGTCAAGAACTTGTCCGAATACATTGGAGAACAATACGTTGCGGCCAAGCCGGAAGCGCGGCTGGCCCTGCGGGACATCCTCGCCGAGGCGCCGGAAAGGGTCCAGAAGCGGGCGGCGGAGATCATCCGCAACGGCGGCGAGGATATCGACCTCCCGGCGGTCGAACCTCTGGGGAGCCGGCCGTGGAAGTGACCGCAGAGAAGCCGGCCGAAGCCCCGGCGGATACACGGGTTCGTCGGCGCCGCGTGCGAAGCCTCCCGGACCGCATCGGCTTCTGGTTCTTCCTGGCCATGGTGATCCTTGCCCCTGTGCCGGACGGATCGGTCGCGCTCCTTTGGATCCAGGTGTGGACGGGCTTCGCCACCGTCGCGGTGCTCCTCATCAGCTATCGTGATGTATCCCGCGGTGCCGCACTCCTGCTGGGCGGCCTTCTCGTCGTCCTCGCGGCCTACGGTCTTGTGGCGTACCTCCAGTCCATCTCGCCGGGCCCGGCGCCGCTTGCCATGTGGTCGGAGGCGGGCAAGATTCTGGGCATCGAGATCACGCCCCTGTCCGGGTCGGTCCGGCATTCGCCGCTCCTCTTCCTCGGCCGGCCCCTGCTCGCGGCGCTGGTCTTGACGGCGGCCATCGTGATCGGCCCCGATCGGCAGCGGGCAGGGCAGGTGCTGCGGGCCATCGTCGGGGCCGCGTGCCTATACGGGTTCATCGGGTTTGTCGGCTTCGTCTCCGATTCCGACAGTCTCCGGCCCTACGACCAGGAAGGCGCGCTGACCACCTTCTTTCTGAACAAGAATACCTCGGCGATCTACCTTGGCTCGGCAGTCCTGATCGTGCTGGCCATGCTGCTCCCCAGCGCTCTTGCTGCGGCGCGGGAGAACAAGCCATTGTCGAGCCTCTTCCGCGGGGAAGGGAGCCGCCGACGCGTCATTGCAGCCGCCGCCGGTTTGTTCGTGCTCGTCCTTCTCCCGCTGACGCTCTCGCGCGCGGGGCTGATACTGACCGTCCTTGTGGGGCTGGGCGCTGTCGTATCCAAGCTTCGCCTGCGCAAGCGCGCATCCATCTGGAAGGTCGCGTTCGCGATCTTCGTTCTGTTCTCCCTCATCTACGGCCTGTCGGGTGGGGCCTGGCGCGAGCGTCAGATACGCATCGGCTTCGATACCTTGGGGCGCCTGGATGCGTATGGGATGATGCTCGGCGCAGTCGCGGAGCGTCCGCTCATCGGATACGGGCTCGGCAGTTTCGCCGAAAGCTTCCCGAAGTTTCGGACTGAGGATCTCGGGACTTCCGCGGTGTTCGACATCGGCCATAGCACGCCCGTCGAGTTGATCTTCGAGGGTGGGTATCCGCTTGCTTTCGTCGTCTTCGCCTATGTGCTGGCCTGCGGCGCCCTGCTGGTGCGGGGCGCCCTGCGCCGGCCCAATGATCCCTTCATCCTCGCCGGACTCCTCGTCGGCATCGCGGGCCTCGTGCATACGAGCTTCGACTTTCCGTTGCAGATTCCGGGCTTTCTCATCATCTACCTTGCCGTTGTCGGCATGGCCCTGGGGCGCTCCTTCCTTCCGGCTGAGGAGCGCAAGGTGGTGAGGAAACGGATGTCGCGGCGTCCCGTCGGATCGGCCGCCGCTGAGGCGCCGGTTGCCGGCCCAGCAAGCGGTCCCGAAGCAAGCCCTGCCAAGTGACCTGAATTGCTGGTGATGGGACTTGGGGGCCGCGCCGGCTCAGGGCGCTGGCCCGAATGGATGGGTTTCCGTGCCGGTCGTGCGGCGCTCGCCACGGCCTTAGGCCCCGGTGCCAAAGCTCCCGCTGGCGGATGTCCAAACTCTCTCAGGTCCTAGAGCAGGCGGACGACACGTGATGAACTGGCCCGCAGCAGGTTTCGGTGTCTTGGGCTTGCTTTGCCTGCTGCTCGCCGGGGCGCTCGCGACGGCCGTCATGGGCGCAAGGTCGTTTTTCCATGACAGATCCGAGCTTCGCCTCCGGCCCATCGATCCCGATCGGTTCGCCGATGAGAACGCAAGCCTGCCGGCGACCGGCCAGCCCCGTATCGTGATATTCGGCGATTCCCGCGCGCACCAGATTGCGGTGAGCAGGAAGGCTGCTGCGGACTGGCAGGTCGTCAACCGAGGCGTATCGGGGGAAAGCTCCGTCCAATCGGCCTACCGCTTCAAGAGCGACGTCATCGATCTCAAGCCGGAGGCGGTGATCATCGTCACGGGGATCAACGATGTGGTGGCTGCCGCCAATCTTCCGGCCATGGAGCGGGCCGCAGTGACCAACCTCAAGGCCAACCTGTCTCGGTTCGCCCTGGAGGTTTCTGGGGCCGGTGCGGGCGCCATCATGTCCACCATTGTCCGTCCGACGACGCCGAGGCTGATCCGCCGGCCGTTCTGGTCGGATCGGGTCTACGGGATCACCGAAGAGGTGAACGCCCACATCCGCGGCCTCGCGTCGCGCGATGTGCTCGTCCTTGATGCAGACGCGATCCTGGTCGGGAACAAGGCAACCCTGCCGGCCCGGTTCGCGACCGACGAGATCCACCTGTCGAAAGAGGCGCACGACATTCTGGCGGTGCACCTCGACGAGATGCTGCGACACCGCCTGTCCGGCGCTGCCGCAGCGCGGTGATGGGACCGGACGTCAGCGCTCCACGAACGCCTTCTCGATGACGTAGTGGCCGGGTGCCGACTGGCTGCCCTCGGTGAAGCCGCGGGATTCCAGAAGCTCCACCACGTCCTTCAGCATTGCCGGGCTTCCGCAGAGCATCAGGCGGTCCTCTTCCGGCGACATGACCGGCATGCCGAGATCGGCGAAGAGCTTGCCCGAGGTGATGAGGTCCGTGATGCGGCCCTGATTGCGGAAGGGTTCGCGAGTAACGGTCGGGTAGTAGATGAGCTTCGCCTTGACTTCCTCGCCAAGGATCTCGTCGTCGGGCAGGGTCTTGGTCAGATACTCGTCATAGGCCAGCTCGGCCACCGTGCGGGTGCCGTGGATGAGGATGACCTTCTCAAACCGGTCATAGGCCTCCGGGTCCTTCACCACCGACAGGAAGGGCGCGAGGCCGGTGCCGGTGGAGAGGAGATAGAGCCGCTTGCCGGGCAGCAGGCTATCCTGCACCAGCGTGCCGGTGGGCTTGCGGCCGACGAGGATCTTGTCGCCCACCTTGAGGTGTTGGAGGCGGGAGGTGAGGGGGCCGTTCTGCACCTTGATGGAGAAGAACTGCAGCTCTTCCTCGTAGTTTGCGCTCGCCATGGAATAGGCGCGCAGCAGCGGCTTGCCGTCCACCCGAAGGCCGATCATCGTGAACTGGCCGTTGAGGAAGCGGAGGCCGGGATCGCGGGTGCAGGTGAAGGAGAAGAGGTTGTCGGTCCAGTGGTGGACGCTGGTGACGGTCTCTTCGTTGAAATTGCTCATCTCGAAAGTCCGGTCTCGACAAAGGGCGGCGCGCCGGAACGGCGAGAACCCCGCAAAGCTCAAGGGAAGACAGCCCCCACCCTACAGGATGCGGCCGCGCTTCAAAAGTGCGGCGGGTGTCCGCAGGCCGCGCGGGCCTTCAACCCGCCCGTCCCCTGGTCAGGCGGTGCCGGCGGCCACGCGCGCCAGATACTGGCCGTAGCTCGATTTGGCGAGGTCGTGCGCCCGCGCCTCCAGACCGGCCCGGTCGATGAATCCGGCGCGGTAGGCCACTTCTTCGGGGGAGGAGATGCGCAGGCCCTGCCGCTTTTCCAGGATCTGGACGAACTGGGCGGCCTCCACGAGGGAATCCGGCGTACCGGTGTCGAGCCAGGCAAAGCCTCGGCCCATCATGGCCACGCGCAGCTCGCCAAGCTCGAGATAGGCCTTGTTGACGTCGGTGATTTCGATCTCACCACGGGGGGAGGGGGCGAGGTTCGCGGCGATGTCCACAACGCGGTTGTCGTAGAAATAAAGGCCCGTCACCGCGAGGTTGGATTTCGGAGCCTTCGGCTTCTCCTCCAGCGACAGAACCTTGCCGGAAGCGTCCATCTCCGCCACGCCATAGCGCTCGGGGTCCTGGACCGGATAGCCGAACACGGTGGCCCCCGTCTCCCGCCGCGCCGCGTCGGCCAGAAGCTCGGGCAGGCCATGGCCGAAGAAGAGGTTGTCGCCGAGCACCAGGGCCACGCGGTCGTTGCCCACGAACTCGCGGCCGACGATGAAGGCGTCGGCGAGGCCGCGCGGATGCTCCTGCACCGCATAGGTGAGATTGATGCCGAACTGGCTGCCGTCCTTCAGCAGCGCCTGGAACAGCGCGGCATCGTGCGGCGTGGTGATGATCAGGATGTCCCGGATGCCCGCCATCATCAGCGTGCACAGGGGATAATAGATCATCGGCTTGTCGTAGACCGGCAGCAACTGCTTGGAGACGACGAGCGTGATGGGATGAAGCCGGGTGCCGGAGCCGCCGGCCAGAATGATACCCTTCACGATGCTTCCTCGGATTGCGGCGCGGGAATTGCGGATGAGAGGGCGGCCGCCTTCTCAAGCTCCGAAGCCTCCGGTTGGGAGGGCTTGACGAGAAGCGCGTCCACCACCTCGCGGGCGCGCTGCTCCCACGGGGCGGCACGCACGCCAAAGGTGCGCTCGAACAGGTCGCTGGCCAGTTCCGAATTCTTCGGGCGGCTGGCGGGCGTCGGATAGTCGGCCGTGGTGATGGGGGTCACCTCCGGCTTGCGGCCGGTGTGGGGTTCGGCCGCCGCCACGATGGCGCTGGCGAAGCCGTGCCACGTGGTCACGCCGCGCCCGGCGAAATGATAGGTGCCCCAGCGGGCATCGCCCTGGGCGGCCGCAAGCGCCGCGGCGAGCACCGCCTCGGCGAGGTCGCGCGTGGCGGTGGGGCAGCCGCGCTGGTCGGCCACCACCCGCAACTGGTCGCGCTCGCCGGCGAGGCGCAGCATGGTTTTCAGGAAATTGTTGCCGTGAGCGCCGTAGACCCACGAGGTGCGCACGATCACATGGCGTTCGTGCGCGGCGCGCACCGCCGCCTCACCGGCCGCCTTGGTGCGGCCGTAGACACCGAGCGGCGCCACCGGGTCCGCCTCCACATAGGCGCCGCGCTTGGTGCCGTCGAACACGTAGTCCGTGGAGACATGGATGAAGGGCGTGCGATAGCGGGCGCACCGCTCGGCGATGAGGCCGGGCGCGAAGGCGTTGATGCGGGCGGCGAGGTCCGGCTCGCTCTCGGCCTTGTCTACGGCGGTGTAGGCCGCGGCATTGATGAGCGCATCGGGACGCGCTGCCTCCAGCGCGCGGGCGACGGCGACCGGATCGGAAATGTCGAGGTCGGCATGGCCGAGGGCGATAAGATCGATCCCCCGCTCACCGGCCAGCGCGACGGTTTCGCGTCCGAGCTGCCCGCCGGCTCCGAACAGAAGAATGCGCGTCAAGATGCGAGCCCCAGTTTCGTGCCTGCCGCCGGTGCCTTGTCCAGCCCCAGCCGCTGGCCCTGATAGTGCTGGCGCAGCGGCTCCCACCACGGACGGTTGGCGAGATACCAGCGGATGGTCTTTTCGAGACCCGTCTCGAACGTCTCCCGCGGCGACCAGCCGAGCTCCGCCTTCAGCTTGGAGAAGTCGATGGCGTAGCGAGCATCATGGCCCGGTCGGTCAGTGACGAAGCGGATCAGTCCCTCACGCTTGCCGATGGCGGCGTCGGGCACCAGATCGTCGAGAATGGCGCAGATGGTGCGCACCACGTCGATGTTCCGCCGCTCGCAGGCGCCGCCCACATTGTAGCTCTCGCCCGGACGGCCCTTGGTGGCGATGAGGAACAGGGCCTCCGCGTGGTCCTCCACGAACAGCCAGTCCCGCACGTTCTCGCCCGTGCCGTAGACGGGCAGCTCCGCGCCTTCCAGCGCGTTCAGCGTGACGAGGGGGATGAGCTTCTCGGGGAAGTGGTACGGCCCGTAATTGTTCGAGCAGTTCGACATCACCGCCGGCAGGCCATAGGTGTGGAACCACGCTCGGACCAGATGGTCGGAGGCCGCCTTGGAGGCGGAGTAGGGGGAGTTGGGCTGGTAGGGGGTGTCCTCCCGGAACAGCCCCTCTGCGCCGAGGCTGCCGAACACCTCGTCGGTGGAGATGTGGTGGAAGCGGAAGGCCTCCTTCTGCGGTCCCGGCAGCGTCCGCCAGTAGCGCAGGGCCTCCTGCAGCATGGTGTAGGTGCCCACCACGTTGGTGGAGATGAAGTCACCCGGCCCGTCGATGGAGCGGTCCACGTGGGACTCCGCGGCGAGGTGCATCACGAGGTCGGGCTTGAAACCTTCCAGCGCGGCACGCACGGCACCGGCATCGCAGATGTCAGCCTGCACGAAGGCGTAGCGCGGATTTTCGGCCACCGGCGCGAGGGAGGCGAGGTTGCCGGCATAGGTCAGCTTGTCGAAGTTCAGGACGTCGTGCCCGAGCCCCACAAGGTGTCGCACCACCGCCGAGCCGATGAAGCCCGCGCCACCCGTCACCAGCACCCGCATGAAGCTACCTTTCGTTCGCCGCCGTCCCCTGATAGGCGAACGGGCTGTCGAAATCCTTGAGGCGGGGCAAGACGCGATCCTTGTCCGAGAGGATCTTCTCGCCGTCGCCCAGGGTCCAGTCGATGGCAAGGTCGGGATCGTCCCAGATGATCCCGCATTCGCTCGCCCGGTCGTAGACCGCGTCCACCTTATAGGCGACGCGTGTGTCCGGCGCGAGGGTGCAAAAGCCGTGGGCAAAACCCTGAGGTATGTAGAGCTGCTCGCCGCCTTCGGCCGTGAGGCGTGCACCGGCCCAGCGGCCGTAGGTGGGAGAGCCCTTCCGCACGTCCACCGCCACGTCGTAGATGGCACCGGAGAGCACCCGCACCAGCTTCGCCTGGGCGAAGGGGGGAGCCTGCATGTGCAGTCCGCGGATGGTGCCGACCTGCGCCGAAAGGGACTCGTTATCCTGCACGAAATCCGCGCCGATCCCGTTCGCCGCATATAGGGGCTTCACATAGGTCTCGCAGAAATAGCCCCGCGCATCGCCGAAGCGGCGCGGCTGGACGAGGATGACGTCGGGCAGGCCAAGCGGGAGGAATGCCGTCACAAGCGTATCCACCTTTCCAACGACCGGATGGAATCGGGCTCGCCTCGCGACAAGGCCGCATCGGCGCGTGCTCTAGCACAAGGGCCGGGCTGTGAGAACACGAGGCCCCGGCCCGGTTCCGACGCCGGAGGGCAAGAGGAGATACAATTTGTCGCTGCAGTGCGATAAGGGCAGAAATGGCGACGTCCGGATCGGGGCGTCAAGATCAGCCACTGCGGACATTGGGGAATCGCAATGATGCTTGAGGCCGAAGCTCGCTGGGCGCGTGAATGGCTGTTCGATGCCGCACTGCCGCTCTGGTGGCAGGTGGGGGCGGACCCGGCAGGCGGCTTCTTCGAAAAGATCGCGCTTGATGGAAAGCCGGTCATCGCGCCGCGCCGCCTCAGGGTTCAGACCCGACAGACCTACGCCTTCATCGAAGGCGGACGGCTGGGCTGGCAGGGGCCGTGGCGTGAGGCGGCTGAGCATGGCCTCTCCTTCTTCATGGGCAATTACCGGCGCGCGGACGGGCTCTTTCGCTGCCTCGTGGCGCCGGATGGTCGTCCTCTGGACGACACGGCCGACCTCTACGATCAGGCCTTCGTGCTGTTCGCCCTCGCCCATGCCCGTGCGGCTGGGATCGGAGACTCGGACCTGCTCGCGGCAGCCCGCTCGCTGCAGGCCGAACTGACGGCGCAGCGCGCGCACCCGGTGATTGGCTTCGAGGAGGCGACGCCCCGTGTCCTCCCGCTGCGCTCCAATCCGCACATGCACCTTCTGGAGGCCCAACTCGCGTGGGTCGCGGAGGGGATCACCGAGCCCTTCGAAGGTGTCGCGCGTGCGATCGTCGAACTCGGCGCGACGCGCCTCCTGGACCCGCAGACCGGCGCCATCGGCGAATATTACGATGGGGACTGGAGCTTCGCGGAAGGCGCGCCGGGCGCCGTGCGCGAGCCGGGACACCAGTTCGAGTGGGCCTATCTGTTCCGCCACGCTGGCGATCTGCTCGGCGTCGATCACCGTGCCGCTTCGGACCGGCTCTATGCCTTCGGTAGCCGCTTCGGCATCGCCCCGGACCGCCGCGCGGCGATCTTCGCCGTGGATGCGGCGGGAACGCCGACCGATCCGCGCGCCCGCCTGTGGGCACAGACGGAGCGCCTGCGGACCGCGTTGGTGTTCGCGGCGGCGACTTCCGATGCGGACGCGCGCGACGCATTCATCGCCGATGCCCGCGAGGCGTTCGAGGTTCTGAAGGTCTATCTCGACGTGCCCGTGGCCGGGCTGTGGCGGGACCAGTGGCTGGCTGATGGCGCCTTCCTGGAAGAGCCGGCGCCCGCCTCTTCCTTCTACCACATCCTCTCGGCCTTCGTGGTGCTGCTGAAGGCGGGCGGTCTGGCCTAAGCCGGCCGTCACCGCTCCTCGGGACCAGCGCTCAGGCGCGCTGGTAGATGTCCTCGAAGCGGGTGATGTCGTCCTCGCCCAGATAGGAACCGGTCTGGACCTCGATGAGTTCCAGCGGGATCTTGCCCGGATTCCTGAGGCGATGGACCGTGCCGATGGGCAGGTAGGTGGATTCGTTCTCGTGCACCATGAAGGTGCGGTCCTCCAGCGTGACCTCGGCTGTGCCGTGCACCACGACCCAATGCTCGGACCGGTGGTAGTGCTTCTGCAGCGAGAGCACGCCGCCGGGCTCGACCACGATCTTCTTCACCTGGAAGCGTTCGCCTTCGCACACACTCTCCAGCGTACCCCAAGGCCGGTGCACCGTGAGGTGCTCGTCGACCTCCCGGGGATTGCGTGTCTTCAGCAGGTTGACGAGGTGCTTGACGTCCTGGCTGCGGCTGGAGGGCATGACCAGCACGGCGTCATAGGTCGCGATGACGGACAGGCCATCGATCCCGATGGCGGTCACCAGCGGGCCGTCGGAACGGACATAGGAATTGGAACTGTCCAGCAACTGGACAGACCCCACGGTGACGTTGCCGCTCTGGTCCTGTGCGCCGATCTCGTACAGCGCGTCCCATGCCCCCACGTCCGACCAGCCGAAGCTGCCGCGCACCACCGCCGCAAGGCGCGTGCGCTCCATCACGGCAAAGTCGATGGACTTGGCGGGGGCCGACTTGAATGCCACCGGATCAAGCCTCAGGAAGCCGACGAGGTCCATCTTGGCGTTCGCCACGGCCGAGTTGACGGCCGCCGCGATGGCCGGCTCGTAACGTTCGGCCTCCTCCAGAAGGAGACCGGCGGGGAAAAGGAAATTGCCCGAGTTCCAGAGGTAGCCCGCCTGGACATAAAGCTCAGCGGTGGCGCGATCCGGCTTCTCGACGAACGAATCCACCTCATAGGCGCCGAGCGGGTCCAGCTCGGTGCCCAGCCGGATGTAGCCGTAGCTGGTGCGCGGTTCGGAGGGGGAGATGCCGAACGTCACGATGCGGCCGAGGCGCGCGATCCGCGCCCCAAGCTGCACGGCTTCCCGGAAGGCGGCCGTGTCCTGCACCACGTGATCCGAGGCAAGGGCAAGGACCAGCGTCTCGGGCCCATGCGTCTCGGCCACATGACGCGCGGCCGCCAGAAGAGCCGGCGCGCTGTCGCGCCGGGCAGGCTCGAGCATGACGGTGGCATCGATGCCGATCTCGCGCGCCTGACGTTGCGCGAAGAAGCGAAACTCCTCGTTGGCCACCACCACCGGAGGGCCGAAGAGGTCGTCGGGCGCCGACCGCAGTAGGGTGTCCTGGTAGAGCGTGTGGTTGGACGCCAGCGGCAGGAACTGCTTCGGCAGGCTGTTGCGTGACAGCGGCCAGAGGCGCGTTCCCGATCCTCCGGCCAGGACGACCGGAATGATCTTCCCGGCGGCTGCGTGGAGGGTCTCGGGTTGGGCTTGGCTTGTCATGGAAGGCGCCTGATGTTGAATCGAGGCAGTTTACCGCAAGGTGGCCGCCCGGTGCACAAAGAGTGCGACCGGGCGCCAATGCTGCTCAGGCGTCCGCGACGGTGCGGCGTCCGATGCTGGAATAACGGAAACCAAGGCTTTCCATCTCGTCCGGGCGATAGATATTGCGCAGGTCGATCACCACCGGCTGCGCCATCATGCCGTGGATCCGCTTTAGGTCGAGGGCGCGGAAGGCGTCCCACTCGGTGACGATGACCAGGGCGTCGGCGCCCTCGGCAGCGTGATAGGGGTTGTCCACGTAGGTGACGTTGTCGAGGACGAGCTTGGCCTGCTCGATGCCCTCGGGATCATGCGCCTTGATGACCGCGCCGCCGTCCTGCAGGGCGGTGATGATGGCGATGGAGGGGGCATCGCGCATGTCGTCGGTGTTGGGCTTGAAGGTGAGGCCCAGCACGCCGACGGTCTTGCCGCGCACCGAGCCGCCCAAAGCCTCGGTGACCTTGCGGGCCATGGCGCGCTTGCGCTGGTCGTTCACCGCAACGACGGTCTCGACGATCCGCACGGGCGCGCCATAGTCCTGCGCCGTCTTCATGAGGGCGAGGGTATCCTTCGGGAAGCAGGAGCCGCCATAGCCCGGTCCCGCATGGAGGAACTTCGAGCCGATGCGGTTGTCGAGGCCGATGCCGCGGGCCACGTCCTGCACGTTGCCGCCCACCTGCTCACAGAGATCGGCGATTTCGTTGATGAAGGTGATCTTGGTGGCGAGGAAGGCGTTGGCCGCATACTTGGTCAGCTCGGCGGTGCGGCGCGAGGTGAAGAGCAGCGGCGACTGGTTCAGGAAGAGCGGACGGTAGAGCTCGGTCATCACCTGGCGGGCGCGCTCGTCCTCGGTGCCCACCACGATGCGGTCGGGGCGCTTGAAATCGGTGATGGCGGCGCCTTCGCGCAGGAACTCCGGGTTGGAGACGACCGCGAATTCCGCCTCCGCGCGCGTTTCGCGGATGATGCGCTCCACCTCGTCTCCGGTGCCCACCGGCACCGTGGATTTGGTCACAACGACCGTATAGCGGCTGATGGCGCCGGCAATGTCGCGCGCGGCCTGATAGACGTAGGAGAGGTCAGCGTGGCCGTCGCCGCGGCGCGAGGGGGTACCGACCGCGATGAAGACGGCATCGGCGTCCGCGACGCCCTCTGCCAGGCTGGTTGTGAAATCGAGACGCTCAGCCTTCACGTTGCTTGCGACAAGCTCGGCGAGGCCGGGTTCATAGATCGGAATCTCACCCTGTTTCAGGGCCTGGATCTTGCCGGCATGGGTGTCGACGCAGGTGACGGTATGGCCGAAATCCGCAAAACACGCACCCGAGACCAAGCCGACATACCCTGCCCCAATCATCGCAATACGCATGATGAGTCTTCCCGATCAGGATTTCGCTTGCCTAAACAGCGGCGCTTTATGCTGATTACGTTCATTGCAGTGAATTCTCAATGACGTTTTTGCAGCGCGGGATAAGCTCCGGGTTCGGGCGGTCGCTGGAGGCCGCTTCTCCTCGCGCTAGCCAGCGACTTCAAGTGCTCGGCCATCACGGCATCGCGGCGATCCGCTCCGCGAAGAGCGGGGCGGCGCACATGCTGCGGATATTGTGACGGCAACCTTTTTCCGCATTTTGCGAGAAGAGGCCGACCATGGGTTGCCGGATGGCAGACTGGTATAATTTGCCGGCTACTGACGCATTGCGTGGCAGTTCGGCCGGCCGCGCGAATCGTGACCCAGATCAAATTTTGCGTTGCAATAAGGGGGGATGCTTTGTATTGCATTGCATAGCTAGGACTGTCACGACGCAGGGAGATTTTCCGCTGCCTTAAGTTGTGGGCATCGCCTTTTGTACTCCTGAGATGGGTGTTGCAAGCTTTGGGCGTGTGAAGCTCGCCTACCGCTGGTATTGCAAGGTCGAACTCGGCTGCCGAAGGCGATGGGGGCGATTTTGTCTTGAGTTTTCTTTGTCTCGGATACTCCTCGCGGGATGTCGTTCCCATAGGGCGCTTTTGGCTTCCTCGCAGCCTCCGCTCTCTGCGGCCTCGCCTGCATCGCGCTCGCGTGTTTTCGAGGTCTTGTCGGTATTGGTGGCTTGGTATCGGCCAGGCGAGTTCGGTCGTTGCTGCCGCAAACCGTTAAAGTGATTTGTTGAATGCGGCCCGCAGGCGCAGTCGCGCTGCGAAGGGCCGGGACGGGGCTTCATCCTGCGGATTTGGGTGGGGTCTTGTGGTGTGGGGCGGATGGGGTTGAGCGGCTTCGTCCTGCTTCGGGGGTGACGCTAGTTTATGAGGCGATTCATGTCTGTGCAGGTTCCGTCGAACGGAAAAGTTGCTCTTATCACCGGCGTGACGGGTCAGGATGGGGCCTATCTATCGGAATTGCTGCTGTCCCAGGGCTATGTCGTTCACGGCATCAAGCGGCGCTCGTCGTCCTTCAACACCGGCCGCATCGAGCACATCTACCAGGACCCCCACGAGGGCGACGCCCGCTTCATCCTGCACTACGGGGACATGACCGACTCCACCAACCTGATCCGGGTGGTGCAGCAATGTCAGCCGGACGAGATCTACAATCTTGCCGCGCAGAGCCATGTGCAGGTGTCGTTCGAGACGCCGGAATACACCGCGAACGCCGACGCCATCGGCGCGCTGCGCCTGCTGGAGGCGATCCGCATCCTGGGGCTCGAAAAGAAGACTCGCTTCTATCAGGCCTCCACGTCCGAGCTGTATGGGCTGGTGCAGGAAGTGCCGCAGTCCGAGACCACACCCTTCTATCCCCGCAGTCCTTATGCGGCGGCCAAGCTCTACGCCTACTGGATCGTGGTAAACTACCGCGAGGCCTATGGCATGCATGCCTCCAACGGCATCCTGTTCAACCATGAGAGCCCGCTGCGCGGTGAGACCTTCGTCACCCGCAAGATCACCCGCGCGGTCGCGGCGATCAGCCACGGGAAGCAGCAGAAGCTCTATCTCGGCAATCTCGACGCCAAGCGAGACTGGGGCCATGCGCGCGAGTATGTCCGCGGCATGTGGCTGATCCTCCAGCAGGAAACCGCGGACGACTATGTGCTTGCCACCGGCGAGACCACGGAGGTCCGCAAGTTCGTGGAATGGGCGTTCGAGGACGTGGGTCTCCATCTGGAATGGCGTGGCAGCGGCGTCGACGAGAAGGGCTACGACAAGGCGTCCGGCCGCTGCCTCGTGGAGGTGGACCCGCGCTACTTCCGCCCGACCGAGGTGGACCTGCTCATCGGCAACCCCAGGAAGGCCCACGAGAAGCTCGGTTGGACCCACGAAACCTCCGTGCGCGATCTGTGCCGCGAGATGGTCCAGGAGGACCTGAAGGTGATGCAGACGGCGACCGTCATGAAGGAAGCCTGACATGGCATCCTACGCGCTCCAGGGGAAAAACGTCTGGGTTGCCGGCCATCGGGGCATGGTGGGGTCGGCGATCGTTCGGCGGCTCGCTTCGGAGGGGTGCGACATCATCACCGCGTCGCGCGCCGACGTGGATTTGAAGGATCAGGCCGCCGTTCGCGCCTTCGTCGAGCGGGTTCGTCCGGACGCCGTATTCCTCGCCGCGGCGAAGGTGGGGGGCATCCTCGCCAACGACACCTATCCGGCCGATTTCCTCTACGACAACCTGATGATCGAGGCGAACATCATCGAGGCGTCTCATCGTTTCGGTGTCGAGAAGCTGCTGTTTCTCGGCTCGTCGTGCATCTACCCGAAGATGGCGCCACAGCCCATCACCGAGGACTCGCTGCTGACTGGTCCGCTGGAGCCGACCAACGAATGGTATGCGATCGCCAAGATCGCCGGCATCAAGCTGGCGCAGGCCTATCGTCGCCAGCACGGCAGCGACTTCATCTCGGCCATGCCCACCAATCTCTACGGGCCTGGTGACAATTTCGATCTCAATTCCAGCCATGTGATGCCGGCCCTCATCCGCAAGGCGCACGAGGCGAAGCTGCGCGGCGACAAGGAGATCGTCATGTGGGGCACGGGCACGCCCCGCCGCGAGTTCCTCCACGTCGACGATTGCGCGGACGCCTGCGTGCTGCTGATGAAGACGTATTCGGGCGACACCCACATCAACGTGGGCTCTGGAGAGGACGTGACCATCCTCGAGCTGACCCGCACGGTCTGCGACGTCGTCGGCTTCACCGGAGAGATCGTGCACGACCTGTCCAAGCCTGATGGCACGCCGCGCAAGCTGATGAGCGCGGACAGCCTCCGGGCGTTGGGATGGACGCCGTCCATCCCTCTGCGAGAGGGCATCGCGGCGAGCTATCGCTGGTTCCTGGAGAATCAAGGCGAGCTCAGGGCCGCGAGCTGAAGCGGCGGCGAGCGGCGCAGGTCATGGACGGATTTTGAATGGGCAAGCTTCTCGTCTCGGCCATGAACCACGCACCGGAACTCACCGGCTGCGGCAAATACACCGGAGAGCTGGTGGCGCTCATGGTCCGCCGCGGCCATGAGGTTGAGGTGGTGACTGCCCCGCCCCATTATCCCGGCTGGACGGTCAAGGCGCCTTATCGCAACCGCTACTCCACCGAAGTGTTGGACGGCGCGCGCCTCTATCGCTGCCCTGTCCTGGTGCGCGCCGCCATGGGCGGCGTGTGGCGGCTGATCGCGCCGATGTCGTTCGCGCTCACTTCGGCTCCCGTCACGCTGTGGCGGGCTCTGAGCCGTCGGCCGGATACCGTTCTGTCTATCGAGCCGACCCTGTTTGCGGCTCCGTTCGTGCTGCTTTCGGCTTGGCTCACCGGCGCGCGCACCGTGCTCCATGTACAGGATCTTGAGGTGGACGCGGCCTTTGCCGTCGGGCACCTCGGCGGGGCAGGGGGGCTGAAGCGCCTCGCTGCCGCCTTCGAGCGGTTCTGCCTGTCGCGGTTCGACACCATCGTCACGATCTCCCAGCGCATGGCGGAGAAGATCGCCGAGAAGGGCATTCCCGAGGCGCGCATTGCATTGGTGCGCAACTGGGTGGATCTCGGTCACATCCGCCCGTCGCCGACAGATCTTGCCTATCGCGAGGAACTGGGCCTGCCGCGTGATGCCTTCGTGGCGCTCTACTCCGGCAACGTCGGACCCAAGCAGGGGCTCGACGTTGTGGTCGAGGCGGCGCGGCTGCTGGCGGACCGGAACGACATCGTCTTCGCCATCGCCGGCGAGGGGCCTTCCCTGGAAGGCTTGCGGCGTCAGGCCGCGGACCTCCCCAATGTGCGTTTCCTGCCCTTCCAGCCCTATGCACGCCTGTCGCAATTCCTGAGCGTGTGCGACCTGCATCTTCTGCCTCAGCAGGCGAGCGCGGCGGATCTGGTGCTGCCGTCCAAGCTCGGCGGCATGCTGGCGAGCGGTCGGCCGATCCTGGTCACCGCGGAGCCCGGCACCGAACTGGCAGACTTCCTCGCTGGGGCCGCCACCCTCGTGAGCCCGGGAGACGCCGGGGCGATGGCCGATGCCGTGCGGCGCCATCAGTCGGGCGGCCTGCCCGACACGAGCGTGCGGTGTGGTCAGCTTGCCGCGACATTGTCCGAACAGAGCGCGATGGATAAACTCGAAGACCTGTTGATGCCGGCAGGAACCGGCGATCGTCAACGTGATGCCCGTCGCGAACGGGATAGCGCGCACAGCGCGTGAAGCAGCCGTGCTGCCGCACGTGCGGGGGCCAAGACAGGTTGCGTGATTTCGGCCGGTGCACGGCCCTACGGTTGCGTTAGGGCATCGCGCGTTGCCATGCCTTGGTTTGGGACACTTTCGGGGTAGGTGTGTGATAATATTAGATGTTGTATCTCGTTTCGTAAGTGGTGCTTGTCTCGGCTCCATGCAGGGCGTTGCAATCATCTACTGAGTGTTCTGCGCCGACGGTAAGGATGGAAGGAAAATAATGAGCGCCTTTTTGCGGACGTCCTATTGGCTCGTGCTGATAGCCGGCGCGATCGCCCAGGCGTTCCTGGGAGCCGATCCGGTCGTCCTTGGCGTTATGGTGGTCATATGCTGCTTCGAGCCGGCCATCGTTCGCGGCCAGCCGATGCGCTCGTCCGACGTCATGATGCTCGGACTGATCATGTATTCCGGGTATTTTCCCATCCTCATCAAGACTGCGCTTGGACAGGCCGTTGACGAAAATCTCACCGATCCGGTCAATTCGAGCATCGTGCATTTCCTGGGATTTGCCTCGGTTTTTGTCGGATATCTGCTTTCGTATCGGTTTACTGCGGTTTCCCCCTTCATATCCAACTTGGCGGCCGTGCTGACGGACGACAAGAAGTTGAAGGCGTGCGCGCTCGTCTGTTTCCCGATTGGTGCGGCCATCACTGTCGCGCATATCATCTTGCGACCGGCCGCCTCGCAGGTCTCGGTCGACGCCGGCGATTCCGTCGGCTTTCTCGGGAATTTCTCGTTTATCGCGAACTTCGCCCTTATCTGCCAGGCCGCCTACGCCTTCGGTCTGGGCGGAGGCCGGCGTCGAGGCATGGTATTTCTGAGCGTCATGTTGCTCACCTTCATGGTGTTGTCCGTGTTGGGTAACGTGAAGTACATCTTCGTTTCTTGTATATTGTCGATAATTTTCATAATTATATTTTCGCGCCATACCGTAAATGTCGCGAAAGAGGCGGTTGTTGGGGCGATTATATTCTTCATTCTTGCTTTTTATATTTCTCCTATCATCCATCTGTCGAGAGATGCGTCTACCACGCAGACGATCAGTGAACGCGTTGAGCTCGCACTGGGCTGGCTGGATCGCGTGGATTACAATCCGTTCGAGCTGCAGGAGAGGGCGGAAGCGAAGCTGGCCGTGTATGGCTCCTTCCGCGATCCGTCACTGAACTATCTGTTTCCGAGCACGGCCAATCTGGATCGCTTCTGCATCATCCAGCCGGTGGATCAGGTCGTCTCCCGCTCCGAGTTTTTCGGCATTCAAGGCTTTGAATCCTTCCAGGGCCTGGCGTCGTCGATCCTGCCCTCTTTCGTCGTGGAGAAGCTCGCCGCATCCAGCCCGGATTTCATCGCTTGGTATTACGGAATAAGAACTCCGGGCGTGGTCGGGCGCCCCGTCATCGGACTGACGGCGAGTTCCTTTGCCGTCGGGGGATATCCGGCTGCGATATTCCTGCCCGGGTTGATCATGTTTGGCGCCTTCTACCTGGTCAATCGTTTCTCCGGGCCGTTGAAGGGCAACGTCGTCGGCGTCTTCATGCTGGGTGTGTGCTTGGCCCTCATCGAGAAGGAGGCGGCTGAGATCATCGCCTTTTTTGCCCGTCAGTTTTTGATCGTGCTGGCATTTCTGTTCATCGTCCGGCAAGCGCTGGGCCTTGTGACGGCGCAGGCCGTGTCTGCAATGCCCACCCGGGTCTCCTTGAAACGCTGAGGGCGGTGCGGTGGCCTTTGGATCGGCAAAGCCGAGGATGGCGAGGAACGCTCAGATGTCGCTGATGAACCGGCGCACTGCCTTGGCTCTGTTGGGTGCCGGGGGGGTCCATCTCGGCCTCCGTCCGAGCCCAGCCGTGGCGTCGGATGAAATGGCGGAATGGGGCGGCATCGATCAATGGGGACCGCGCTTCCGCTGGGATGAGACCGCGGGGCTGCTGATCACCAAGGGCGGGGGACCGGGCTACGCCACCCGCACGACCAGCGCGATGATGGTCCATCCGACCCGCGAAAGCGCGACCTACGCCGTCGCGCTCGCGGACTACGGGCATCCGCGCGCGGCGGAGCGGATCAACCGGATCGTGATGCGGCTCGCCGACGAGCAGGATACCAATCCCTTCAGCCTGACGTTCGGCACGTGGCCCTGGTATGTCGAGGAACCGCTCTCGGAAATGCGGCCGCCGGACCTCAACTGGGCCAATTTCATCGGAGCGCGGCTGTGCGAGCTGCTGTGGGACCACGGCGGGCTGCTCACCCCCGAAGCTCGCTCCAAGGCGAATTTCGTCCTGCTCAACGCCTGTGCGTCCATCATGCGGCGGAACGTTGGCCTCGACTATACCAACGTCGCGGTGATGGCGATCCGGGTGACCGGTATGGCAGGGCACCTGCTGAATATGCCGGAACTGACCAGCTATGCCGTCACGCAGATGCAGCGCTTCAGTGCCTATACGCGGCAGCAGGGCGGCCTGACTGAATACAACAGCCCGGTCTACACGGTCCTTGCGCTGACGGAGCTGGAGGCGATCGTCTACTACCTTTCTGACGAGCGGATCCATCGCGACGCGTCGGCCCTTTGGCGCGAAACGTGGGAAACCGTCGCCTTCCATTTCCATCCACCGACCCAGCAGTGGGCCGGGCCGCACAGCCGGGCCTATATGGACCTTCTCGCCACCGAGGGCTGGCCCATGGTGGAGGAACGGATCGGGCGCGATGTCCCCGCGCGGTTGCGCGCATTGCAGCGCCCCCCCAAATACTCGATCCCCTGCCCGGAGGATTTGAAGGTCTATTTCACCGATGCGGCGCCGCTCCCCCGCACCGTGCGAGAGCGCTACCGTCGCTTCGCCGACAATGGCGACGAGATCTGGGGCACCACATGGCTGGCGCCGGAAGCCTGCCTCGGCAGCGCATCCATCGCCATGTGCTGGGCGCAGGCCCACCCGGTGATCGGATATTGGAAGGGCAGCGCCAAGCCGGTCGTCTTCCGCGCCCGGGTCATGAAGGACAAGTTCGATTTCGCCTCCTTCGGCATGCGCGCGGCCCAGAGCGAAGGCCGGGTGCTCGTGGCGGCCTATCCGCTCGTCGACGCTGGCGATCGATTTCCCAACATGTTCCGGTCGAAGGACGGATACGAGGGCTCCGAGCTGCGGTTCCGCTTTACCGTGCAGGGGGCAGGGGCCCAGGCGCGGCGGATCGCCGACGACAAGATCGAGCTGAGCGCCGGCGGTTGGAAGGCCGTGGTCTCCACCGGACCTTGTCGCTATGACGGGCGCGATGTCACCGGCCAGTGGACCGCCCGAACCGAGGGAGATATCGCCCTCGCCGAAGTGCCGGTGCCGCTCGCGGGGCGGATCAAGCCCGAAGAGCTTAAGGATACGCTGTTTTCTGCGGGGGTGTCCGTCGTGCCGGTCGCCGAGGTCGCCAATCCGCCGGCCGTTACGGTCGGCGAGGCGCACGACGCGCGGGTGGCTTCCAAATCGCTGAGCTGGGGGGATTTGCGGCTGGTCTCGCCTGCCGTTCCGGTATCGAGATGATCCGTCCCGACCGCCGAATGCAGATCGGGATTGCATCTTCTGAAATGGTTCTAATCGCCGTGAGGAGGCGAGATGTCCGTTATTGATCAATTCGCGGGCGTGCGTGTGCTGTGTCTCGGCGACGTCATGCTTGATCGCTTCGTCATGGGGGCCGCGCGCCGCATTTCGCCGGAAAGCCCGGTGCCGGTGCTGTCGGTGACAGGCAGCACCACCATCGCCGGCGGCTCGGCAAACGTGGCGCGTAACATCGCCTCCCTGGGGGGCCGGTGCACGCTGGTCGGCGTCATCGGGGCCGATTCCTGCGGCGCGGAACTCAAGCGCATCCTCGATGAGACGCCGGGTGTCGCGTCGACCTTCGTGGAGGTGCCGCAACGTCCCACCACCGAGAAGATCCGCTTCGTCGCCCAGGGCCAGCACATGCTGCGCTCGGATAGCGAGGACAATTCGCCCGTCGCGCCGGACGTGGAGGAGGCGATCGTCGCCCGGATCGCAGCGGCGCTGCCGGAGCACGATGTGGTGGTGCTCTCGGACTACGCGAAGGGCGTCCTAACGACGGACGTGATCCGGCGGGTGGTCGAGTTGGCGACACGGCGCGGGGCCCCCGTCATTGTCGATCCCAAGAGTTCGGACCTGGCGCGCTATGACGGGGCGACCCTGGTCACGCCCAATCTGCACGAGACTTACCTTGCGACCGGCATCCAGGGGGACGACGATGCGTCGGCCGTGGCGGCGGCCCGCAAGGTGCTGGCCGGCACCACGATCGGGGCGGTCCTCGTGACCCGCTCGGAAAAGGGCATGACGCTGGTGCAGCGCACCACCGAGCCAGTCCACATCCCCACCGCCGCCCGCGAGGTGGCCGACGTGGTGGGTGCCGGCGATACAGTCATCGCGGCCCTCTCGCTGGTGGTCGGTGCCGGTGGGGACCTGCAGGAAGCGGCCTATATCGCGAATGCTGCTGCCGGCGTGGTGGTGGGCAAGCGCGGCACTGCCACCGTCTCGCGCGATGAACTCCTCGCCGAGCTGGACCGGCAGAGCTACACGGACGGGAACCCGTCCTCAGCCAAGGTCGTCTCGCGCGCGGAGGCGGCGGCGCAGGTCGCGGCCTGGCAGCGCCACGGGCTTGCCGTTGGCTTCACCAATGGCTGCTTCGACATCGTCCATGTGGGGCATGTGGGCATCATCGAATTCTCCCGGGCCCATTGCGACCGCCTCGTGGTCGCGGTGAATTCGGACGCTTCGGTGAAGCGGCTCAAGGGGCCGAGCCGCCCGGTCAACGGCGAAATGGATCGGGCGCAGGTGATTGCGGCCCTCGGAGCCGTCGACCTGGTGGTGGTGTTCGACGAGGACACGCCCAAGGAGATCATCGAGGAACTCCAGCCGGATGTTCTCGTGAAGGGGGCAGACTATCAGGTCTCCGAGATTGTCGGCGCCGACAGCGTGCTCGCGCGAGGAGGCCGGGTGCTGCGCTTCGAGCTCGTTCCCGGGCGCAGCACCACCAAGGTCATCAGCCGCATGACCGAGGGCGTCAGCGCCTGAACGGCTCGTTCCCGCTCGGCCCGCCGGTTCGCCGCGCGGGCCGGCGCCTTCCCCCTTCCGCCCGCGACATCGGCATCTCGCTAGCCGCCCGGCTCAAGTGGCCGCCTCAATTCTCGACAGGGTCACGTCTTCGATGAAGCGCCTGATCATCTACCGGCTCGGAAGTCTCGGCGACACCATCATCGCCTTACCCTTCTTCCGGCGTGTCGCCGAACTCTATCCCGACCACGAGCGCATCGTGCTGACCAATGTGCCGGTCTCATCCAAGGCGGCCCCGCTGCTGTCGGTTCTGGGGACCGAAATCGTGCATGGCGCGCTGTCCTATCCGGTGGGCACGCGCAGCCCGGCCGCCTTGTGGGACCTGCGCCGCCGGCTGATGGCACTCGGCGCGGATACAATGATCTACATGATGCCTTCACGCGGGGTCGTGAACGTCTACCGAGACCTGCTGTTCTTCAAGCTGTGTGGCTTCCGCAGCATCATCGGGGTTCCCTACACTCGCGACCTAGACACCTGCCGCATCTCCCCGCAGACCGGTGAGGAGGAGCCGGAATGCGAGCGCGTCGGCCGCGCGCTCGCAGCGCTCGGTCCGGTGGATCTGCATGATCCCGCCAATTGGGATCTGGCGCTGACGCACGGCGAGCTCGCCGCGGGCCGCGGGATCGTGGCGCCCATCGCAGGCGTGCCATCCATCGCGATCAATATGGGCGGCAAGGCGGCGCAGAAGGACTGGGGCGTCGACAATTGGCGCAGCCTGCTCGGCGAGATCAGCCAGAAGCATCCAGGACATGGCTTGCTGGTGGTGGGGGCCGCCGAGGACTCGGCGCGCGTGGACGCGATACGCGACGTCTGGCGCGGGCCGCTGATCGACGCCTGCGGCGCTCTCGCTCCCCGTGAATCGGCGGCGGCGATGCAGACCGCGCAGCTTTTCATCGGGCACGATTCAGGGCCGCTGCACCTTGCCTCCGCGGCCGGCGTGCCCTGTATCGGGCTGTTCGGTGATTTCAACCGGCCGCGCAAGTGGCATCCCTATGTGGGCCGGAACCGCACGATCCATGACATGCGGGGGGTGAGGGCGATCACCGTCGATCAGGTGGTTGCGGCGGTGGCGGAGCAAATTGGCTGATGCACCAGACTTCGCACTTCCGGTCCCCAGCGTCTTTCCCGGTGCCGAGCGGCTGTGGGAGGCTCTTTCAGGCATGAGTCGTATTCTGTCGTTCCGGCGGGTCGGGCTGACCTTCTCCGCCCAGATCTACAACCAGATTGTGATACTCGGCGTGCAGCTGGTGCAGGTGCCGTTCCTGCTCGCTGCATGGGGTTCCGAGCGTTACGGCGGTTGGCTCGTGCTTTACGCGGTGCCAAGCTACCTGACGCTGACCGACCTCGGTTTCACCTCGGTTGCCAAGAACCAGATGGTGATCCACGCGGCGAAAGCGGACCGAACCGGCGTGCTGCGCGTGTACCACAGCGTGTTCGCCCTTCTGCTGGTGGCGACGGCCGTCATTCTCGGCGCCTGCATTCTGGGCGTGGAATCGGTCTCGCTCACGACGACTTTCGCCCTCGGGCCGCTGAGCGAGAGTGAGGCCAAGCAGACCATCCTGTTCCTCGTCGGGAGTGTGGTCTGCTACCAGTTCCTGCTGCTGTTGGGCTCTGGCGTGCGCGCCAGCGGCAGGCCGGCCGCCGAAGTCATCGCGGCAGCGACGGCGCGCCTGCTCGAGGGCGTTGCGACCGTGGCGGTCGCGCTGGTGACGACGCGTGTGGAACTGGCAGCACTCGCCGTGCTGATCACGCGGATCGGAATGGTCATTGGCGTGTGGACATGGCTCAGGATCGTCGCGCCGGAACTCCGGCTTGGCCTGAAGAACGCACGCCTGGACGAGATCCGGCGCATGGCGAATCCCTCCTTCAGCTACATGCTGCTCGGGCTCGCGCAGGCCATTGCCATCCAGGGACCTATCGTTCTCCTCGGCGCGCTGGCGACCACGCAGGAGACCGTGCTCTTTTCCACCTCGCGCACGCTGGCGCGCATGGGCACGTCTGCGGCGAACCTCGTCAACTTTTCCTTCGCGCCGGAGTATTCGCGCATGCACGGCGAGGGCAACCGATCCGCCTTCGCCCGCCTGCGCAAGATTCACGTGCTCATCGGCTTGGTGGGCATTCCCGCCTACGGCATCGGGCTGTGGGCGCTCGGCCCCTTCATCATGGCGCTGTGGACCCACGGCCATGTGGCCGTGGTCTATCCTTTCTTTGCGCTGATGAACGGGGCTGTGGCGGCAGAAATGCTGTGGGGCTGCCTGTTCACGCCCATCGCCGCCATCAACCGCCATGTGCGGCTGTCCTACATCTTTGTCGGCTTGACGATGGTTTGCGCGGTGCTGGCCTACAGCTGGGCCGTGTCGTGGGGCGCGACCGGGGTGGCCGCAGCCTTGTTGCTGTTGCATGTCGCCATGTCGGTGCTCGTGTTGCTGCTGCGGCCGCGGGGATGAATGCGTGCCTCATGACGCGGCCTTTGCACGGGTGCGGCGGCGATGGGGATATCGGGATTGCCGGCAGCCGCGCCGTGCGCGGCGCCGGCTCCAACCACGAGGGGTCGGGGGCTCCATGAAAAAGCGGCTGAGAATCATCGCGGGAGTCAATCCGAGCGAGGGCGGCCCCATCGAGGGCATCCGGCAGCAGGCTCCGTTCCACGCGGCGGCGGGCATCGAGGAGCATGTGGTGTCCCTCGACCCGCCGGATGCGCCATGGGTGCAGAACTTCCCCCTCACCGTGTTCGGCCTCGGCGAGCCCCTTGGTTCGGTGCCGGAATGGAAGCGACGCCTGCCCTGGCGCCGGTACGGCTATCGCCCCGCACTGCTGCCGTGGCTGAAGGCCCATGTGCGGGACTATGACGTGGTGACGGTCCACGGGCTGTGGAACTACTCCACCATGGCGGCACGCTTGGCGCTCGTCGGCTCGGGCGTGCCCTATCTGGCCCAGACGCACGGCATGCTCGACCCGTGGTTCAAGCACAATTTCCCGGTCAAGGCCGCGGGCAAGCAGGCGTTCTGGCTGTTCAACGAGGGCCCGCTCCTGAACAATGCGGGCTTCGTGCTGTTCACCACCGAGGAGGAGAAGATCCTCGCCCGCGAGTCGTTCGGTCCCTATCGGGTGAACGAGCGCGTGATCGCCTATGGCACGTCCGACCCTGGCCCGTTGAAGCCCGAGCACGCGGAGGCCTTCCGCGCGGCGGCACCGGAGCTGAAGAAGCCCTATCTCCTGTTCCTCAGCCGGGTTCACCCGAAGAAGGGCTGCGACCTGCTCATCGACGCCTTCGCGGATGTCTGCCGCGACCGTGACGACCTGGATCTCGTGATGGCGGGGCCGGCTTCGGATGAGTATCTCGCCGAGCTCAAGGCCCAGGCCGCGCGCCATGGCATCGGCGACCGCATCCACTGGCCAGGCCTGCTGCGGGGCGATGCCAAGTGGGGCGCGTTCCATCAGGCGGAGGCGTTCGTGATGCCCTCCCATCAGGAGAATTTCGGCATCGTCGTCGCCGAGGCGATGGCTTGCTCGAGGCCGGTGCTCATCACCAACAAGGTGAACATCTGGCGCGAAGTCACCGCCAGTGGCGGCGGCCTCGCGGAAGACGACGATCTGGCCGGCACCGCCCGTTGCCTTGCCGCATTTCTTGAGATGCCGCCCGAGGCCCGCGCCCTCATGGGCGCCCGCGCGCGGGAGGCATTCCTGCGGCATTTCCAGGTCAGTCAGTCAGCCAAGGATGTCAACGCGGCGTGCCTCGACGCCATCGCCGGCCGCACCTGAGGTTCCCGAGCTGGCCTACTGCCGCAGAATGCCGACAGCATTCCCCGCCTTCGTGAAACGGGGACTGCTCTTTTCGAGGCCCGGTCAGGCCTTGCGACGGGTCGTCGCGCCGCCAAACCCGACCACCGCCAGCCCCAGCGCGATCAACGCGTTCCAACCCGCCATGGACAGCCCGAACATCCGCCACGCCGCTTCGTCGCAGCGGGGCACGCGGGCGCCCTTGAGGGCGGAGAGGACATTGCTCGTCGCCACCGGGGCGCCGGTGCAGGCCGTGGGGCCGGTCCAGAACTGCCACTCGATGCCGGCGTGGTAGATCGCCAGACCGGCGTTCGCCAGCATGGCGACACCCAGCAGGGCGAGCAGGACGCGAGCCGGTCCGGACCGGTCGGTTCGGGCGAGGAAGAAGGCGATCAGTCCCAAGGGGATAGCAGCATAATAGGCGATGCGCTGGTCGAGGCAGAGGGGGCAGGGCGCCAGCCCGACGACCAGCTGGAAATACCAGGCAGCGCTGAGGGCCATGACAGAGCCCGCCACCAGCAGCAGGGACGCGGTTTCCTTCGTGGTCGGATACAAGGCAGGCTCCGTTCTCGGTCGGCGGCAAGGTCCCGCGATAGCTTGGGCGAGGCGTCATTGTCCATGCGCTGTGCGTTGATTGACGCTCATGTGACCGGGCCTGACGCAAGGTTCGATGGTGCGCCCCTACCTTGGAAATATTCTTACTCACCCCCTCCCGTATGGCGCTGCTGTGCAGCATGGGGTATAAATTTGCTAGTCGTCTTCGGAGGCATTCGCATTGCGTTTCCCTCGGCGGCGCATATTTTGGTTTTAGCTACGAAGATTGCAGCCGAAATGACCGAGATGCCCCGCGCCCGTACCACCTTCAGCACCTCCTTCTCCCAGGGCGGTGACATGCAGGTTGAACCGATCCTTCCCGTTGCACAGCTTCGGGATGTGAATACGGCGCGTCGCACTGGCTGCCCCTTCCACGACGTCCGCGAGATGCTGAAGGAAGTCGGCTTGCGGCCGACCCGCCAGCGTCTGGCCCTCGGCTGGCTGCTGTTCGCCAAGGGCGACCGGCATGTGACGGCTGAAATCCTGCACGAGGAAGCCATCAAGGCGCGCTTCCCGGTCTCGCTCGCCACCGTCTACAACACGCTGCATCAGTTCACGGAAGTGAGCCTGCTGCGCGAGGTGGCGGTGGATGGCTCGAAGACCTATTTCGACACCAACGCCTCCGACCACCACCATTTCTTCGTCGAGGGCCAGAACGACCTCGTGGATATCCCGGCCGCTGACGTGGCTGTGAACCTGCTGCCCGAGCCGCCGGAAGGTTATGAGGTGGCGCGCGTGGACGTGGTCGTCCGCCTGCGCCGCAAGGGCACGAATCGCGTCTGATTCGCTTCTTTATCGCTGAGGGTCAGGCCGGGCATGTCCCGGCCTTTTTTGCGTCCGGACGCCGGCTCAGATGGTGCGCAGCGGCTTTTCCAGCACCGCCAGCACGCGGGGCAGTTCGTGGCCGCGCTTCAGGATGAGGCCGGTCTGCGAGACCACGCTGTAGATGCCCTGCTTGCGGGCGAGTCGGGGGTCCTTCTCGATGCGGTAGAGAGGGACGTCCATGGCGCGGCGAAAGATGCTGAACACGGCCTTGTCGCGTTGGAAATCAATGGCGTAGTCGCGCCATTCCCCCTGGGCGACCATGCGGCCGTAGAGGTCGAGAATCCGGTCCAGCTCGCGGCGATCGAAGGTGACGCGGAGGGGAGCGGGGGAGGGCGTGGAGGGCTGGACCGGCGAGGCACCGCGCCGCTGCAGGACTATGGGTTCGATGTCTCCCATCGGGCCTCCTTGTCCTTGTCTGGCATCACTTTCCGGCGGGGCTGCCGGGGATCGGATGCTTGCATTGCGTCATGATCCCTCCACCGGCGAACCCTTTCAAGGGCAATCCGTAGCCGGCTGCTCCCGATCGCTGGAAGGTATCTGGATACCCATCACGTCAACGTCAATGGAATCACAGTGTCGCCGGAATTCGGCCAATCGCGTGCCGCGGCCGGGCGCGATCTTTCTTCGCGTAGCAGGGCCGGTTCGTGAAGCGCTCCGGTCTATCCCAGCCCCCCAGCCCCCCGGGGTGCATCCGAACCGGCCACTGCTACGCACCGACTTCAGACCCCCGATGTAGGCCATCCCCCGCGGATGGCCTTTTTTTTGGCCGGCGCGGCGACGCGTTTCGTGTGTCGAATCGACACCCGAGTCAGGAGCAGTTCAGGGCGGTAAAAGGGGCCGTTCAGGCCGGTTCGACGGCAGTTCGGTCGAATGCCGGTTCAGTCGAGCGGGAAGAGGGTCGCGCCGACGATCTGTCCGGGCGTGGCCGGGGTGCCGGTCTGCACCATCACCGCCACCGCATCCATGCCATCGCGATGGATGTCCTTCAGCGGCACCCGGAAGGTGCGGGCGTCGCCCTGCCAGCGGGCCACCCGGGTCCAGCCGCGCACCACATTGGCATAGGTGACGTTGCGTCCGCCGTTCTCGCCCCGGCCGATGGAGACCGACTGGGTGCGGGCGACGGGGCAGGCCCACAGCTCGGCACCATCCTCGATAGAGAGGGGCTGGGGCAGGGTGATCTCCAGCGCATCGCCGTCCCGCTTCACCTCCACCGGGAGGGAGAGGCCGCCGGAGGCACGGGCGGTCATGACGGCGCGCTGCACCGCGGCGCGGTCGCTGCCCTTGGCGGCGATCTGGCCATCGATGACCATCTGGGGGGTGTAGATCTTCTTGTCCGGCCGCTGCTCGGCATAGGCCTTCTGGCGCAGGGAATGGCCGTGGAGGGCGAGAGTGTCCTTCCAGCCCACATAGTCCCAGTAATCCACCGAGAGGGTGAGCGCGAGCACCTGCGGATCCTTGGCGAGATCGTTCAGCAGCGCGTCGGCGGGCGGGCAGGAGGCGCAGCCCTGGCTCGTGAACAGCTCCACCACCACCTTCGGCTGGCTCTGCGCCAGCGCCGGCGAAGCGGCGAGGGCGAGGACAAGCGTGAGGGTGGAGCGGTTCAACATCATGGAGCGCAATGCGTTGTTGGAATGTGTCTCCGCAATAGCGGACGGCGGCACAGCACTCCAGTCACAAAGGGGTGCGGGGCGGTATCTTTGAGCCGCTCCAGACGCGCAAACGCCGGCCCGACAGGCATCGGGCCGGCGTTCATCACGGTTCCGTCAGCACCCTGGCGGGCGCCGAAAGATCAGGCCGAAGGTTCAGGCCGCCAGCGAGCGCAGCACGTAGGGCAGGATGCCGCCGTTGCGGAAGTAATCGAGCTCGTCCAGCGTGTCGATACGGCAGATCAGCTCGACATTCTTCACGGTGCCATCGGCGAACTTGATCTCGGCGGTGAGCGTCTGGCGGGGCTTGAGGTCGCCCTCGATGCCCTTGAGGGTGACGACCTCGTCGCCCTTGATGCCGAGGCTCTGCCAGCTCTCGCCGTCCTTGAACACCAGCGGCACGATGCCCATGCCGACCAGGTTCGAGCGGTGGATGCGCTCGAAGGACTGGGCCACCACGGCGCGCACGCCGAGCAGCTTGGTGCCCTTCGCCGCCCAGTCGCGGGAGGAGCCGGTGCCGTATTCCTTGCCGGCGAACACCACCAGCGGCACGCCTTCGGCCCGGTACTTCATGGCCGCGTCGTAGATGGGAAGCTGCGCGCCGTCCGGATAGTGGATGGTCACGCCGCCTTCCACGCCCGGCACCATCTGGTTCTTGATGCGGATGTTGGCGAAGGTGCCGCGCATCATCACTTCATGGTTGCCGCGGCGGGTGCCGTACTGGTTGAAGTCCACCGGGCGCACCTGATGGTCGATCAGGTACTGGCCCGCCGGGGACGCCTGCTTGATGGAGCCGGCCGGCGAGATGTGGTCGGTGGTGATGCTGTCGAGGAACAGGCCCATGATCCGGGCATCGATGATGTCCTTGACCGGCTCCGGCTCCTTCTGCATCCCGACGAAATAGGGCGGGTTCTGCACGTAGGTGGAGGCATCCTGCCAGGCGTAGGTCTGGCCGGTGGGCACCGCGATCTTCTGCCAGTGCTCGTCGCCCTTGAAGACGTCGGAATACTTTTCCTTGAACATCTTCTTGGTGACGTTCTCGCGGATGTACTGGGCCACTTCCTTGTTGGAGGGCCAGATGTCCTTGAGATAGACCGGGTTGCCGTCCTTGTCCGTGCCGAGGGGCTCGGTGGTCAGGTCGATCTGCAGCGAGCCGGCGATCGCATAGGCGACGACCAGGGGCGGGGAGGCGAGGTAGTTCGCCTTCACGTCCGGGTTCACGCGGCCTTCGAAGTTGCGGTTGCCGGAGATCACGGCGCCGGCCACGAGGTCGTTGGTGTTGATGGCCTCGGAGATGGCTTCCGGAAGCGGGCCGGAATTGCCGATGCAGGTGGTGCAGCCGAAGCCGACCAGGTTGAAGCCGAGCTTGTCGAGGTCGTCCTGCAGGTCGGCGGCCTTGAGATAGCCTTCCACCACCTGCGAGCCGGGTGCCAGCGAGGTCTTCACCCACGGCTTGGAGCGCAGGCCCTTCTTCACGGCCGCCTTGGCGAGGAGGCCGGCGGCGATGAGCACCGAGGGGTTGGAAGTGTTGGTGCAGGAGGTGATGGCGGCGATCACCACGTCGCCATGGCCGAGCGTGTAGTCGGCGCCGGAGACGGGAACGCGCTTGGCGGCCTCACCGGGCTTCTTGAACTCGCCTTCCAGCGCGGCCTGGAAGCCGGCCTTGGATTCGGAGAGCAGCACGCGGTCCTGCGGGCGCTTGGGGCCGGCCATGGACGGCAGGACGGTGTCGAGGTCCAGCTCCAGCGTATCGGTGAACACCGGGTCCGGGGTGTCCTTCTTGCGCCACATGCCCTGGGCCTTGGAGTACTTCTCCACCAGCTCAACGCGGCTGTCCTTGCGGCCGGTCTCGTCGAGATAGTCGATGGTCTCGCGGTCCACCGGGAAGAAGCCGCAGGTGGCGCCGTATTCCGGGGCCATGTTGGCGATGGTGGCGCGGTCGGCGAGGGAGAGGTGCTCAAGGCCGGGGCCGTAGAACTCGACGAACTTGCCCACCACGCCCTTCTTGCGGAGCATCTGGGTGACGGTGAGCACAAGGTCGGTGGCGGTGATGCCTTCCTTCAGCTTGCCGGAGAGCTTGAAGCCGATCACCTCGGGGATGAGCATGGAGATGGGCTGGCCGAGCATGGCCGCCTCGGCCTCGATGCCGCCCACGCCCCAGCCGAGCACGCCCAGGCCGTTGACCATGGTGGTGTGCGAGTCGGTGCCGACCAGCGTATCGGGATAGGCCACCTCGACCTTCTTGCCGTTGATCTCTTCCTTGCGGGTCCAGACCGTCTGGGCGAGGTATTCGAGGTTCACCTGATGGCAGATGCCGGTGCCGGGCGGGACGACGCGGAAGTTGTCGAACGCGTTCTGGCCCCACTTCAGGAAGCGGTAACGCTCCTGGTTCTGCTTGTATTCTTCCTCGACGTTCTTGCCGAACGCCTTGTTGTCACCGAAGAAGTTCACGATCACTGAGTGATCGATGACCAGATCCACGGGAACCAGGGGGTTGATGCGCTCGGGATCGCCGCCGAGGGCCACCATGGCGTCACGCATGGCGGCGAGGTCCACCACCGCGGGAACGCCGGTGAAGTCCTGCATCAGCACGCGGGCGGGGCGATAGGCGATTTCCTTTTCCGCCTTGCCGCGGTTGTTCACCCAGTCGGCGACGGAGATCACGTCTTCCTTCGTGACGGAGCGACCATCCTCGAAGCGCAGCAGGTTCTCGAGCAGCACCTTCATGGAGAAGGGGAGCGCGGAAATGCCCGGAAGGCCATTCTTCTCCGCCAGCTCGAGATCGTAATAGACGTACTCTTTGTCGTCTACCGTCAGGGTTGTGCGGCACTTGAAGCTGTCGAGGGAGGTCACGGCTGGAAAACTCCGGTTCGATGATCGACCGAAACAGCACCTCCTTTGACGGTGGAGGTCTTTTCTCCACCACCTTGGACGGCGCGGCTGCGGGCTTTATAGAGCCATTTCAAAGCGCGGTCATGCGATAACAGCGTTGAATGTGCAATGCACCAAAAGGCAGGGGTCGGCAACGCATGACTGTCAAGGCGCTGGTAGGGAATAACCTTTCCTGCCGAAGAGGATTCAACCTTCTGTTCGAGGGCCTCGCCGTGTCGGCGGCGGCCGGGCGGGCGCTCGTGGTGGTCGGGCCGAACGGGGCCGGCAAGTCCTCGCTGCTGCGCATCCTCGCCGGTCTGCTGGCCCCCACCGCGGGGACGGTCCGCCTGGATGGGGGCGGGGAGAGTGTCGGCGAGCATCTGCATTATCTCGGGCATGAGGATGCGGTGAAGGGCGCGCTCACGGTGGCCGCCAACCTCGCCTTCTGGCGCACGGTGCTGGGCGGCGGCGGGCTGGAGGTGGAAGAGGCGCTGGAGGAGGTGGGCCTCGGCGGCCTCGGCCGGCTGCGCGCGCAGGTGCTCTCCGCCGGCCAGAAGCGCCGCCTCGCCATCGCCCGCCTTCTGGTAGCGAAGCGACCGGTCTGGGTGCTGGACGAACCGACCACGGCGCTCGACGTGAAGGCGCAGGCCCGCTTCGCCGCCTTCGGCCGCGCCCACCTTGCCGCCGGCGGCCTCCTCATCGCCGCCACCCACGCGCCGCTCGACCTCGGCGAGACGGACGAACTCCGGCTGGGAGGCCGCCCATGATCGCCGCCTTCCTTGCCATCGTGCGCCGGGATCTGGCGCTGTCGCTGGGCGCCGGCGGGGGCGCGGGGCTGGGCGTGGTGTTCTTCCTGAGCGTGGTGACGGTGGTGCCGTTCGCGGTGGGGCCGGACCTCGTGCTCCTGGCGCGCATCGGCCCGGCGATCCTGTGGATCGGCGCGCTGCTGGCGAGCCTGATCGGGCTGGAGCGCCTGTTCGCCTCCGACGCGGAGGATGGCTCCCTCGATGCGCTCACCCTTTCCGCGCTGCCACTGGAATTGACCGCCGCCGCCAAGGGCCTCGCCCATTGGCTCGCCACCGGCCTGCCGCTGGTGCTCGCCGCCCCCGTGCTGGCGCTGATGCTGAATCTGGAGCCGGCCGCCATCGGCGCGGTGGTGCTGACGCTGCTGGTGGGCACGCCGGCCGTGACCTTCCTCGGCCTCATCGGCGCGGCCTTCGCCGGGGCGTTCCGGCGGGGCGGGCTTTTGATCGCGGTGCTGGTGATTCCCCTCACCATCCCGGTGCTGATCTTCGCCGTCTCGGCGACTCAGGCGGCGGTGGTGGGGCCGGTGCCGTTCGGCACGCCGTTCCGCGTGCTGGCGGGGCTCGCCCTGTTCGCGCTGGTGCTGGGGCCGGTGGCGGCTGCGGCGGCGCTG
>NZ_JAYRPE010000018.1:0-11978 GCF_041911315.1 Xanthobacter sp. | reverse complement strand
GCGCCTTATCCGGAGAGTCCGGCGACCGCGCTGCGCAGCCTGGAGGCTCCGCGCGGACGCCTCTTGCCACCCACCACCACCAAGGCTCAAATCAACCTAGGACTCTCGTTATGGCTGGATGAGAAAAGGGGGTCACGTCAATTGCGATTTGACGTCGGGGCGTGTCGGGATGATCGATGGCGCGATGAGCCGCTGGCGCCGGAGCGGGGACGCCCCGCGCCTCAGCCCCGGCTGCGGCGCGCACGGCCGGGCAGCACCTGGTGGGTGATCCAGTTGGCAATTTCGAGGGTGCGGATATCCTTGCGGATCACGGCGCCATCGATCCCGTAGCGCCAGGCGAGCGCGGCATTGACCGGCTCGCGCTCGAAATGCTCAAGGTCGGCAATGAACGTGGCCTCTTCCTCTTCGTCCGGGAAGAAGCCCTCCGCAACGAGGGAGGGCTGGAGCCGGCGGAAGATGGCGGCCATTTCGCGGAAGGGGTATTCGGGGTGGTACTGGACCCCCCAGCACACCGTGCGCCCGACGGGGATCTCAGCCGCCTGCACCACCGAATGGTCGTTGCTCGCGAGGAGCCGTGCGCCCTCGGGCAGCGTCTCCACCTCGTCGAGATGCACGGTCATCGCCTCGAACACGGCGGGCTTGCCGTCGAACATGGGGTGCTCGGCGCCCTCGGCTGTCGTGCGAATGCGCCGGCCGAAACCCACCTCGCGCCCGCGCGGATTGCGCCGTACGGACCCGCCCGCAGCAACCGTGAGCAATTGCAGTCCCCAGCAACTGCCGAAGACCGGCACGTCCGTGGTGAAGGCGGTGCGCATAAGGTCGATCTGCTGGGCGATCTCCGGCCCGCCCGTGTAGATGTTGAGCGAGGAGCCGGTGATGGCGATGCCGTCATAGCCCTCGAGGCCGCCGGCATCGGGCAAGTTCGCACCCGCATCGGCGGGATAGCAGATGTCCACCGTCACCGTGCCGGGGAACAGCTCGCGCAGGAGCTGGGCATAGCCCTCGCTCGCCACCTGTCCACCGAAAGCCACCTGCCGGGCGCGGGCCTCTGCGGTGTTTCCTTCGACGACGAGAAGACGGGCGGCGCTCATGATGATCCTGCGGACTGAGGAAGAACAATGCCCAGCATAGGCTGCAATCTGGCGAAACCGAGAAGGCTTTCGCCCTTTGTGCTCAATGCGGGCGCATCTGCGCGTCGCGCACGAGGAGATAGGCGCCGGAGGCGATGACGATGGCGGCCCCCGCCAGCGTCCACAGGCTCGGCACCTGGCCGAACACCAGCCAGCCCAGCGCGATCATGCTCAGGATCTGCGTGTAGATGTAGGGCGCGAGTGTCGCGGCGGGCGCGCGGGCATGGGCGAGGATGAGCACGAAATGCCCCGCGCCCGCCACCGCGCCGAGGCCAATCATGGCGCCGATTACCAAAGGATCGCGGGGCGTTTCCCACACGAAGGGCAGGGGAATGCTGGCGACCACCGAGCCGACCAGCGCGGTGTAGAACAGTGTCGTCTTGCTGGCATCCGTGCGCGCCAGCATGCGGGTGGTGATGGAATAGAGCGCATAGGTCGCGGCGGCCACCAGCGAGAGGATCGCGGCGGGATGGATGCCGCCGGCCCCCGGCCGCACCACCAGCAGGATGCCGGCAAATCCCACGATGATGGCGAGCCAGCGCTCCAGCCCCACCCGCTCCCCCAGCAGCGTCCCAGCGAACAGGGCGACGAAGAACGGGATGGAGAACATGATGGAGACGGTCTGGTCCAGTTGCAGGAACTGGAGGGCCGTGAAGTTTAGCGCCGTGGTGGCGAAGAGCAGCGCCGAGCGGACGATCTGCAGTCCCGGCCGCTGGGTGCGCATCAGCCCCGGCACGGTCCAGGGATTGAACACCACCAGCGACAAGGCGAAGTGGATGACGTAGCGCGCCCACACCACGATCAGCACGTTGATGTGGGCGCTCAGCCATTTGGCCGTGGTGTCGGTCAGCGCGAAGCTCATCACCGCGAGGCACATGAGCGCGATGCCGACCAGCGGCGCCGGGGCCGGCGTGACGTCTCTGTCTCCCGGCGCGCGCATGGCGGTCCTCAGTAGGTGGCGCGGCCGCCGGAAAGATCGAACACCGCGCCCGTGGTGAAGGAGCAGTCCGCCGAGGCCGCAAAGGCGATGGTCGCCGCCACCTCGTCCACCTGCACGAATCGCCCGCGCGGAATCTTCGAGAGCATATAGTCGATGTGCTGCTGGCTCATCTGGTCGAAGATGGCGGTGCGCGCGGCGGCGGGCGTCACGCAGTTCACGGCGATGTCGTACTCGGCCAGTTCCTTGCCCAGCGACTTGGTGAGCGCGATCACCCCCGCCTTCGAGGCCGAGTAGGCGGAGGCGTTGGGGTTGCCCTCCTTGCCGGCAATGGAGGCCACATTGACGATGCGCCCGTATTTCTGCGCGATCATGTGCGGGGCCACCGCCCGGCAGCAGAAGAAGGGGCCGTCGAGATTGATGGCCATCACCTTCTTCCATTCCTCTTCCGGGTAGTCCCACGTCTTGTGGTTCGCACCCGCGACACCGGCATTGTTCACGAGGATGTCGATGCGGCCGAATTCGGCATGCACCTCGGCCACGGCCCGTTCCACGTCGGCAAGGCGGCTCACGTCCACGGTCACGGGCATCACGCGGGCGCGGCCCAGGTCGTCCGCGGTCTTCACCACGAGGTCGGTGTCGCGATCGAAGATGGCGACGCGGGCGCCGGAGGCGATGAAGCGCTCGACCACGGCGCGGCCGATGCCCTGCGCACCGCCGGTGACGATGGCGAAGCGGTCGTTGAGATCGATGGCGTTGGACATGTTTCCCCCGGTGCGTCGCCGATCCGGCCGGCGATCCTGATTCTGCCGTTGGCGCGGCGGCTGTGCCGGTGTGTTTTTAATCGATTGAAAATCGATCGGACAAGGCATAGCGCGGGATCGGCCGGGAGAAAAGCCCGGCGCGGCGCATAGTGCCGCACCGCTCCATGCGCCGGATGCAAGGCGGAAAGTCGAGAGCAGGCCTGGGTGACGGTGATGGAGGGGGCGTCTGCGGCTCTCAGGCGTCCTCGTCCTCGTCGCCGGGTTCGGCTTCGTCGTCGAGGCCGCCGTCGGCACCGAGGCGCAAGGCGAGGTTCTTCTCCACCTTGCGCAGGAGCTTGCGCAGCCGCTTCTTCTCCTTGCTGTCGAGGCCGACCACCATCTCGGCCTCCAGCTGGTCCCACACATGATCGATGGAGGCGCCGCGCTCACGCCCCGCATCGGTGAGGAAGACCCGCACGAGCCGGCCGTCGCCATCGGTGGCGCGGCGCTCGACGAGCCCCTGGGTGGTGAGGCGGGCGATGGTCTTGGACGCGGTGGGCGGGCGCACCCGCAGCGCGGATGCAAGGTCGCCCATGGTGCGGCCGTCCGCCTCGCACAAAAGCTTCAGCACGGATTCCTGTCCCGGGAAGAGCCCGAGGCCGGCGAGGAGACGGGCCGACAGCGCCTTCTGCAGGCGCGCCGTGTGGGTGAGCCTGTAGCCGATGGTCTTCTGAACCGGATCCTTCATGGGTCTCCCCCGACATGTCCCGAGCGCGAGCGAAGCCGCGCCGGCCACGCGCCCCTTTATCCACATGCCGGCTTACAATTTTGCGAAGGTTGGGAGCGATCCGGCGGGAAAGTGCGTGGTGTCGCGCATTTACCTGCGGGGCGGTCCGCCCTCTCGCTCCGTTGCACGCTCCATGGTAGCGTTCCGGCCGTGACCGAACCCGATCGCCCCCCTCTTTCCCGCCGCGCGCTGCTCGCCCGTGGTGTTGCCCTGGCGGCCACGCCGCTCGTGGGCATGAGCCTTGCCACCTCGCGGGCGCTCGGCCAGCAGACTGACGCGGACGTCGTCATCATCGGTGCGGGCGCGGCCGGCATCGCCGCCGCGCGGCGCATCGCCGAGGCCGGGCGCAGCTATGTGCTGCTGGAGGCCGGCAAGCAGGTGGGCGGCCGCACGGTGACGGACACCACCCAGTTTGGCGTGCCGTTCGACCTCGGCGCGGCGCGGCTCAACATGCCGGCGGCGCGCCCCATGGCCGCCTTCGGCCGGGCCGAAGGTCTCGACATCTATCGCGCGCCCGATGGCGGCCGGCTCTATGTGGGCGGGCGCGAGGCGGGTGATACCGACTATGAGGATTTCATCGCCACGGTCCGCCGTGGCGAGAGGGCCATCGTCGCCGCCGGCGATGCCAACCGCGACATGGCCGCCTCCCGCGCCTTGCCGGATCTCGGACCCTGGGGGCCAAGCGCCCGCTTCGTCCTCGGCCCGTTCAACTGCGCCAAGGAACTGGATCAGGTCTCCACCGTGGATGTCTCGCGCTTCGACGAGCGCGAGAGCGAGGACATCTGCCGGCAGGGCGTGGGCACGCTGGTGGCGCAGCTCGCCCGTCCGCTGACCGTGCGGCTCGAGGTGGTGGCGCGCTCCATCGATCTCAGCCCGCGCCTCGTCTCGGTGCAGACCAACAAGGGCAGCGTGACCGGGCGCACGGTGATCGTCGCCGTGCCGCCGAGCCTGATTGCGGCGGGCAAGCTGCGCATCGGCCCGTCCTTGCCGCAGCGCTACCGCACGGCGGTGGAGAAGATCACGCTGGGCGCCTTCGACCACATCGGCTTCCGCCTGCCGCGCAATCCCGGCAATCTCGGTGCCGACGAACTGGTCTATTTCCGCGCCGACGGCCCGCGCGCCTATGCGCTGCGCGCCCGCATCGGCGGCACAGACCTCTACAGCCTTGAAGTGGGGGGCGACGTGGCCGCCGGCCTCGCGGACAGTCCGCCCGAGGCGGCGGCGTCCTTCGTCAAGGCGGCGCTGACGCATGAGTTCGGCGCCGATACCGCCGCGCGCGTCGGCAAGGTGTTCGCCACCCGCTGGAGCAAGGAGCCGTGGGCGCTGGGCGCCTTCTCCTGTGCCCTGCCGGGCTTCGGCAACATGCGCCGCGCCTTCACCGAGACGGTGGGCGGCCGGCTGGTCTTCGCCGGCGAGCACACCCACGAGACGCTCTGGGGCACGGTCGGCGGCGCCTGGCTCTCCGGCGAGCGCGCGGCCAAGCAGGCGCTGGGGCTTTTGGGGGTCCGGACGGGGTGAGGGCTGCGTCTCATCGGAGATCTGCCCCGTTTCATACATCCGGCCGTCATTGCCCGCCTTGTGCGGGCAATCCACCCATCGGCCAGAGCGATGCTGATACTTCCGGGCAGCCCGACGCGTGGCGGGGTGGATCCCCCCGGACGAGCCGGGGGATGATGGCTTGGGGGAGGTTGCGCCTCCCCCAAAATAGCCCGCGCGGCGTTTGAGCGAAGACGACGTAAAGACAGCCCGCGTGGCGCCTCAGCGAAGCAACGCTCAGTGCGCCCGGGCGAACATCTCGTTGAAGGAATAGCCGGCGCCGCGCACGGTGCGGATGGGGTCGGACTGGCGGCCGCGGTTGATGGCCTTGCGCAGGCGGCCCACATGCACGTCCACCGTGCGCTCGTCGATATAGACGTCCTGCCCCCACACGCCGTCGAGCAGCTGCTCGCGGGAGAAGACGCGGCCGGGGCTCTGCATCAGGAATTCCAGCAGGCGGAACTCGGTGGGGCCGAGGTGGATCTCGCGGCCGGCGCGATGGACCCGGTGGGTCTCGCGGTCCAATTCGATGTCGCCGGCCCGCAGCAGGGTGGCGACGTGCTCGGGCTTGGCCCGGCGCAGCAGGGCGCGCACGCGGGCGAGCAGCTCGGGCACCGAGAAGGGCTTCACCACATAGTCGTCCGCGCCGGTGGCGAGGCCGCGCACCCGCTCGGTCTCCTCGCCACGGGCGGTGAGCATGATGACGGGCAGGCGCTCGGTCTCCGGCCGGGTGCGCAGGCGCCGGCACAGTTCGATGCCGGAGAGGCCGGGCAGCATCCAGTCGAGGATGATGAGATCCGGCACGCTCTCGCGCAGCCGGGTCTCGGCCTCGTCGCCGCGTCCCACGCTCTCGACCCCGTAACCCTCCGACTCCAGATTGTAGCGGAGCAGGAGGGTCAACGGCTCTTCGTCCTCGACGATCAGAATACGCGCCGGCACTTTGGTCTATCCGTCACTATCGGGGCTCTCCGCCCCGTCTTCAGGTCTGGTGGATCAGCTCTGAACGGTGGTGGTGCGGCCCGGGAAGGGCAGGGTAGTGTCGCTGGAGGCGTCCGCCTTGGGGCGGCTCTCCGGCAGGTTCTGGCCCGTCACCATGTAGTAGACGATTTCCGCGATGTTGGTCGCATGGTCGCCGATGCGCTCGATGTTCTTGGCGCAGAACAGCAGGTGCGTGCACACGGAGATGTTGCGCGGGTCTTCCATCATGTAGGTGAGGAGTTCGCGGAACAGGGACGTGTACATGGTGTCGATGGCGCCGTCGCGACCCCACACTTCCAGCGCCTTCGCCTCGTTGCGGGCGGCGTAGGCGTCGAGCACTTCCTTGAGCTGCTCGAGCACGAGGTCGGAGATGTGCTCCACCCCGCGCACCAGCTTCGCCGGGTGATACTCGCCCTCGATGGCGATGACGCGCTTGCCCACGTTCTTGGCGAGGTCGCCGATGCGCTCGAGGTCGTTGGCGATGCGGATGGACGCGACGATCTCTCTGAGGTCGATGGCCACCGGCTGGCGCTTGGCGATGACCAGGATGGCCCGGTCCTCGATCTCGCGCTGCACCTGATCCACGGTCGCGTCGAGCAGCACCACCTTCTGGGCGAGGGCGCTGTCGCGGCGGATGAGCGAGGTGACGCTGTCGGCGACCAGGCGCTCGGCCTGTCCGCCCATCTCGACGACCTTGCGGCCGATTTCCTTCAACTCCTGATCGAAGGAGGCGACGATATGATCCGGCATCTCAGTGATCCTTCAATCCGTCAGCCGAAGCGGCCGGTGATGTAGTCGCGCGTCTTGATCTCCTTCGGATTGGTGAAGATCACGTCGGAAGGCGCCATCTCGATCAGCTCGCCCAGATAGAAGAAGGCGGTCATGTCGGCGCAGCGCGCGGCCTGCTGCATGTTGTGGGTGACGATGACGATGGTGAACTCCTGCTTCAGCTCGTCGATCAGGTCCTCGATCTTCGAGGTGGAGATCGGGTCGAGGGCCGAGGTGGGCTCGTCGAGCAGGATCACTTCCGGCTTCACCGCGATGGTGCGGGCGATGCACAGGCGCTGCTGCTGGCCGCCGGACATGCCGAGCGCCGAGGTATGCAGGCGGTCCTTGGTCTCGTCCCAGATGGCGGCCTTGCGCAGGCACCATTCCACGCGCTCGTCCATCTGTGCCTTGGAGAGCTTCTCGTGCAGCTTCACGCCGAACGCGATGTTGTCATAGATCGACATGGGGAACGGCGTGGGCTTCTGGAACACCATGCCGATGCGGGTGCGCACGATGGTGGGGTCCAGCTCCTTGCCGACGATGTTCACGCCGTCGAACAGCACCGAGCCCTCGGCGCGCTGGCCGGGGTAGAGGTCGAACATGCGGTTGAACACGCGCAGCAGCGTGGACTTGCCGCAGCCCGACGGGCCGATCATGGCGGTCACGCGCTTCTCGGGAACCTCGAAGTTGATGTTCCGCAGCGCATGGTTGCTGCCGTAGTAGAACTGCAGGTTCTCCACCTTGATCTTGGCGGGGGCCGGCGGCGCGTCCGGCTTGGCACCCACGGCGGAGGCGAGATTGAAGGTGGGATCGACGGCTGAAGTCATTTTGTCCTCGCTTGGGCCTTGGCCTTGCTTCGGAGGAAATGGAAAGGGCGGCGGCGGGAGCTAGTGGCTCCGCGCCAGGAAGAGGCGGGACGCCACGTTGAGCACCAGCACGCCCACGGTAATGAGCAGTGCGCCGGCCCAGGCGAGCGAGACCCAGTCGTCGAACGGGCTGCCGGCGAACTGGTAGATGGCGATGGGCAGGCTCGCCATGGGCTTCGACAGGTCGGTCGACATGGCGTTGTTGCCGAGCGAGGTGAACAGCAGCGGCGCGGTCTCGCCGGCGGCGCGGGCGATGGCCAGAAGCACGCCGGTGACGATGCCGGCGCGGGCCGCGCGCCAGGTGATGAACATCACCACCTTCCACTGCGGCGCGCCGAGCGCGAAGGCGGCTTCGCGCAGGCCGACGGGCACGAGGTTCAGCATGTCCTCGGTGGTGCGCACGATGACCGGGATCACCAGGATCGCCAGGGCGATGGAGCCCGCCCAGCCGGAGAAGCCGCCGAGCGGCACCACCAGCAGGGTGTAGATGAACAGGCCCACCAGGATGGACGGCGCCGACAGCAGGATGTCGTTCACGAAGCGGGCGGCGGCGCCGACCTTGGTGCCCTTGCCGTTCTCGGCGAGGAAGGTGCCGCAGAAGATGCCGATGGGGCCGCCGATGGCCATGGCGATGCCGATCTGGATCAGCGAGCCGACGATGGCATTCAGCAGGCCGCCGCCCTGGCCCGGCGGCTTGGTGACCTGGGTGAAGACGTTCAATCCCAGCGCGGGCAGGCCGCGGGAGAGCAGGGTCCAGAGGATCCAGCCGAGAAGGAACAGGGCGAAGACGGCGAAGCCGGTGGAGATGGCCTTGACGGCCCGGTCGGTGGCGCGGCGCGCGGCGAGGGAAGCCATGGTTCTGAAGCTCCCGGTCAGTCGAGCCGCGAGCGCACGAGCGCCCGGGACAGTGCAAGGACGATGAAGGAGATCACGAACAGGATGAAGCCGAGCTGCAGCAGCGAGGTGAGCTTCAGCGACCCGATCGGGGCCTCGGGGAATTCGTTGGCGATGGTGGAGGCGATGGTCGCGCCCGGCGCGAACAGGGAGGCGGACAGGCGCGTCGCGTTGCCGATGACGAAGGTCACGGCCATGGTCTCGCCCAGCGCGCGGCCGAGGCCGAGCATGATGGCGCCCACCATGGCGGTCTTGCCGTAGGGCACCGAGACGTTCTTGTAGACCTCGTAGGTGGTGGCGCCGATGCCGTAGGCCGATTCCTTCAGCATGGGCGGCACGCTTTCCAGCGTCTCCACGAACATGGCGGTGATGAAGGGCAGGATCATCACCGCGAGGATGAGGCCGGCGGTGAGCATGCCCGAGCCGAGCGGCGGGCCGGCGAACAGGGCGCCGATGACCGGAAGGTCGCCGAACAGGTCGATCAGCGGGGGCTGCACGTAGGCGGCGATCAGCGGGACGACGACGAAGAAGCCCCACATGCCGTAGATGATGGAGGGCACTGCGGCCAGAAGCTGCACCGCGACGCCGACGGGCCGCTTCAGCGGCTGGGGCGCGATCTCGGTGAGGAAGAAGGCGATGCCGAAGGAGAGCGGCAGCGCCACGATCACCGCGATGATGGCGGAGAACAGCGTGCCGTAGATCATCACCAGGGCGCCGAAATTCTCGGTGACCGGGTTCCAGGCGGACGACCAGATGAAGTCGAGCCCGAAGTGCTGGAGCGCCGGCAGGCCGCCCTTGAACAGCTCGGCGATGATGAGGCCGAGAAGGATGAGGACGAAGATGCCGCTCGCCCACAGGAGGGTGACGAAGATCGGATCGGCGATCCGTCCCGTGCCCTTGGCCTTGCTGATGGGCTCTGCCGAGCCAGACCGCATGCCGTCCACCGTCGCGTCCATTTTATCCCCTGCCCCGGCTTGTCGATGCGTGTGCGCTACCGGACCTGTCGCCTGATGGAAAAGCGCCGCCCTCCTGGGAGAGCGGCGCGATCTTCTTCAGATCAGAGGACGGGCTTGCCGTCCGGACCCTTCACTTCGGCCTTGAAGGCGGCCTTCACCTGCTCGACCACCGCCGCGGGCAGCGGGATGTAGTGCAGGCCCTCGGCGATGTCCGCGCCTTCCTTGGTGTAGGCCCACTCGAAGAACTTCATCACTTCGCGCGAAGCCTCGACGTTGGTCGGGTTCTTCGGCAGCAGGATGTAGGTGGGGGAGACGATCGGCCAGGCCTCGGGGGCCGGGGCGTCGATCATGGAAGCGGCGAAGTCCTTGGCGCCCTTCCAGTCGGCGGAGGCGGCGGCGGCCTGGAAGCCGGCGACCTCGGGGGTGACGAACTTGCCGGCCTTGTTCTGCAGCTGGGTCACGACCAGCTTGTTGGCGGCGGCGTAGATGAACTCGACGTAGCCGATGCCGCCCTTGGTGTTCTTGACGGTGCCGGTGACGCCCTCGTTACCCTTGGCGCCAGCGCCGGTGGGCCACTGGACCGAGGTCGCCGAGCCGACCTTGGACTTCCAGTCCGGGCTCACGGCCGACAGGTAGGAGGTGAAGATCGCGGTCGTGCCCGAGCTATCCGAACGATAGACCGGGACGATGGCGTTCGAGGGCAGGGTCACGCCGGGGTTCAGGTCGGCGATGGCCTTGTCGTTCCACTTGGTGATCTTGCCGAGATAGATGTCGGCGAGCACCGGGCCGGTGAGCTTGAGCTGGTTGGTGGTGACGCCGTCGAGGTTGACGGTGGCGACCACCGAGCCGATCACGGTCGGGAACTGCAGCAGGTTGTTGGCCGCGAGCTTCTCGCCCGGGACCGTCGCGTCGGACGCGCCGAAGTCCACGGTGCGATTGATGATCTGGTTCTGGCCGCCGCCGGAGCCGATCGACTGATAGTTCAGCGTCGCGCCGGTCTTCTCTTTGAACTTGGCGCCCCAGGACTGGTAGACGGGGGCGGGGAAGGACGCGCCAGCGCCGGTGAAATCGACAGCCTGGGCGCTGCCGGCAAACAGCGAGCCAGCTACGGCGATCACGCCGAGAGCGGTGGTGAGCTTCACGATATCTCTCCTTGCCAAATCGGTTGCCGCTCCGGCAGGAGCCGGGGCAACTGGGCTCAGGACTCTTAGCCCCGGCGCGCCAAGGTTCTATGACGCGTCCGTGACATGGACATGACAGCTTACGCCCTTGCCTTTTATAGGTTTTTTTCCGGGTTCGGCAAAGCTTCCATCCGCACGGAGAAGATTGCTCCGTTGCCGAGCTCGCTTTCCACGCCCAGCCGGCCGCGGTGGCGGGCCACGATGTGCTTGACGATGGCGAGCCCCAATCCCGTACCGCCCTGGTCACGGCTGGCCGCCACGTCCACCCGGTAGAAGCGCTCGGTGAGGCGGGGCAGGTGCTCCGGCGAGATGCCGGGGCCGAAGTCGCGCACGCTCACCACGGCGGTGCCGTTCTCGCGGGCGAGGCGCACTTCCACCTTCTTGCCGGCGGCGCCGTATTTCAGGGCATTCTCCACCAGATTCTCGAACAGGCGGATCAGTTCGTCGCGATCACCGAGGATTTCCAGGTCGGCCGTCTCGCGGACCTGCTCCAGCTCCACCCCGCGGTCGCGGGCGAGGGGGGAGAGGGTATCGCAGACGTGGGCGATGATGGCGCCAAGGTCCACCTTGGTCTGCGGCTGCACGTGGGCGTTCAGTTCGATGCGCGAGAGCGAGAGCAGGTCGTCGATGAGGCGCGACATGCGCCGCGCCTGCGCCGCCATGATGGCGAGGAAGCGCTCGCGCGCCGGCGTGTCGTTGCGCGCCGGGCCCTGCAGCGTCTCGATGAAGCCCGACAGGGAGGCCAGCGGGGTGCGCAGCTCGTGGCTGGCATTGGCCACGAAGTCCGCCCGCATCTGCTCCACGCGGCGCTGCTGGGTGAGGTCGCGGAAGGTGAGCAGCACGGCGTCGGGTGCGCGCTCGGGGGAGACGTGCAGCCGGAGCGGCACCACATGCGCCTCCAGCCAGCGGTCGAGGGGAATGCGTTCGGCGAACTCCACCCGCCGGGGCACGCCGTCCGCCGCCGCGGCGCGCACCGCGTCCAGCACCTCCGGCACGCGCACCACGAAGGACAGGGGATCGCCCACCCGCGTCGGGCCGAGGGCCAGGGCGACGCGCTGGTTGGCGGTGATGATGTTGCCGGCGGCCGAAAGCAGCAGCGCCGGTTCGGGCAGCGCCGCCACCACCGCGCAGGCCTGCGAGTCCCGCGCCGGGGGCGGCGCGGTCGGCAAAGGCGTCACCACGGGCACCGGCGCCGGCGGGGC
>NZ_JAYRPE010000017.1:0-76783 GCF_041911315.1 Xanthobacter sp. | reverse complement strand
GTGCGAGATGAAGTGAGGGGCCACCCTCACTTCATCTCGCACCCCGGACGCATGCAGCGAAAGCGGAATGCGAGCCGGGGTCCAGCGCAAGGGTTCGCCGCAGGCGGCGAGACCTGAGGCCGGAACCGATTTCGCCGGCTTCGCCGACCTTTTCCCTGGCCCCCGGATCGGCGCTCCACCTGCGGTGTCGCTTGTCCGGGGAACGAAATTCTGATGAGTCACCGTCATGCCCGGCCTTGTGCCGGGCATCCACGTGGCGAGGCCGGGAACGGTCCTGCCGCATTGGCGCGTGCGGGTCGACGTGGATGGCCGGGACAAGCCCGGCCATGACGGCGGCTTGGGTGCGTAACACTCTTCCTTTGTCCACCCGCGCGATCCATGACCCTCACCCTCTTCCTCGTCCAGATGCTCAACGGGCTCCAGCTCGGCATCCTGCTGTTCCTGGTGGCGGCGGGGCTGACGCTGGTGTTCGGGGTGATGGATGTCATCAATCTCGCGCACGGCGTGCAATACATGCTGGGCGCCTATCTCATGGTGACGGCCACCGCGCTCACCGGCAGCTTCTGGCTGGGCCTGCCGCTGGCGCTTGCCGCCGCTTTGGTGCTGGGGCTGCTGCTGGAGCGCCTCGTCATCCGCCAGCTCTATGGGCGGGACCATCTGGATCAGGTGCTGGCCACCTTCGGCATCATCCTGTTCGTGAGCGAGGCGGTGCGCATGGTGTGGGGCTCGGCGCCCCTCGCCATCCCGATGCCGCAGGCGCTGTCCGGTTCGGTGCGGCTGATGGATGGGCTGAACTATCCCGTCTACCGCCTCGTCCTCATTGGCGCGGGGCTTGGCGTGGCGGGGCTGCTCTACGTGCTCGTCACCCGCACGCGGGCGGGGATGCTGCTGCGGGCGGGGGCGACCAACGCGCCCATGGTCTCGGCGCTGGGGGTGGACATCAATGCCCTGTTCGCCCGCATCTTCGCCTTCGGCGCCATGCTCGCGGCCTTCGCCGGCGCCATGGCGGGGCCGATCCTCTCGGTTGAGCCGGGCATGGGGGATAATCTCCTCATCCTCGCCTTCGTGGTCATCGTCATCGGCGGCATCGGCTCCATGCGCGGGGCGTTCGTGGCGGCGCTGCTGGTGGGGCTGATCGACACGCTCGGCCGCTCCTTCCTCACTGATATCCTCAAGCTCGTCATGTCCGCCTCCGCCGCGAGCGCGGCTGGGCCGGCGCTCGCCTCCATGAGCGTCTATGTGCTGATGGCGGCCATCCTCTTCTTCCGCCCGCGCGGCCTGTTCCCGGCGCCGGCATGAAACGGCTTCTCCTTGCTTTCGCGGTGTTCGCGGCTCTCGCCGCGGTCCCGGCCTTCGCCGACAATGCGATGCTGACGCTGGTGGCACGGGCCATGATCTTCGCGCTGGCCGCCACCAGCCTCGGCTTCATCCTGGGGCAGGGCGGGCTCGTCTCCTTCGGCCATGCGGCCACAATGGGCATCGGCGCCTATGCGGTGGGCATCCTGATGGAAGAGGGGGTGCGCGACGCCCTCGTCTCCTTCCCCGTGGCCATGGCGGCGGCGGGGCTGTTCGCCCTCGTCACGGGAGCGATCTCGCTGCGCACGCGCGGCGTCTATTTCATCATGATTACTTTGGCCTTCGGGCAGATGGCCTTCTTCGTCACCCAGAGCCTGTCCGCCTATGGCGGCGACGATGGCCTGACGCTGGCCGCCCGCTCCACGGTGGCGGGGGCGCGCTGGCTGAAGGACCCGAAGACCTTCCACTACGTGGTGCTGGGGCTCCTGGCTTTCACCGTGCTCGTCTCGACCATGCTGGCGCGCTCGCCCTTCGGCCGGGTGCTGGCGGCGGGGCGGGACAATGAGCGGCGGCTGCGCGCGCTGGGGGTGGACCCCTACGCCTATCGCCTCGTCGCTTATGTCATCGCCGGCGCCTTCGCCGGGCTCGCGGGCGCGCTCTATGCCAATCTCACCGAGTTCGTGAGCCCGGCCTATCTCTCCTGGCACCGCTCGGCCGAGTTCATCGTCATGGTGGTGGCGGGCGGCCCCCTGAGCGCCCTCGGCCCGGTGCTCGGCGCGCTGGGGGTGGTGCTGCTGGAGGATGGGCTTGCCCATCTCACGGAACACTGGCGCATCCTCTTCGGCCCGCTGCTGGTGCTGCTCGTGCTGGCGCGCGGCGGCATCGCCGCGCTGCTGGGGAGCCGGCGCGATGGCTGAAGCGCTGCTCCACATCGCCGGCCTCGCCAAGGCCTATGGCGCGCTGCACGTGACGGCCGGGGTGGACCTCGCCGTCATGCCCGGCGAGATCCATGCCCTCATCGGCCCCAACGGCGCGGGCAAGACGACCCTCGTCGGCCAGATCGCCGGAGAGGTGATGCCCGACGCCGGCACGATCAGCTTCGACGGGGCGGACATCACCCGACTGCCGGTGCATCGCCGGGCGCGGCTGGGCCTCGCGCGGGCGTTCCAGATCACCTCCATCTTTCCCCGCTTCACCGCGCTGGAGCACGCGGCGCTGGCCGTGATGGCCGCGCGCGGGCGCACCTTCCGCCTGCTGCGCCCCGCGTCCTCCGACCGCGCGGCGCGGGAGGAGGCGGCCGGCCTGCTCGATGAAGTGGGCCTTGCCGCCCGCGCCGGGGTGGCGGCCGCCGCCCTCAGCCATGGAGAGAAAAGGGCGCTGGAGCTGGCCATGGCGCTCGCCGCCCGCCCGCGCCTGATGCTGCTGGACGAGCCCATGGCCGGTACCGGGCCGGCGGAATCCGCCGCCATGGTGACGCTGCTCACCCGCCTCAAGGGCCGCTGCGCCATCCTCTTGGTGGAGCACGACATGGATGCGGTGTTCCGCCTCGCCGACCGCATCAGCGTGCTGGTCAACGGCCGCATCATCGCCTGCGGCACGCCGGACGCCGTGCGCGCCGACGCCGCCGTCCGAGCCGCCTATCTCGGGGACGGCGCATGAGCGCGCCGCTCCTCACCATCGCGGGGCTCACCGCCGGCTATGGCGGCACGCCGGCCCTGTTCGGCGTGGACCTATCCGTGCCCATGGGCGGCGCGCTGGCGCTGGTGGGCCGCAACGGCATGGGCAAGACGACGACGATCCGTGCCATCATGGGCCTTCTTCCGCCCTCAGGCGGCACGCTGACCTTCGACGGCGTGGCCTTGCGCGGGTTGAAGCCGCACAGGATCGCCCGCCTCGGCCTCGGTCTCGTGCCCGAGGGGCGGCAGATTTTCCCCACGCTCACCGTGGAGGAAAACCTCGTCGCCACCGCCACCCCCGGCCGCTCCGGCCTGCCGCCGTGGACGCTGGAGCGCGTCTATGGGCTGTTCCCGCGCCTCGCCGAGCGGCGGCGCAACTACGGCAACCGCCTCTCCGGCGGCGAGCAGCAGATGCTCGCCATCGGCCGCGCGCTGATGACCAACCCGCGCCTGCTCATTCTGGATGAAGCCACCGAAGGCCTCGCCCCGCTTATCCGCGCGGAGATCTGGGCGGTGCTGTCGGTGCTGAAAGGGGAGGGGCTCTCCCTCATCGTCGTCGACAAGCACGTCTCCGCGCTCGCCGGCGTGTGCGATCAGGTGGCGGTGATGGAGAAGGGCCGGGTGGTGCATTCCGGCCCGGCTGCGGATTTCGCGGGGGATGCGGAGCTGGTGGGGCGGTTTCTGGGGGTGTGACCATCCCGAGAACGCCCGTTCCCCGGACAAGCGACGGCGAAGCCGGAGCGCCGATCCGGGGGCCAGGGGAAGATTCCCGCGAAGCGGGGCAATGCCTTCGAGCGCCGGGATCAGGAAGCGCCTTCGGCGGACCTTTGCGCTAGGGCCCGGCTCGCATTCCGCTGACGCTGCATGCGTCCGGGGCGCGAGGCTTGTCCTATGCGCTTGTCACCGCCCGGCAGCAGCCGAGTTCAGGGGCCGGGCGCCCAAACGAAAACGGCAGGCCGAAGCCTGCCGTTTGATTCTGAAGACGTGCGCCGCTCAGTTGTCGAGGAACGAGCGCAGCTTGCGCGAGCGGCTCGGGTGCTTGAGCTTGCGCAGGGCCTTGGCCTCGATCTGGCGGATACGCTCGCGCGTCACGGAGAACTGCTGGCCGACTTCCTCCAGCGTGTGGTCCGTGTTCATGCCGATGCCGAAGCGCATGCGCAGCACGCGCTCCTCGCGGGGGGTGAGGGAGGCCAGCACCCGGGTCGTCGTCTCGCGCAGATTGCTCTGGATCGCGGCGTCGATGGGCAGGATGGCGTTCTTGTCCTCGATGAAGTCGCCGAGGTGCGAATCCTCCTCGTCGCCGATGGGCGTTTCGAGGGAGATGGGCTCCTTGGCGATCTTCAGCACCTTGCGCACCTTCTCCAGCGGCATGCCGAGCTTCTCGGCCAGCTCCTCCGGAGTGGGCTCGCGGCCGATCTCGTGCAGCATCTGCCGCGAGGTGCGGACGATCTTGTTGATCGTCTCGATCATGTGGACCGGGATGCGGATGGTCCGCGCCTGGTCGGCGATCGAGCGGGTGATGGCCTGCCGGATCCACCACGTGGCGTAGGTGGAGAATTTGTAGCCGCGGCGGTACTCGAACTTGTCCACCGCCTTCATCAGGCCGATGTTGCCCTCTTGGATGAGGTCCAGGAACTGCAGGCCGCGGTTGGTGTATTTCTTGGCGATGGAGATGACGAGGCGCAGGTTCGCCTCCACCATTTCCTTCTTCGCTTGGCGGGCTTCCTTCTCGCCCTTCTGCACCATCTGCACGATCTTGCGGAACTCGGCGATCTCCAGCCCGGTCTCGGTGGCCAGCGCGTGGATGTCGCCGCGGATCTCGTGGATGGTGTCCTTCTCGTGCGCGACGAAGCCCTTCCAGCCCCGCGTGCCGAGCTTGGAGATGCGCAGCACCCACTTGGGGTCCAGCTCCGCGCCCATGTAGTTCTTCAGGAAGTCGTCGCGGGAGACGCCGTAGCTGTCGGCGAGACGCAGCAGGCGGCCCTCGTAGCCCACGAGGCGCTTGTTGATCTCGTAGAGCTGCTCCACCAGCGCGTCGATGCGCGCCTGGTTGAGCGACAGGCTCTTCACGTCGCCGACCAGCTCTTCCTTGAGCTTCTTCGCCTTGCGCTCCTGCGCGGGCGAGAGGGTCTCGTTCTTGAGCTTGGACTCGACGTTCTGGTCCTGCAGCCGGCGCAGCTTGGTGTAGCTGGAATGGATGCGGTCGAAGGTCTCCACCACCTTCGGCTTGATCTCCGCCTCCATGGCGGCGAGCGACATGGAATTCTCCATGTCGTCCTCTTCGCCATCGGGGCCGGCACCGTCGCCGAGCAGGCCGTCCTCGCCCGCCTCGGGGGCGAGGGCTGCTTCCTCGCCGAGGGCCGCGGGCGGGTTCTTGCCCTCGGGGCCGGCATAGGTGGCTTCGAGATCGATGATGTCGCGCAGCAGCACGCGGCCTTCGGTGAGCTCGTCGCGCCAGATGATGATGGCCTGGAAGGTGAGGGGGCTCTCGCACAGGCCGGCGATCATGGCCTCGCGGCCGGCCTCGATGCGCTTGGCGATGGCGATTTCGCCCTCGCGGGAGAGCAGCTCCACCGAGCCCATCTCGCGCAGGTACATGCGCACCGGGTCGTCGGTGCGCTCGGCCGGCTCGGATTTGGTCTCGGCGCGGGCGACCGCACGCGGGGCGGGCTCGGCCAGCTCGCCGCCTTCCGCCTCTTCCGGCTCGTCGGGAGTCTCGGTCTCCTCGCTGCCCTCTTCGGCCTCGGCTTCCTCGGCCTCGATGACATTGATGCCCATGTCATTGAGCATCGCCAGCGTGTCCTCGATCTGCTCGGAGGTGACTTCCTCGGAAGGCATCACCTCGTTGAGCTGCTCGTAGGTCACGTAGCCGCGCCGCTTGGCGTTCTTGATCATCTTCCGCACAGCGGCGTCGGACAGGTCGAGCAACGGCCCGTCGGGGGCGTCGGTCTCCTTCTCCGGGGCCTCTGTGGCTTCGGAAGATTGCTTCGCCATCGACTTCTCCTGCTGATCCCGCCGATTTCCAACAGCAGAACGGCGGCGCGGCTCCTCTGCCTCGCCACCTTTTGCCCTTGAACCCGGGAGCGGCCTTTTTGACGCCATCCCGTTAAACCAGCCTGAACGCGCTTCCAACCCCTATGGTCGTCGGCGGCAGGCTGCCTTCCGTCCCGTGGGCCGAAGCTTCGGCATGCACCCGCCCTGCGGGCCATGCCAGACGCTCTTGGCCAAATTGTGCCGCTCCGGCTTGCGCGCCCTTAAAGGGACCGCACGGCCGAACGACCCGAAGATGCACCGAACCCTTCCACCAGCGCCTCGGTCCCCTCGATCGCCGACAGGCGCTCGCGGACGTCCCTCAACCAGGCGAAATTGACCTCACTGGGATCCTCCCCCAGCGTGCGCTCGGCTTCCTTCAGCTCTCTAGATAGCGCGTGAGCCTTGCGATGCAAGGCCGTGCGCTGATGCCACCAGAGCCGAACATCGGCTTCTGCGGTATCCGAATAGGCTGGCCAGTCGTGGCGGGGGTTGGCGAGGGCCTTCACCCGGCGCGTCAGGGCGTCGAGATCCGAGCGGTCGAGATGCTCGGCGAGGGCCTCCGCATCCAGCCCCTCCAGGTGCGCCTCGATGAGCGCGCGGCGCAGCCGGTCGGCCTCCGGATTGGCGAGGGGCAGGCTCGACACCTCCTCGCCCGCCTCATCCAGAAGGAAGGGGTGGTTGATGAGGCAGAACAGCAGCAGCGCCTCGTTGCGCGGCAAGGCGGCCATGGGGCCGCGCACCAGCGCGCTCCTTGCAATCTCTTGTCCGCGCGGTGCCAGCGGCGGGGCGGAAGGCTTACCGGGAAACTTGCCGCCGCGCCCCCGTCCGGGGGTGAAACCGGGTGACCAGCTCTCCCGGCTGCCGCCCCCGCGACCGGGGCCGCGCGCGCGATCCGCGGGGGCCACGAGGGCGTTGAACCGGCCCATCAAATCCGCCCGGTAATGCTTGCGCACCGTCTCGTCGCCGATGGCGTTCACGACCTCGTTCAGCCGGCCTTCCAGGCCCGCCCGACGCTCCGGGGTCTCCAGCGAGGCATTTTCGCTTTCCCGCGCCCAGAGTTCCGCAGCGAGAGGGCGCGCCTGCGCCAGAACCTGCTCCATGGCCTCGCGGCCGGAGCGGCGAATCAGGTCGTCGGGGTCCTGCCCTTCCGGCAAGGCTGCGAAGGAGAGGCTGCGGCCGGCCTTGAGGTGCGGCAGGGCAAGGTCGATGGCGCGGTGGGCGGCGCGCCGGCCGGCCTTGTCGCCGTCGAACAGCAGCAGCGGCTCTTCCGACATGCGCCAGAGCAATTGCAGTTGGTCCTCGGTGAGGGCGGTGCCAAGCGGTGCCACGGCACCGGTGAAGCCCGCCTCCACCATGGCGATCACGTCCACATAGCCTTCCACCGCGATGACGCGGGCACCGGACTGGGCGGCGGTGCGGGCGGAAAAGCCGTTATAAAGCAAGGACCCCTTGTGAAAGAGCGGGGTCTCCGGGGAATTGAGGTATTTCGCCGGAACGTCCTTCTCCAGCGCCCGGCCGCCGAAGGCCACCACGCGACCCTTGAGGTCTGTGATGGGGAACATCACCCGGTCGCGGAAGCGGTCGTAGGGGACGGGAATGTCCTCGCCGGAGATGAGCAGGCCCGCCTCCACCATGTCGGCGACGGAAACGCCCTCCTTGCCCAGCGCCTCCTTCAGGTTGAATCGCTCGCCCGCCGCATAGCCGAGGCCGAATCGCTTCTGCGTGGCGGGGCCGATCTCCCGGTCGGCGAGATAGCCGCGCGCCTTGGCGCCGAGGCGGGACTGCAGGTTGGCCTCGAAATGCCTGGCTGCCAGCGCCATCACTTCATAGAGGGTGCGCCGCCGCTGCTCCTTCGCCGCCGCCTCCGGCGTCTCCTGCGGCAGGGACAGGCCCGCCATGGCGGCCAGCCGCTCCACCGCCTCGCCGAAGGAGGCCCCTTCCGTCTCCATCAGGAAATCGAACACGTCGCCGTGCTTGCCGGAGGAGAAGCAGTGGTAGAAGCCCTTCTGGTCATTGACGAAAAAGGACGGCGACTTCTCCGCGTTGAACGGCGAGAGCCCGGCGAACTCGCGCCCCTGCTTCTTCAGCTTCACCCGACGGCCGACCACCTCCGACACCGGAAGCCGGGCGCGGATCTCGTCGAGAAAGGCGGGTGAAAAGCGCATGGGCAGGCGGAGCCAGCAGTCTGTGAGGGGCGCGGGACGTCGGTCACCCAAAGTCAGGCGCCGGAAGATCAGCCCTTCAGTGTAGCCGGGAATGGGGGGAGGGGGAAACGGGGGGCCCCACAGAAGCAATGGCGTAGCTGAAGCCGCAGTCGTTCCCCGGACAAGCGACGGCGGAGCCGGAGCGCTGATCCGGGGCCCAGCGCAAGACTTCCGCGCAGCGGGGCAAAGCCTGAGGGCGGTGGGGTCAGGAAGCGCCTTCGGCGGTTCGTTGCGCTGGGCCCCGGCTCGCATTCCGCTGCGCTGCATGCGTCCGGGGCGCGAGAGCTGTTCTCCGGACAAGCGACGGCGGACGCCGGAGCGCTGATCTGGGGTAGGGGATACCTCTCCCGCGCAGCGGGGCCGAATCCTGTTACCTTCGGGCAAATGCCGAGCTTCGCCGTTTACATCCTCGCGAGCGGCCGCAACGGGACGCTTTATGTGGGCGTCACGAACGACTTGGCCCGCCGCCTGTTCGAGCACCGCTCCGGCGCCGTCCCCGGCTTCACCCGCAAATATGCCGTCTACCTCCTCGTGCATGTGGATCTGTTCGATGATCTGGACGCTGCCCGCGCTCACGAACGGCGGCTGAAGAGGTGGCACCGGGACTGGAAACTCGCCCTCATCGAAGGGGACAACCCCGACTGGCGCGATCTGGCGGAGGACTGGCTGTCCTGACCTGTTCCCCGGACAAGCGACACCGAAGGTGGAGCGCTGATCCGGGGGCCAGCGCAAGACTCCCCGCGAAGCGGGACGAAGCCTGAGAGCGATGGGGTTCGGAAGCGCCTCCGGCGGACTGTTGCGCTGGGCCCCGGCTCGCATTCCGCTGCGCTGCATGCGTCCGGGGCGCGAGAGTGGTTCACCCCCGCAATCCCCCTTATCCACACCCCTCCTGCCGTCTCCGAATTGTGTCCACAAAGTGGCGCACGCGGTGCGGGCAGGGATGGACCGCCACAGCCCCGCTGGTAAGCTTCACGGTTTCAGCGGGGGGTGGCCGACATGGATGCGGTGATCGATTTCCTCAACACCATCTTCTGGGGCTACATCCTGATCTACGGACTGCTGGCGGTGGGCGTGTATTTCACCCTGCGGCTCGGCTTCGTGCAGATCGTCCATTTCCCCGAGATGCTGCGGTCGGTGCTGCGCTCCAACGACACCGACAAATCGGGCATCACCCCGTTCCAGGCCCTGTGCACCTCGCTCGCCTCCCGCGTCGGCACCGGCAACATCGCCGGCGTGGCGGTGGCGCTCACCTTGGGCGGGCCGGGGGCCATCTTCTGGATGTGGGTGGTGGCGGCGCTGGGCATGGCCACCGCCTTTGCCGAGAGCACGCTGGCCCAGCTCTACAAGGTGAAGGACGAGGAGGGGCGCTATCGCGGCGGCCCGGCCTTCTACATCGCCCATGGCCTCAAGGCCTCGTGGGCGGGCGGGCTGTTCTCGGTCTGCCTCATCATCTCGTTCGGCCTCGTGTTTAACGCGGTGCAGGCCAATTCCATCGCCGATGCGGTGGAGGGCGCCTTCGGCGTGCCCAAGCTCGGCACCGGGCTGGTGGTGGCGCTCATGTCCGGCGTCATCATCTTCGGCGGCATCGCCACCATCGCCCGCACCGCGGAATTCGTGGTGCCCTTCATGGCCCTCGCCTATGTGGGCCTCGCCTTCTACGCGCTCGTGACCCACATCACCCTGGTGCCCGGCATCCTCGCCCACATCGTCGGCAGCGCCTTCGGCGTCGGCGCGGCGGCGGGCGGCGTCGCCGGCTCGGTGGCGGCGGCCATGATGAACGGGGTGAAGCGCGGCCTGTTCTCCAACGAGGCCGGCATGGGCAGCGCCCCCAACATCGCCGCCGTGGCGACGCCCGACCCGCACCATCCGGTGAGCCAGGGCTTCGTGCAGTCGCTGGGGGTGTTCATCGACACCATCGTCATCTGCACCGCCACCGCGCTGCTCATCCTCCTGTCGGAGGTGGTGCCCTCGGCGGAACTCACCGGCACCCAGCTCACCCAGGCCGCGCTGGAAGTGCATGTGGGGTGGCTCGGGCGCTATTTCGTGGCCATCGCCATCTTCTTCTTCGCCTTCACCTCCATCATCGGCAATTATTCCTATGCCGAAAACGCGCTGGTCTTCCTTGGCCACGGCCATGTCTCGGGCGTCATCATCCTGCGCGTCGCGCTGCTGGCCATGGTGGTGTGGGGATCGCTGCAGAGCGTCGCCACCGTGTTCAACACGGCGGACGCCTCCATGGGGCTGATGGCCTCCATCAACCTTGTCGCCATCGTCCTGCTCTCGGGCACGGTGGTGCGGCTGACGCAGGATTATATTACGCAGCGGAAGGCGGGCAAGGAGCCGGTGTTCGTCGCTGACGAGATGGCCGACCTGCCCCCCGGCGTCGACCGGAAGATCTGGAGCCGGAAATAGAAAAGGGGGCGGAATCGGACCCGGCATCTGCCGAACGTCACCGATTCCGCCCCCGAACAGCACCCGGAAAGGTGGTGTGAACCGGCCCGGTCAGGCCGCCGTCAACGCGTCCTTGACCCAGCCGGAGGCCTTGCCGAAATCCAGCGCGCCGGCATGGCGCTCCTTCAGAACGGCCATGGTGCGGCCCATGTCCTTGATGCCCTTGGCGTCGATCTCGGCGATCACCGCGGCGATGGCGGCGCGCGTGTCGGCCTCGGAAAGCTGTTTGGGCATAAAGGCCTGGATGTAGGTAATTTCCTCGCGCTCCTGCGCGGCAAGCTCGGGGCGACCCGCTTCGTCATAGATGCGGGCGCTCTCCTCCCGCTGCTTCACCATCTTGGCGAGCAGGGCGCGCAGTTCGTCGTCGGTGAGCGGGTCCTTGCCATGTCCCCGCTGCTCGATATCCCGGTCCTTGAGCGCCGCATTGATGAGGCGGAGCGTCCCGGTTCTCTTTTTATCCTGGGCCTTTAGCGCCTCTTTGAGGGCCGCGTTGATGTCGTCGCGAAGCACGATCGTCCGTCCTGTGTTGAATGGCGCCATTTCCGGCAGCAGGATCTCGCGGCCATCCGGCCGGCGGCGCTGAGGGCGCACAAATTCCTGCGAGAGGCGCTGGAAACGCGGCGCGCGAGCCTCTATCTAGGCGATCCATGACCAGCGAACAAGACCACGCCCCCAACGCCACCGAGGGTTGGGCCGAGCCCCGGCCCACCGCCCTGCTCGTGCTCGCCGACGGCACCGTGCTCGAAGGCTTCGGCATCGGCGCCACCGGCCATCTCGCCGGCGAAGTGTGCTTCAACACTGCCATCACCGGCTATGAGGAGATCCTCACAGATCCCTCCTATGCCGGGCAGATCATCACCTTCACCTTCCCGCACATCGGCAACGTGGGCACCAACGAGGAGGACATCGAGACGGTGTCCATGGCCTCGGCCTCCGGCGTGCGCGGGGTGGTGCTGCGCACCGCGGTGACGGACCCGTCCAACTACCGCGCCACCCGACATTTCGATGACTGGCTGAAGGCCCGCGGCATCCCCGGCATCACCGGCATCGACACCCGCGCCTTGACCGCCCTCATTCGTGAGGCTGGCATGCCCAATGCGGTCATCGCCCATGCCCCGGATGGCGTGTTCGACATCGAGGCGCTGAAGAAGGAAGCCCGCTCCTGGCCCGGCCTCGTCGGCATGGACCTCGTGCCCGGCGTCACCTCCATCCAGCGCTTCGACTGGGACGAGACCACCTGGAATCAGGAAACCGGCTATGGCCGGCAGGAGGCGCCGCGCCATCACGTGGTCGCCATCGACTACGGCGTGAAGCGCAACATCCTGCGCCTGCTCGCCCGCGCCGGCTGCAAGGTCACCGTGGTGCCCGCCACCACGTCGGCCGAGGATATCCTCGCGCTCCAGCCGGACGGCGTGTTCCTCTCCAACGGCCCCGGCGATCCGGCGGCGACGGGGGAATATGCGGTGCCGGTCATCCAGAAGGTGATCGAGAAGGGGGTGCCCACCTTCGGCATCTGCCTCGGCCACCAGATGATCGGCCTCGCGGTCGGCGGCCGCACGGTGAAGATGCACCAGGGCCATCACGGCGCGAACCACCCGGTCAAGGACCTCACCACCGGCAAGGTGGAGATCACCTCCATGAACCACGGCTTTGCCGTGGACCGCGACAGCCTGCCGAAGAATGCGGTGGAGACGCACGTCTCCCTGTTCGACGGCTCCAATGCCGGCATCGCGCTGGCCGACAAGCCGGTGTTCTCGGTGCAGTACCACCCCGAGGCGAGCCCCGGCCCGCAGGACAGCCACTATCTGTTCGATCGCTTCGTCACGATGATCGAGAAGCACAAGGCGGCCTGAGCCGTCTTCGCCCGGAAAGAAAAAGGGCCGGCGCGCAAGTGCCGGCCCTTTTCTGTTTTCGGTTCGCGCGGCGCGCAGGCTAGTTCAGGAACTCGCCATGCTCCGCCACATGCCTGGCGAGGCCGAGGGTGTGCTCGCGGACGAGGCGTTCGGCGAGGTCCGGATCGCGCTTCTCGATGGCCTCGACGATATGCGTGTGATCGACGATGGAGCGCTGGGCCCGGTGCGCCTGGCCGATCGTCACCTTGCGAACGCCGCGCATGTGGGGGAACAGGTTCTCCGTCGTCTCCGCGATCAGGGCGCAGCCGGACATGCGGATGATGAGCTTGTGGAAGGCGAGATTCGCCTCGGAATATTCGGAGACGAACTCTTCCGGGTTCCGGTTGGCGAAGGCGCGGACGTTCTCGCGCAGCTGGCGGATCTCGGTCTCGGTGGCGCGCTCGCAGGCGAGGCGCGCCGCCATGCTCTCCAGCGCCGCCCAGACGGTAATCATCTCGATGATTTCCTGCTTGGTCTTGCGCACCACGAAGATGCCCCGGCGCGGCACGGAGCGCACGAAGCCCTCCTGCTCAAGCAGCGTCATCGCCTCGCGGATGGGCGTGCGCGACACCCCGAGCTTCTCTGAAAGCTGGCGCTCCTCGAGGCGGATCTCCTCGGGGTGGCTGTAGATGTCCATCTCCATGATGGCCGCCTTCAGCGCCTTGTAGGCCTTCATCCGGAAGCTCGATTCCGTCTCGATCGGCTTCACGTTGATATCCTGGTACGTCATCGCACCCCTTCGCCTTAGGCTTTCGGCAGTCAGTCGGGCCTGAAGTGATTCCCGTCTTGCGCACCAAATACATCATATCACATGCGAGGAAGAGTGCGCCGGCAAGCAATGCCGCAGGTGTCCCGAAATCTTGTGGCAATGCAGCATCTTCTGCGCGGGTGCGGGACGCTTCTTGCGTTGACAGGATGTATTTTGAATACCACGATGATCCGAGGGAAGATGGGCGCAACAAGGCCCCGCCCTGCCCGGCGAAGCTTTCGCCGTGGCAATAGGCGAGCATTCGCCAGGGGAGGACACGCCAATGATTACCGTGGACGATATCCTGCGGGAAAAACGTGACACCCGCATCATCACCCTGCGCATGCATGAGACGGTGGCCGACGCCGTGCTCGTGATGAAGCGGGAGAACATTTCCTCCGTCATCATCAAGGACGTCTGCCGCACCGAGGGAAACACGGTGGTGGGCGTCTTCTCCGAGCGCGACGTGACCCGCGCGGTGCTGGAGCATGGGGCCAACACGCCGAAGGTGGTGCTGGCCTCGCTGCTGAAGCGGGAGGTCATCTCCTGCAGCCTCGAAGACACCATAGAGACCGTGCTGCGGCTGATGGTGGAGCACCAGGTGCGTCATCTCCCGGTCATGGAGAGCTACGCGCTGGTCGGTGTCATCAGCGCCACCGACCTGATGCGCCATTACCTTAAGGAATCCGAGACCCAACCTGCACTTCAGGTCGTCTCGGGCGGCATCGAGGCGGGTCTCGCCGCCCTGCGCTGAGGCGCGGGAGCTTTTCGGGGCCGCCTGTATCCCGCTGCGGCCCCGAGGTTTTTTCCTACTTTCGTCTAAGAATGACTCAAAACCCGTTTGCGAACGGACGAACGCAGTGTTACAGTTCTGTATCTGGCATACGTAATTCAAAACTTGAAATGCCAGGGGGTGGGTCCCTTCGATCGTATCTCCGAGGGGCGCATCCAAGCCGGCGCAGACCGGCACCGAAGGAACAGGGCAGGGAATTCCGGGAGTGGGTGCATGGGCAAGGCGCTTGACGGCGTGCGCGTCCTGGACATGACGCACGTTCAGTCCGGCCCCTCGGCGACGCAGCTTCTTGCGTGGCTGGGTGCGGATGTCATCAAGGTGGAAATGCCGCGGCGCGGGGACATCACCCGTTCGCAGCTCAGGGACAAGTCCAACGTGGACAGTCTCTACTTCACCATGCTTAACGCCAACAAGAAGAGCGTTACCCTCAACATCAAGACCCCCGCCGGTCAGGAGGCATTGAACCGCCTCGTGGAAACCTGCGACGTGATGGTCGAGAATTTCGGCCCCGGCGTGCTCGATCGCCAGGGCTTCGGCTATGAGCAGGTCCGCGCCCGCAATCCGCGCCTGATCTATGCCTCCATTCGCGGTTTCGCCGAAGCCTCGGGTGTCGACGCCAAGGCTTACGAGACCATAGCCCAGGCCATGGGCGGCGCGATGAGCACCACGGGCTGGCGCTCCGGACCGCCGACCGCTTCCAGCGCGCAGATCGGCGACACCGGCACCGGCATCCATTGTGTCGCCGGCATCCTCGCCGCGCTGTTCCAGCGCACGGTGACGGGCGAGGGCCAGAAGGTGGACGTGGCCATGCAGGACTGCGTGGTGAACCTCCTCCGGGTGAAGCTGCGTGACCAGCAGCGGCTCGATGCGGGCGCGCTCGCCGAATATCCCGGCGCGCCCTCGGGCGAATGCGTGCCGCGGGCCGGCAACTGCTCTGGCGGCGGCCAGCCCGGCGCGGCGCTGCGCTGCGCGCCCGGCGGCGAGAATGATTATTGCTACGTCATCATCCAGCCCCAGGGCTGGGCGCCGCTGATGCGGCTCGTGGGCCGCAAGGACCTGATCGACGATCCCAAATTCGCCTCCCACGAGGCCCGCGCCCAGCGGCTGGAGCAGTGCTTCGAGATCATCGAGCGCTGGACCGCCCGCCGCACCAAGTTCGAGGTGATGGAAGCACTCAACGCCATCGACGTGCCCTGCGGGCCGGTGCTTTCCACCAAGGACATCATGGACGACCGCGCGCTCTACGACCGCGGCTTCCTCGTGGAGGTGCCGCACCCCGAGCGCGGAACCTATGTGACGGTCGGCTCCCCCATCAGCCTGTCCGCAAACAACGTGCCGGTGGAGCGCGCGCCGCTCCTCGGCGAGCACACCGACGAGGTCCTCGCGAGCGTGGGCTTCTCGGCCGAAGAGATCGCCGGCATGCGTGCCGCCGGTGCCGTCTGACGGGGAGGGAACGAACCGTCCGAAAAACGAAACGCCGCGCCACGAGGGACAAAAAGAGGGTGGGGCGGTCAATCAGATCAAAAATATAAAAATGGTCTAAGGGGTAGGAAAAATGAGCGAAATGGCAGTGAAGGCGCCAGCGACAAATCGCTGGCTCCAGTTGGTGGCTGGCGTCGTCTGCATGGTGGCGGCAGCAAACATTCAGTATTCGTGGACTTTGTTCGTTCCTGAGATCGTTTCGGCGCACGGCTGGACCCGCGCGTCCGTCCAGGTGGCCTTCACCGTGTTCGTGGTGGTGCAGACCTGGCTCACCCCCATCGAGGGTTACTTCATCGACAAGTACGGCCCGCGCGTGATGGTGCTGGTCGGCGGCTTCTTCACCGGCCTCAGCTGGGTGATGAACTCCTATGCGGGTTCGCTCACCGCGCTTTATGTGGCGGCTGCCGTCGGCGGCATCGGCGTCGGCTGCGTCTACGCCACCTGCGTGAACGCCGCGCTGAAGTGGTTCCCGGACCGCCGCGGCCTCGCGGTCGGCCTCACCGCAGCCGGTTACGGCTCGGGCACGGTGCTGACCATCCTGCCCATTGCCGCGATGATCAAGTCGAGCGGCTACCAGGACACCTTCTTCACCTTCGGCCTCGTGCAGGGCGCGGTGATCATGCTCGCCGCCGGCTTCCTGCGTGCGCCGGGCAAGAGCGAGGTGACGTTCTCCTCGACGGTTGCCCAGTCCCGCCGGGACTATACGCTCGGCGAGGCCCTGCGCACCCCGGTGTTCTATGTGATGCTGACCATGTTCGTCCTCACCGTCTCCGGCGGCCTGATGGCGGTGGCGCAGCTGGGCGTGATCGCCGAGGATCTCGGCGTCAAGCACATCGACGTGAACCTGTACTTCTTCACCATGGCCGCGCTGCCCTTCGCGCTGATGCTGGACCGCATCCTGAACGGCTTCTCGCGTCCGTTCTTCGGCTGGATCTCCGATCATATCGGCCGTGAGAAGACGATGTTCTTCGCCTTCGCCATGGAAGGTATCGGCATTGTCGCGCTGGGCACGTTCGGCACTAATCCCTGGGCCTTCGTGATCCTGTCGGGCGTCGTCTTCCTCGCCTGGGGCGAAGTCTACTCCCTGTTCTCGGCCACGGCCGCGGATACCTTCGGTTCCAAGCACATCGGCAAGATCTACGGCATGCTCTACACCGCGAAGGGCTTTGCCGCCTTGCTGGTGCCGATGGCCAACCTGCTGATGGAAGCGACCGGCAGCTGGAGCACGGTGCTCTACACCGTCGCCGCCATGGACCTGACCGCCGCTTTCGGCGCCCTGTTCGTCCTGCGGCCCATGCTCGCCCGCCATCACCGGCTCAATGCCGAGGCGGCAGCTGCAACGGCCGCGCGTCAGGTGACAGCCTGAGGCTCTGTTCCGGGCGGTGAATGCCGCCCGGACATATAAGTCAGGCGCTGCCATGACGGCGCCGGCGTGTGGGAAAGGGGCGAGACCTCCCCGCGCACACCGAAATTCAATCCGCGCGGCCCGATCGCGCGCCAACGAGTCCCTCCACCGCCATCTGGCGGTCCCTCAAGCCCCGGCTTCGGCCGGGGCTTTTTTCGTTTGAGGCGCAGGGGAGGCAAGGCCGAGATGGTGCTGGTGATGCCGAATCCACTCCCGGCCGAGCAACGCCGTTCTGAAATGACGGGGGTTGGCCGGATTGCGGCGACGCTGTAGAAGTGCAGAGTGATTCGGTGTTTGTTTATATGTCTCAAGTACAGAATAGATTTATTCGGCTGTCGTGTTCTATCTGAGATTCCTGAAGTCGAGGAGCGGGACTGGGGTGCCCCTCTCTATTTACAGGCGGGATCTGGATCTGAGTTGCCGAATTGGCCCTCTAACGCCCGAATTACAGCGAAAAGTAACAGTTACATAGCCGTAACGGCATTCTGTATACCAGATTCTGTGTGCACCTTTCCCCACGGTTCGCGAACGGGTCGATGAACGGCCCGAACAAGAATGGCGACCGTCACGGGCCGTTCATCGCATTCGATGATCCCCAGTGAGAAAGGGAAGGAAATGGCTCAGAACTCCGCAGCGCCTGTCGGCGGCCCGATTGGAGGGCGTTGGCTGCAACTGCTCATCGGCGTGATCTGCATGTCGATGATCGCCAATCTTCAGTATGGGTGGACGCTGTTCGTCGAGCCCATGAACGAGAAGCACCAGTGGGGCCGCGCCTCCATCCAGGTCGCCTTCACCATCTTCGTGCTGTTCGAGACCTGGCTGGTTCCGGTCGAGGGCTGGTTCGTGGACAAGTTCGGCCCGCGGATCGTCGTGTTCATCGGCGGTATCCTGTGCGCCCTGTCGTGGTTCCTGAATTCGCGGGCCGACAGCCTCGCCATGCTCTATGTCTCGGCAGCCCTGGGCGGCACCGGCGCGGGCGCGGTCTATGGTACCTGCGTCGGCTCCGCGCTGAAGTGGTTCCCGGATCGTCGCGGTCTCGCCGCGGGCATCACGGCCGCCGGTTTCGGCGCCGGTTCCGCGCTCACGATCGTACCCATCGCGGCCATGATCAAGTCGCAGGGCTATGAGCACACCTTCCTGTTCTTCGGCCTGATGCAGGGCGCGGTCGTGATGGTGCTCTCCCTTCTGCTGCAGGCGCCGAAGGAAGGACAACTGCCCGCGGTCAAGGCTTCGGCCACCCAGAGCCGTCGCAACTACGGCCCCGGCGAGATGGTGAAGGCCCCGGTGTTCTGGGTCATGTACCTCATGTTCGTGCTGGTGGCGGCTGGTGGCCTCATGGCGACCGCACAGCTCGGCTCCATCGCCAAGGACTTCAAGATCGCCGACGTGCCGGTCTCCATCATCGGCCTGACCATGCCGGCGCTGACCTTCGCCCTGTCCATCGACCGCGTGCTAAACGGCCTCACCCGTCCCTTCTTCGGCTGGGTGTCGGACAACATCGGCCGTGAGAACACCATGTTCATCGCCTTCGGCCTCGAAGCGGTGGGCGTGCTGGCCCTGGCCCACTTCGGCTCCAACCCGGTGCTGTTCGTGCTGCTGACCGGCCTCGTGTTCTTCGCCTGGGGTGAGATCTACTCGCTCTTCCCCGCCACCTGCGGCGACACCTTCGGCGGCAAGTTCGCCACCACCAATGCCGGCCTTCTCTACACCGCCAAGGGCACGGCCTCGCTGGTGGTGCCGATGGCCTCGGTGGCTGTGGCCAGCCTCGGCAACTGGGACCTGGTGTTCATGATCACCGCTGCGGTCAACGCGATCGCCGCTCTCATGGCCATCTTCGTGCTGAAGCCGATGCGCACCCGCTTCGTTGCCGGCGCCGCTGCCCAGGCTGCGGCCCAGCCGGCAAGCGCGAAGGTCACTGGCTGAGGCTCTGCCTCAAACGTTCGGCCCACCTACCCCGGGCCCAACTGAGGGAGCGGCTTGCCGCTCCCTTCTTTTTGGTCAGTTGCCGCGCGGGACCGCGGTGAAGGGGCCGGCATGAACCATGACGAGGTTTGAGACCGCGCCCTTCGTGTCGGTCGAGGGGGCAACGCGGGCAACGCGCGGCTCGGGCGTCTGCAGCAGGACATCCTCGATCGGAATGCCAGGGCCGCCGGCCACCGTCATGTACGGCTTCTGTGCCGTCAGGCCGTTGGCGGCGAAGGTGAGGACAATCCCGAAAAGGCCGAAAGCCGTAAGCTCAAGCGCGTTCATAACTCTCTCCCGGCATGATGCCGAAGGGATGCGGCGCGTTTCGCCGGGCTTGATCCAATTCGCCCGACGCCTCCGCGTCCCGGTACAGTCACCTTGTACCGCGCTTGTCCAATCTCGTGGTATACAAAATACGCAGAGGCGGACCCGCAATGCTGCATAGCAACATTGCCCCTCGCCGCCGGCAAGCGCGCACAAGCGCGCAGGCGCGCGTCATCCGAAAGCAGTCACTTCAGGCTTGAGCCAGACCGCCAAGGTAGGCCAGGAGGCCGGCTGTTGACCCCGATGCGCCGGGGGGGAGGGCTCCGCCTTCGACGGCGGGGAGGAACTGCGTCGCCAGTTCCTTCCCAAGCTCCACGCCCCACTGGTCGAAGGCGTTGATGCCCCACACTGCGGCCTCGACGAACACCCGATGCTCATAGAGCGCGATGATGCGGCCGAGGGAGAAGGGGTCGAGCTCCGCATAGGCGATGGTGATGGAGGGCCGGTCGCCGGGGAACACCCGATGGGGGGCGATCGCGGCGACCTGTTCGGCCGAAAATCCCTTCTGGACGAGTTGGGCCGCGGCCTCCTCGAGGGTTCGGCCGCGCATCAGGGCTTCCGCCTGGGCGAGGCAGTTGGCCACCAGAAGGTTCTGGTGATTCTTCAGGTTCGGCTCGTGGCCCTGCGCGGCGATGAGGAATTCCACCGGCACGGTGTCGGTGCCCTGGTGGAGCAGCTGGAAGAACGCGTGCTGGGCATTGGTGCCCGGCTCCCCCCAGACGATGGGGCCCGTGCCACGCACGGCAGGCCGGCCATCGCGCGTGACGCCCTTGCCGTTGCTCTCCATGTCGAGCTGCTGGAGATAGGCCGGCAGGCGCGCGAGGCGCTGGTCGTAGGGAATGATGGCGCGGCTGGGATAGCCGCAGATGTTGCGGTGCCAGATCCCGACGAGGCCCAGCAGCACCGGCATGTTCTGGTCCAGCGGCGCGGAGCGGAAATGCTCGTCCATGGCGGCGGCGCCGGCGAGGAACTCGCCGAAGCGATCTGGCCCGATGGCGATCATCACCGGCAGGCCGATGGCCGACCACACTGAATAGCGGCCGCCCACCCAGTCCCAGAAACCGAAGGTTCGCTCGCGCGAGATGCCGAAGGCCTCAACCCGATCAAGGGACGTGGAGACGGCGGCGAAATGGTCACCCACGGCGGCCTCGCCGAGCGCATCCGCGATGAAGGCGCGGGCCGTGCCCGCATTGCACATGGTCTCGACGGTGGTGAAGGTCTTGGAGGCGACGATGAACAGCGTCGTTGCCGGATTGAGCCCCTTGAGGGTATCGGCGATGTGGGCGCCATCCACGTTGGAGACGAAGTGGCAGCGGGGACCGTCGTGATAGGGCGCGAGAGCCCCCGTCACCATGGCCGGGCCGAGATCCGAGCCGCCGATGCCGATGTTCACCACGTCGGTGAAGGCGTTGCCGCGCGCACCGGCGATGCGCCCCTCGCGCACCGCATAGGCGAAGGCGGTGAGATTGCGCAGGGTCTCGTCCACGCCGGTCTTCACGTCGATGCCGTCGACGGGAATGCTCTCGTCCGAGCGGTTGCGCAGCGCCGTGTGCAGCACCGCCCGGTCCTCGGTGAGGTTGATGTGGTCGCCGGCGAACATGGCGTCACGCAGCTGTTCCACACCCGCGGCGCGGGCGAGATCCAGCAGCTGCGCCAGAGTCTCGTCGGTGATGGCGGTCTTGGAGAAATCGAGCAGCAGATCACCGTAGCTGGTGGAGAAGCGCTCGAAGCGATCGGGGGCGGCGAACAGGTCGGCGATGCGCCCGGTCCGGCCTTTCCAGGCGGCGTCGAGGGCGGCGAAGGCGGCGTCGGTCGCGCTCGGCTGGGCTTCAGTCATGGCTCGGACCTCTTGTTCAGGGGCACCACATCACGTCGAGGGGCACACGCGCCCTGAGGACGGAGCGGATGGGCAACTCTTCAACGGGGCCGCCGGCGCAGGCGCGCTCCAGCACTGCGCGCTTGGTCATGCCCTCGATGTGCAGCACCAGCGTGTCGGCTGAAACCAGCCGGGGCAGGGTGAAGGTGATGCGCGGCTCGCCCGCCGCATCCGCGCGCACGGCGGCGAGGATTTCGGGCGTCGCGGGATCGATGGCTCCGGCAAGCGTCTCGGCGCCGGGGAAGAAGGAGGCGGTATGCCCGTCGTCTCCCATGCCGAGCACCACGGCCGCGAAGGGGGAGGGGAGGGCGGCGACCCGCCCGGTGGCCTCCGCAAGCCCGTCCTCCGGCGTCGCCGCTCCGGTATAGAGCGGCACGAAGCGGGCGTCCGCCGCCGGTCCCTTCAGAAGATGGCGGCGCACCAGAGCGGCGTTGGATCGCTCCGACGTCTCCGGCACCCAGCGCTCGTCCACGAGCGTCACCGCCACACGGGACCAGTCGATCGGCGCGCCGGAGAGGGTTTCGAAGAAGGCGAGCGGGGTGCGCCCGCCCGAGACGGCGAGGCTCGCCATGCCGTCGCGGGCGATGCGGCGGCGCAGGGCCTCGGCCACATGGGCGGCAAGCGCCCGGGCGAGGCCGGCCGAATCCTCATAGGTGTTGAGGGCGATGGGTGTGGTCGGCGGGGTCACGGGAAGCCTCAGGCGTCATCGGTCCAGGTGCGCCCGTCCCGTTCGATCAGGGCGATGGCGGCGGAAGGCCCCCATGTCCCGGCCGTGTAGGGCTTGGGCTGGTCGCGCGAGGCCCGCCATGCGTCGAGGATGGGATCCACCCAGCGCCAGGCGGCTTCCACCTCGTCGCGACGCATGAACAGGGTCTGGTTGCCGCGCACCACGTCCATGATAAGCCGCTCGTAGGCGTCCGGGTTCCGCACGCCGAAGACGGAGGCGAAGCTCATGTCCAGCGGCACATGCTGCAGGCGCATGCCGCCGGGGCCGGGATCCTTGATCATCAGCCAGAGCTTCACGCCCTCGTCCGGCTGCAGGCGGATCACCAGGCGATTGGCCATGATGGGGCCGGCGTGGTCGTCGAACACCGAATGGGGAATGGGCCGGAACGCCACCACGATCTCGGACACGCGCGAAGCGAGCCGCTTGCCCGTGCGCAGGTAGAACGGAACGCCGGACCAGCGCCAGTTGCCGATCTCCGCCTTGATGGCGACGAACGTCTCGGTGCTGCTCTCGCCGGAGCCGAGCTCCTCCAGATAGCCGGGCACCGCCCCGCCGGCCGAGGCGCCGGCGCGATACTGGCCGCGCACCGTCATCTGCGCGAAATTGCTCTCGTTGATGGGCTCCAGCGCCTTGAGCACCTTCAACTTCTCGTCGCGCACCGCGTCGGCGTCGAGCGAGACGGGCGGCTCCATGGCCACGAGGCAGAGGAGCTGGAGGATATGGTTCTGCACCATGTCGCGCAGCGCGCCGGCGGTGTCGTAATAGCCGGCGCGGCCGGCGGTGCCGATGCTTTCGGCCACGGTGATCTGCACATGGTCGATGTGCGCGTTGTTCCACACCGGCTCGAACAGGGCGTTGGCGAACCTGAGCGCCATCAGGTTCTGCACCGTCTCCTTGCCGAGATAGTGGTCGATGCGGAACACCGCCTCCTCGCGGAAGACGCGCCCGACCGCCGCATTCACCTTCTGGGCGGAGGCGAGGTCCTTGCCCACCGGCTTTTCCACCACCACGCGGGACAGGTCGGTGACCAGACCGAACGCGCCGATGCGCGCGCAGATGGGATCGAACAGGTCCGGCCCCACAGCCAGATAGAAGACGCGGACGCGATCTTCCCCCGCCTTCAGCGTCGCGGCGAGATCGGGCCAGCCCTCGTCGGAGAGGGCATCGACCGCCACATAGGTCAGACGGTTGAGGAAGCGGGCCAGCACCGCCTGGTCCACGTCCTCGACACCATCCGCAACGCCGAGCGCATCACGGGCGAAGGCACGGAAGTCGTCATCGGGCAGAGGGCGGCGGGAGGTGCCGATGATGCGCGCGTCGTCCGGCATCTGGCCGGCGAGGTCGCGCTCGAACAGCGCTGGAAGGAGTTTGCGACGGGCGAGATCGCCGGTGGCACCGAAGACGACGATATCGAAGGGCTCGACAGTGACCACGCGCGCGACCATTCGGCCTTTCTCCCTCATCGGAGGCCTTGCGCCCCCTGCGCCGACCGGCCGACCCGCAGCCGGATCAAGGCCCGGCATGCCGGCGCAACGGCAGTCTAGAGCAGGCGTCGATCGGATTGCACCGCAATCTGAGCGAACACCACTTTCTCTTCCCACGGCTTCGGAGACAGGCGCGCGACAGGCGGGAGCGTGGCGCCAGGCGGCGCACGAAAATGCCCGGCCGCCATAAAAGCAAATCCGCGCGACCGGGATCGCGCGGATGCAAAAGCTCATAAACCGACTGAGGGAACGCTTTCGACGGTCAGCTCGAATGCCCGGCGTTGCGGACCTCAGCGACCTGGGCGTTTCAGCGGGTGGTGGGGCGCGGCTTGGACGGAATCAGGCCTTCGCGCTGGGCGCGCTTGCGGGCCAGCTTGCGTGCACGGCGGATGGCCTCGGCCTCCTCGCGGGCGCGCTTCTCGGACGGCTTCTCGTAGTGGCCACGCAGCTTCATCTCGCGGAAGATCCCCTCGCGCTGCATCTTCTTCTTGAGCGCCTTGAGGGCCTGATCGACGTTGTTATCGCGGACGAGAACTTGCACGTGTTTACCTCTTCGAGCTGTTGCGCCGAGCCGGAGCCTTACCTGATCTGAAACATCGGACCGCAGAAGATGGCGCGTGCGCCTGTCCTCGACCTGTCCGAAGGAAGCGCTCTCTTACCAGAAGAGGTGCAGCTTGTCCACACGCCTCGCAACGGCGAAAACGGGAGGCGGCGCCTTGCGCCGGCTCACTTTCCCGCGCGCCGGCATCGACTCGCGGGGTACTTCGCCGAACGCGTCAGCCGGCCGTCGTCAGGCCGGATTCGCTCCGGGCGGGCAGCATGAAGATCGGGGTGCCGCTCTTCTGCGCCTCGCGGCAGAGGGCGTCGAGCTCGCTGCGGATGGCGGCATCGGAGAAGCAGGTGGCCGCCTCGCGGATGCCCTGCATGAAGCGCAGTTCGATCTGGATGACCCGCCAGCTGCAATAGCGCCCGGACCGGGCCATATGCCGTGCAAGGTCGCGCAGCCATTCGGAGAAGCGGTCCTTGATGCGATCGTCGGACAAAGACATCTGCCACCACAGTTTCGGATCATGGCTTCGACGGTACAAAAAAACCGCCGTGGACGCCCGATTCATGCGTCAAACGCTGCGATGCGTCATCATGGCGATTCGTCTCAGTCCCTAGGGGAAGAGCCGGCTCACGAGTCAGCAGCCTTCGCCATCCGGCACGTTCGCGCAGGCTTCGGGATCGCGCGCGACCCGCACCACATGGCCCATCTTGCGGCCGGCGCGGGCTTCTTCCTTGCCATAGAGGTGCAGGTGCGTGCCCGGCTCTGCGAGGAGAGCGTGCCAGTCATGCACGTCCGCACCGATGAGATTGGTCATCTGCGCCCGACCGAGGCGCGAGACCTCGCCGAGGGGCCAGCCGGCGATGGCGCGCACATGCTGCTCGAACTGGGAGGTGACGGCGCCGTCCTGGGTCCAGTGGCCGCTGTTGTGCACGCGCGGGGCGATCTCGTTGACGATCACCCGCTCGCTCGACCCCTGGCAGACCACGAACAGCTCGACCGCGAACACGCCCTCGTAGTCGAGCGCGTCGCCGATGTCCCGCGCGATGGCTCGGGCCTTGCGCGCCGCATCGGCGGTGAGCGTCGCGGGAACGGTGGAGGTGTGCAGGATGTGCTCGCGGTGCACGTTCTCGGTCACGTCATAAGCGCAGAAGGCGCCGTCGCCGCGACGGGCCGCGACCACGGACACCTCGCGGACGAAGCTGACAAAGCCTTCGAGGATGGCACTCTGCCGTCCGAGGGCGTGCCACGCGGCGGTGAGATCCTCGCCGGGGCGGATCATCACCTGCCCCTTGCCGTCATAGCCGAAGCGGCGCGTCTTCAGCACGGCAGGCAGGCCCAGCTGCGCAACCGCGGCTTCGAGATCGGCGAGGCTGTCCACTGCGGCGAAGGGCGCGGTCTCGATGCCGAGGTCGCGCACGAAGCTCTTCTCCGCGAGCCGGTCCTGCGTGATGGCGAGCGCCTTGGCGCCGGGCCGCAGCGGCACCCGCGCGGCGAGGAACTCGGCGGTGGCCAGCGGTACGTTCTCGAACTCGTAGGTCACGACGTCGACCCCGGCCGCGAAGCGCGCCAGCGCGTCGAAATCGTCATAGGCGGCGCAGATATGGGCGGCGCTGACGTGGAAGGCGGGGCTGTCCTTGTCCGGGCACAGTACATGCGCCTTGAGGCCAAGCTCCGCTGCCGCGAGCGCGATCATGCGGCCGAGCTGCCCGCCGCCGAGGATACCGATAACACTACCGGGCTTGAGCATGGTCAGACCGGCCGTTCCGCCACCGCTTCCGTGCGCGCGGCGCGCCAGGCGTCGAGCCGGTCGGCGAGGGCGGGGTCGGAGAGCGCCAGCACGGCGGCCGCCAGCAGGGCGGCGTTGGTGGCGCCCGCAACGCCGATGGCCAGCGTACCGACCGGGATTCCGGCCGGCATCTGCACGATGGAATAAAGGCTGTCGAGGCCGGAGAGCGCCTTGGACTGCACCGGCACGCCGAACACCGGCAGGGGCGTCAGCGCCGCCACCATGCCCGGCAGGTGCGCCGCGCCGCCGGCACCGGCGATGATGACCTTGAAGCCGTCCGCCTTCGCGCTTCTGGCGAAGGCATACATGCGATCCGGCGTGCGGTGGGCGGAGACGATGCGGCAGTCGTGCGTGATCCCGAGCGCATCCAGCGTCTCGGCCGCATGGCGCATGGTCTCCCAGTCGGACTGGCTGCCCATGATGACGGCAACGTCAGCCGTGCTCATCCCTCATACCTTCGCGAAAACGGAAAGCGCGGGCTTTATAGGATTGGCCGGGGCGCGGCAAGGGGGAGGGGCGGGAACCTCACCGCCAGCGGCGGTGGAGCCAGAGCCATTGTTCGGGATATTCGCGCACCCAGCCCTCGATGACTGACGTGACGGCCTGCATGGCGCCCACCACCTCGATCTTGCCCTCGCCGTCGCGGGGGAGGGCGATTTCCTCGGTGATCTCCACTCGGAAGCGGGCGCCGGGCAGGCGGATGACGCGCATGCCGTGCACCGGGCAATCGAACTGGCGGGCGAGGCGGGCGAGCGTCGGGTTGGTGGCGCAGGGGCGGCCGAAGAACATCACCGGCGGACCGCCGGTCCAGTACTGGTCGATCAGCATGCCCAGATGCTGCCCCTCGGCCAGCATGCGCGCCATCTGGCGGCCCGCATCGCGGCCGGCGCGCACGAGGCCGGGCATGGTGCCGGAGCGCATCTCCTCGATCAGCTCGGCGGCGCGCTTGTTGTTGGGCGCGCGATAGAGCACGCCGCCCGGCACGCCGAACGCGGCGCCGGCGATGGCGCACAATTCCCAATTGCCGGTATGGGCGGTGAAGAACAGCGCGGGGCGGCCGTCGTCCCGCAGGCGCTGGAAGATTTCCGCGCCCTTCACCTCGATCCGGCCCGCGTTCGGATGCGCGGGATCGTAGTCCCACAGGCGATCCTGCTGGGCGAACTCGGCGGCGAGGCGGCCCATGTTGGCCCAGATGCCGCGGATGAGGGTGTTGATTTCCGCCGGGCTCTTCTCCGGGTAGGCAGCGGCGAGATTGCGCCGCGCCACCTTGCTGACCGCGAAGAACGGGCCGAGCAGCTTGGCCCAGAAGGCCATGCCGCCGGCCGAGAGCCACAGCGGCCACAGGCGCAGCCACCACACGGAGAAGCGCACGTAGCCCGCGACCAGCACCTCGATGGCGGGCGCGAGCGCCAGCTTCAGCCGATGGATGGCCTTGCGGACGGGGAGGGGGAGCCGGGCCACGGTTGCGTGCGCCGCCCCCGCCTCAGAACTTCACCACGATCTTGCCGAACACCTTGCGGCTTTCCAGCCGCTCCAGGCCCTCGTTGAAGTTCTCCAGCGGCACCACGGTGTCGATGACGGGCTTGACGCCCCGGCCCATCTTCTCGAGCCCGTCCGCCACGTTGCGGATGGTGGCGCCGAACGAGCCGAAGATCTTGTACTGGCGCTGGAACAGCTGCATCAGGTTCATCTGCACCGAGACGCCCGAGGTGGAGCCGCAGGTGACGAGCCGCGCGCCGGGCTTCATGGAGAGCAGCGAGGCGTTCCAGGTGTCGGCGCCCACATGCTCGAACACCACGTCCACGCCCACCTTCTTGGTGATCTTGCGGACCTCGTGCTCGAAACGGTCCTTGCGGTAGTTGATGACGTGGTCGGCGCCCAGCGCCTTCGCCTTTTCCATCTTCTCGTCATCGCCCACGGTGGTGATGACGGTGGCGCCCACGTCCTTGGCGAGGCGGATGGCGGCGGAGCCGATGCCCGAGCCGCCGGCATGGACGAGCACGGTCTCGCCCTTCTCCAGCTTCGCATTGTCGAACAGCATATGCTCGACGGTGGAGAAGGTGATGCCGGCGCAGGCCGCTTCCTCGAAGGAGACGCCCTCAGGGGCGGGGATCACCAGTCGCTCGGGCATGTTCAGCACGTCGCGGGCGAAGCCGTCGATGTGGAAGCCGAGCACGCCGCCCACGTTCTGGCAGAGGTTGTCGCGGCCCTTCAGGCAGTTGGCGCAGTGGCCGCAGGTCATGGCGCCGTACATGGCGACCGTCTGGCCGACCTTGAGGCCGCGCACGTCGGCGCCCAGCGCCACGATCTCGCCGGCGGCCTCGGCGCCCACCACGAGGGGCATCTTGCGCTTGGCGAAGGCCATGCCGCGCCAGCCCCACACGTCGATGTGGTTGAGCGCCAGCGCCTTCACCCGGATCTGCACCTCTCCGGCGCCCGGGGCTTCCGCCTCGGGGAGATCGACGAGTTCGAGCTTGCGGTCGGAGACGAGCTGGAGGCCACGCATTGTTATTCTCAAAAGGTTGGATCAGCGGTGGGCGGCGAGCGAGGCGGAGAGCCCGCCATCCACCGGCAGAATGGCGCCGGTCATATAGCCCGCGCCGGGGGAGAAGAGAAAGGCCACCACCTGTGCCACGTCGTCGGGGGTGGCGAAGCGGCCGGCGGGGATCTGCGCCTCCATCTTCGCCCGATAGTCCGCGAACTTCTCCAGCATGGCGGTATCGATGAAGCCGGGGGCGACATAATTCACCGTCACGCCGCGCCGTGCGGTCTCGATGGCGAGGCCGCGCACATGGGCGAGCAGGGCGGCCTTGGACGCGGCATAGGCGGCATTGCCCTGGTTCGCCTGCAGTGCCGCCACCGAGCCGATGGCGACGATGCGGCCGGCCCTGGCGCGGGTCATGGGACGCACCAGAGCACGGGCGAGGCGCACGAAGGCGAAGTGGTTCACCTGCATCACCGCCTCGGCCTTGTCCTGGTCGATCATGGCGGCGAGCGTGTCGTAGGAGGCGCCGGCGTTGTGGCAGAAGCCGAAGTAGGTCTCCCCGGCCTCCAGTTCTTCGGCGAACGCCTCCACCGCCGCGCGGTCGGCGAGGTCGAGGGGGCGAGCCGAGATGACGGCACCGGGCGTCGCCGCACGGACGTAGGCGATCAGCGCCTCCGCCTCGGCGACCGCCGAGCGGTAGGTGAAGACGACGGGATAGCCGGCCTCGGCGAGCCGCCGCACGATGGCCGAGCCAAGCCCGCGGCCGCCGCCGGTGACGAGGATGGGAGCGGTCATCGGTTGAGGCCAGTTCCGGTGCGCGATCCGCTCACGCCGGTTCCGCCGCGAGCACGAGGCAGACGTTCTGGCCGCCGAAACCGAACGAGTTGGAGATCACCCGCCGCACCTGGGCGTCGCGGGCGACGTTCGGCACCACGTCGAGCGGGATGGCCGGATCGGGGATGTTGTAGTTGATGGTCGGCGGAATGCGGCCGTTCTGGATGGTCAGCAGCGACACCGCCGCCTCGATGGCGCCCGCCGCCGTCAGCGTGTGGCCGATCATGGACTTGTTGGAGGAGATCGGCGTTGCCGCCAGCTTCTCCTCGCTGAACACGCCCTTGAGGCCCACATATTCCATGCGGTCGTTTTCGGGCGTGGAGGTGCCGTGGGCGTTGATGTAGTCCACGTCATCAGGGGTCACGCCGGCGTCGGCAAGTGCATTCTTCATGCAGCCGATGATCGGGCGGCCGTCCGGGCTCGACCGGGTGCGGTGGAAATTGTCGGCCATCTCGCCGCAGCCTTCCAGCACGCCGAGGATCTTCGCGCCGCGCGCCACCGCATGGGCGTAGCTCTCCAGCACGAAGGCGGCGGCGCCCTCGGCCATCACGAAGCCCTCCCGATTCTTGGCGAAGGGCCGCGCGGCTTCCTCGGGCTTGTCGTTGGCGGTGGTGAGCGCCGACAGCAGGGAGAAACGGATCAGCGCCTCGGGATGCACCGAGCCGTCGGTGCCGAGGGACAGCGCCACTTCGGTCTCGCCGCGGCGGATGGCCTCGACGCCGAGCTGGATGGCGGTGCCACCCGAGGCACAGGCGGTCGACAGGGAAATGGGCTGGCCCTGCGTGCCGAACTTGTCGGCCAGCCGGTCCGCCACCGAGCCGAACAGGAAGCGCTCATGCCACGGCCGGAACTGGCCGGAGGCAGCGGCGCCGAGGAGGTCGCGATAGACGATGGGGTAATGGCCCACCGCATCGGCAAGCTGCTGGCGCTCGGGCCATTCCAGCTCCACCGGAGGAACGGCGGCGAACAGCGGGCCGGGGAACTCGCCGGGCGTGCCGATGCCGGATTCGGCGATGGCTTCCTCGGCGGCGAGGGTCGCCAGCTTCTCGGAGAGGTTGGGGGCGGCCACGCGGCCGTCGAACAGGAAGTCCACCGTGCCGGCGATGGTCGTGCGCATGCCCTCGATGGGGAAGCGCGTGATGGTGTGGATGCCGGATTCACCCGCGGTGAGGCGGCGCCAGTTGTCTTCCTTGCCCTGGCCGAGGGAGGTGACGATGCCGATACCCGTCACCACCACGATGGGGCGGCCGAATTTGTCGAGATGCGCCTGCGTCATGATCGCGGCTCCTGTCGTTGAAGCGCGCCCGCCCCGGCGCCGCTCGAAGGGCGCGCCGGGACCCGCGCTGTGGGAGGGCCCGGCACTCGCGCCGGAAAATACGCCGAAGCCGGCGCAAAGGACAATCGTCCGTCCTCCCCTCGCGGGAGAGGGAGAAAAGCCCTCAGGCCTTCTCCACCAGTCCGGCGCCTTCGCCCCGCCAGTGGCCCACCTGGGTCACGATCACGCGGGATACGCCGTCCGCCGCCTTTTCAAGCGGGTCGCCGGCGAGTGGCGGGAACAGGGTGCCCTTGGACACCGTCAGCGCCGCAAGGGCGAGGGCGGCGATGAACTGGGCCTCGAAGCCGTGCCCGATGCGATTGGCGACGGCCCGCACGGGCAGGCCGCTCGCTGTCAGCGCCTCGGCCTCGGCCTCGGTCGCCTCACGAGCGCCGGTGACGCCGGAGATGACAGCGGTGCCCGGCGCGGTGCCGGCCTTTTCGAGGAGCGACTTCACCTTGGCGGTCACGGCCCCGGCGACGGCGCGCTTGGCCCGCTCCGACCAGACGCCGGACAGCTTGGCGATGGGCGTGGCGCCGCGGGCCTTGGCATGCTCCGGCGATTCCAGCACCAGGAAGGCGCCCATGGAGCCGGAGGCGATGCCGGGGGCGGTGAAGGCCGGGCTGAAGTCGCCCTTCATGCAGAAGGCGTCGAGATCGTTGAGGAGCAGCGTGTCCTCGCGCTCGGCATTGTAGGCGCCGCCCACGAGGCCGATCTCGCTCTGGCCCGCCGCGATGCGGGCATAGGCGATGCGCGCGGCGTCCACGCCCGAGCTTTCCTCGCCCATGAAGGTGCGCGAAGAGCCGGTGACGCCGTGGACGATGGAGATGTTGCCGGCCAGCAGATTCGAGAGCTGGGCCAGCGAGAGGGTCGGCCGCAGGTCCGACAGCAGGCGCTCATTCAGGAGGCGGCCAGCATCGTTGGAGGCGGAAAGATCGTTCAGGATCGCCGCATCCACCTGGAAATCGCGTTCGCCGCCGCCGGCCGCGACCACCATGTCGGTGTTCGACAGGATTTCGGCGTTCTTGGCGATGCCCGCGCTGTCGAGCGCCAGGCCGGCCGCATAGGTGCCGATGCGCTGCCAGGGCTCCATCTGCCGCTGGTCGCCCTTCTTGGGGATCTGGCTGTCGAAGCTCACCTTCACCAGCGGATGGACCACATAGGGCGCGAAGGTGGTATTGTCCGTCACCGGGGCCGAGCCGGCGGCGAAGGCCTGCCAATGGGCATCGAGCCCCTCCCCGAGGGAGGAGACGAGGCCGATGCCAGTGATCCAGACGTCGCGCTGGATCCGGCCCCGGCCTTCAGTCACGTCAGGCATCGGCAAATTCCGAAAGGGGGAAAGAGACGTACTCGGCAACCTTCATCACCACCGCTTTCATCTTGCCCTCGGGCCAGGGCAGCACGCGGAAGGTAAGCTCGGCGCTGCAGATGGGCTTGCCCTCAAGGGTGGCGTTCGTCTTGGCGACGACGAAACCGGAACCCTCGTGCAGGATCTGCGAGTAGAGGTCGAGGTTCTGCCCCGGCAGCACGAAGGTGCGCAGCTTCGCTTCCTTCACGGTGGCGAGGAAGGGCATCTTTTCGAAGCGGTTGCGCGCAAGCACCAGCCAGCCGGTGGTCTGCGCCATGGCTTCTATGAGCAGCACGCCGGGCATGATGGGGTAGCCGGGGAAGTGCCCCTCGAAGATGGAGCTTTCCTCGGGCACCATGCCCTGGCAGTGGATCTTCTCCAGCGACGGGTCGATGGCGACGACCCGGTCGATCATCTTGAAGACTTCAGGACGCATCTATCGGCCTCAGGCGGCCTTCGCAGCGACCAACTCGTCGATGCGGGCGCAGAGGTTCTTGAGCACGAAATACTGCTCGGTCGTGGCCTTGCCGTCGTTCACTTCCTGCGTCCACTGCTCCAGCGGCAGCTTGATGCCGAAGGCCTTGTCGATGGCGAACGCGATGTCGAGGAAGTCGAGGCTGTCGATGCCCAGATCGTCGATGGCGTGGCTGTCCGGCGTGATGGTGTCGCGCGGAATGTCGCAGGTTTCCGCGATGATGTTGGCCACCGTGTCGAACGTCGAAGACATGGACTGACGCCTCTCGTATGCTCGGCCCTTGCGGTCGCGGCCCGCCCGCGTGGCGCGCAGGCTTTGGTGCAAGGCACCGACCGGGGCCGAGGGATGGCCGCATGGCCCCTTCGGAATGAGTTGTCGGCCCCTATAGCGAAGGCTGCAAGAGGTTTCAATGGCCGACGCCGAACGGTCCGCGCGAGAGGCTTCTCCCGCGGCGGCGCCGTGCGTTGATGCTGCTTCGCACGCCAGCCGCCCGGAGGCAAGGGGGCATGCCTCCCGCCGCGCTCAAGCAGACAAGGGAGAGCAGGTCCTGGACAGGCGTTTGGCACGCCGGCGGCGTGCGTTCACCGACACCGTGGGGCGGGCATCAGCGGCCATCAGACGCGTCATTCCGGAAGGCAATGACGCGTCGATTCGGCCGGGGGCGGCGCGGGCGTCCCTCAGATCGCGCCGGAGAAGGTATTGCACTGCTGCATGGAGCCGGTCTTCAGGCCGCGCGTGAACCAGTTCACCCGCTGCTGCGACGTGCCGTGGGTAAAGCTGTCCGGCACCGCAAAGCCCTGGGACCGCTTCTGCAGCGTGTCGTCGCCGATGGCGCTCGCCGCGTTGAGCGCCTGCTCCACGTCGCCGGGCTCCAGAATGCGGAAGCGGTCGTTGGCGTGGTAGGCCCATACGCCGGCGAGGCAATCGGCCATCAGCTCGACGCGGACCGAGAGGTTGTTGGCCTCGGCGCGGGACGAGGCGCGGGCCTGGGCCTGCTGCACCTTGGGCAGGATGCCGATGAGGTTTTCCACATGGTGGCCGACCTCGTGGGCGATCACATAGGCCTGCGCGAAGTCGCCCCCCGCCTTGAAGCGGTTCTTCATCTCCTGGAAGAAGGTGAGGTCGAGATACACCTTCTGGTCCAGCGGACAATAGAACGGCCCCATGGCCGACTGGGCACCGCCGCAGGCCGAGCGCGTGGAGCCGGAGAACAGCACCAGTTTCGGATCCTGGTAGATCTTGCCGTCGGCGCGGAACAGCTCGGTCCACACGTCCTCGGTCTGGGCGAGGACCGCCGCCGCGAAGCGCCCAAGCTGGTCCGTGGGCGGGGCGGTCGGCCGGCCGCGCTGGGGCGCGGGGGCGGCCTGCTGGGTGGAGCCGCCGCCGTTGATGGCCTCCAGCCCGCCGATCAGCAGCGCCGGATTGATTCCCAGCGCCCAGCCGATGAGGCCGACGATGATGATGGTACCGATGCCGAGACCGCCGCGGCCGCCGGGCATCTGGAACCCGCCGCCGCCGCCGCCATCGCCGCGCCGGTCCTCAACATTATCGCTGGAGCGGAAATCCTCCCACCGCATGCTCTTCTCCCGCGGACGCCAACGCCGGCAGCTTGAACCCTGAGCTTGAACATGGGCTGACACGGCACAAGGAGCAATCCCCGGCCCCCGCCCCGGTTCCATGCTATCAACGACGGCGTGGCCGAATCGCTCGGCCCGCCTGTCGCCGGGGCCTCGTCGGGCGCGCCGAGACCCATGCCGCCGCGTCGAGAGCCGAACCCCAGCCGCACCTCGATGGAGCCGCAGCCCGCTGCGCGCCAGCGCGGCCGTCCGCCGAAGGTCAAGGTGCCTGTGGCGGATGCGTGGATCGGCCTCGATTTCACCCGGGAGCGCGGCCTTTACGCCCAGGGGCATGCGCCCATCGCCGGTGCGGACGAGGTGGGGCGCGGGCCGCTGGCGGGGCCGGTGGTTGCGGCCGCGGTCGTGCTCGATCCGGAACGGGTGCCGCAGGGCCTTGACGATTCCAAGCGGCTGACGCGGGCGAAGCGCGAGGCGCTGTATCTCGAAATCTGCGCCACGGCCGAGGTGGCGGTGGCCATGGCGCCGCCCGAGCGCATTGACCGCGACAATATCCGGCAGGCGACCCTCTGGGCGCTGGCGCAGGCGGTGCGCGGGTTGTCGCGCCGCCCGGCCTTCCTGCTGGTGGATGGCAACGATCCGCCCAAGGTGCCCTGCGCGGTCGAGGCGATCATCGGCGGCGACCGGCTGATCGCCTCCATCGCCGCGGCCTCCATCGTCGCCAAGGTGGTGCGTGACCGGCTGATGGCCTCCCTCGGCGCGGCCTTTCCCGCCTATGGCTTCGAGCGGCACATGGGCTACGCGACGGCGGAGCACAGCACCGCGCTCGTCACCCACGGCCCCTGCCTGCACCACCGCCGCTCCTTCGCGCCGGTGCGCGAGCAGCAACTGGGCCTGTTCGGCGGCGGGCCGGTCCCGGACGCTGCGGAATAGCTCTCAACGAGAGATTGGAAGCGGTCGAGAAGCTGGCGCAAGCCGGCACCGCGCCACGCGTTTGAGCGGCGCGCTTGAATTGGCCCAATCCAAATCTGGCGCAAGATTGATGCGTGCCGATTGATCCGCCGCCGCCGGCTCCTGCACACCCGTGCGGGAAGCGCGGTCGTGGCCGGCCATGGACAGTGCCGGTGCCGCCCTTCCCCGTTCCGCCGGCGTCATGCGCGGCGGTTCTCTCTTGGTGGAGAAGGCGATGGTCAGTGAAAAGCTGGAAGCGAAGCTGAACGAGCTGTTGAACGGCGAGATGGAGGCCCATCACGTCTACACCCAGGCCGCCGCCTGGGCGTCCGCCCACAAGTTCTAGGGCGTGACCAAGTTCCTTCTCGGCCATGCCAAGGAGGAGATGGGGCACATGCTGAAGTTCTTCGAGTTCCTCGATGACCTCGGCGCGCAAATCGCGCTGCATGGCCACCAGCGGCCGGTGATCTCCGCGGGCAACGTCCGCGAGCTGTTCCTGCGCATTCAGGAAGAGGAGCGCAAGGTGACGGCCCACATCGTCGAGGCCATCACGCTCGCGCGCGCCGAGAACAGCTTCGAGACCGATTCCTTCCTCGAGTGGTTCTCCCGTGAGCAGCACGAGGAAGAAAAGCTCTGCCGGAAGATCCTCGACCGGATCGACCTCATCGGCGAGGGACCCCACACCGCCTATTTCATCGACAAGGAGCTGGGCAGCCTCGCCGCGTGAGCCGAGCCCAAGCGCATGAGACGCGGGCCGGGGCCGGGGTCGTCCGGCCGCGGCCCCGGCTTCAGTGGTAGCCTTCGCCTTCCCGCACCTTCCCGCGGAAGATCCAGTAGACGAAGACGATGTAGCCCAGCACCACCGGCAGCAGGAAGATGACGCCGAACAGCATCAGGATCTGGCTCGGCGGGGCGGCCGCCGTCTGCCACACGGTGAGGCTCGGCGGCACGAGGTAGGGGAAGGTGGAGATCGCGAGGCCCACGAAGCCGAGCACGAACAGCCCGATGGTGCCGAAGAAGGGCAGCATCTCCCGCCCGGTCTTCAGCCAGTGCCAGACCAGATAGGTGAGCACGGCGGTGATGATGGGCACCGGCGCCAGGAAGAAGATGTTGGGCCGGGAGAACCAGCGGGTGGCGATGCGATCGAACGCCAGCGGCGTCCACAGGCTCACCAGCCCCATCAGCACGACGACGGCGAGGAGCAGCGGGATGGCGTGGCTCCGCGCCCGGTCGGCGACGGCGCCCTCGGTCTTCACCAGCAGCCAGGTCGAGCCGAGCAGGGCATAGCCCACGACCACGCCGACGCCGCACAGCAAGGCGAAGGGCGTCGCCCAGTCGAGCGGGCCGCCGGCGAAGGCGCCGTCCTTCACCGTGATGCCCTGCACCAGCCCGCCGAGGATGATGCCCTGGAAGAAGGCCGCCACCAGCGAACCGGCCGCGAACGCGAAGTTCCACAGTCGCCGGCTGGAGGCCGCGACCCATCGGAATTCGAAGGCGACGCCGCGGAACACCAGGGCCAGCAGCATGATGATGACCGGCAGGTAGAGCGCCGGCATCACCACGGCGTAGGCCTTGGGGAAGGCCACCCACAGGCCGCCGCCGCCGAGGATGAGCCAGGTCTCGTTGCCGTCCCAGAAGGGGGCGACGGTGTTCATCATCACATCGCGTTCCTTCTCCTCCTTGGCGAAGGGGAAAAGGATGCCGATGCCGAGGTCGAAGCCGTCGAGCACCACATACATGATGACCGCGACGCCGATGATGAGACCCCAGATGACGGGGAGATACCATTCCATGGTCATGTCCTCCTGCGCGTCGGCGGATCAGGTTCCGGGGGTCATCTGGCCTTCGCCATGGGCGGCGGCGATGGGGCGGGTGGGGCGTTCGCGGGCCGGCGGCTGGATCAGGGTCTGGTCGGGACCGCGGACGATGAGCCGGTTCATGAAGTGGATGCCGGTGGCGAAGATCACGGCGTAGACGACCACAAACAGCGTCAGCGACAGCCCCACGGTCCAGCCGGCGAGGGGCGACATGGCATCCTCGGTTCGCAGCAGCCCCTCCACCACCCAGGGCTGGCGGCCCTGCTCGGTGACGATCCATCCGGAGAGGATGGCGATGAAGCCCAGCGGCCATGCCCAGGAGGTGACGATCAGGTACCAGCGGGTCGTGGTCTCACGGCCCTTGAAGATCAGCCAGGCGCCGATCCAGCCCAGAAGGATCATGACGACGCCCACGCCCACCATGGCGCGGAAGCCGAAGAAGGGGCCGAACACCGGCGGGCGATCCTGCGGCGGGAAGTCCTTGAGGCCGGGGAAGAGCCCGTCGAGGCTGTGGGTGATCATCAGCGAGGCGCCGTGCGGGATGGAGATCTCGAACAGGTTCTTCTCGGCCTTCTCGTCCGGCCATGCGAACAGCACCAGGGGCGCGGGCTTGGAGCTGTCCCAGTGCGCCTCCACCGCCGCGATCTTGGCCGGCTGGTAGTGCGCGGTATTGAGGCCGTGGCTGTCGCCGACGAAGGCCTGGATGGGGCCGACGATGGCGAGCATGCCGATGCCCATCACCATCATCACCTTCGATTCTTCCTTGAACTTGCCGGCGAGCAGGTAGCGCGCGCCCACCGAGAGCACCACCAGCGAGGTGGTGAGGTAGGCGGCGAGCAGCATGTGCGGCAGGCGCCAATGGAAGCTCGGGTTGAAGATGATCTCAAGCCAGTCGAGCGGGTATGCCGCGCCACTGCGGATATCGAAGCCGGCCGGCGTCTGCATCCAGCTGTTGGCGGCGAGGATCCAGAAGGCCGACATGAAGGTGCCGAACGCCACCACGCAGCAGGACAGAACGTGCAGCCACGGCGGAACCCGGTTCCAACCGAACAGCATGATGCCGAGGAAGGTCGCCTCCAGGAAGAAGGCGGTGAGCACCTCGAAGCCGATGAGCGGCGCGACCACCGAGCCGACGAATTCGGCATAGCGGCTCCAGTTGGTGCCGAACTGGTAGGACAGCACGATGCCGGACACCACGCCCATGGCGAAGGAGACGGCGAAGATCTTGGTCCAGAACCGCGCGAGGCGATGGAACACGTCCTTCCCGGTCCACAGCCAGATCAGCTCCAGCGTCGCGATGAAGGCGGACAGGCCGATGGTGAAGGCGGGAAATATGATGTGGAAGGAGACCGTGAAGGCAAACTGCATGCGCGCGAGGGTGACGGGATCGAAATCCATGGCGTCCGCTCCTGGGGCAATCCCGGCAGGGCTGCGCGCCATCCCGCCGCGGATGGGTGCATGCAACCTGCTGGATGCCATCGGACCATAGACGGGGTAACCGGCGGCGTCGATACTCCGGTGCGTGAATCGCTCCTCCGGCCGATGCCCGGATGCCGCACCTTCCGCATGCCGTTACGTGCGGCGCCGCAGGACGCAGAGGAGTGCGGCAACGAGCGCCATGATGGCGACGAGGACGAGGCCCCATTCCACGGCATTCACCAGCGCCGGCCCCGACACATCCCTTATCCGGTCCGTCATTCCCCCGGCCTGCTTCAGGCCCAGCGACAGGGTGGACGTCGCCCCCGCGACGCCGAGGCTGGTGCCCAGCACGCGCATGAGGTTCAGCAGGGAGCCGGCCTGCGTCGCCAGCTCCGGCGGCGCGGCCTTGAGGGTGGCGTGGTTGTTGGGGGCGATGAACAGGCCGAGCCCCGCGCCGAACAGCATGAAGGCGCCGAAGCTCACCAGCGGGCTTGCGGCCGAATCGCCGACGCCGAGGCCCAGCACCAGCAGACCCAGCAGGCACACGCCCATGCCGCTGGCGCCGAGCACGCGGATGCCGAGGCGATCGGCGAGGCCGCCGCTGAACGGCGCCACCAGCCCGAGAATCACCGGAATGACGGCAAGGCGCAGGCCCGCCTCCCAGGCGCGTTCCCCGTAGCCGTGCTCCAGCAGGAACGACATGAGAAAGAACATGGCGTAGAGCATGGCATAGCCGAGCACCACGGCACCCGCGCCCAGCGCGAAGCCGGGATTGGCGAACAGCTTCAGGTCCACCAGCGGAAACGCCGCGCGCCGCTCCTGCCGCACCAGCAGCCAGATGAGCCCGGCGGAAAGGACCACGCTGCCGATCGTCTCGGGAGAGGTGAGGCCCCAGCCGGCGGCGTGGTTCAGCGCGCGGACCAGGATGACCAGAGCCGGCGCGAGCAGCAGGGCGCCCAGCCAGTCGAAACAGGCCTCGGGGCGCGCGCCGCGCGTGCGGGGCAGGGCGATCCAGCCGGCCATCGCGGCGAGGAGGCCGAACGGCACCGTCAGCCAGAAGATCCACGGCCAGCCCAGCGCACCCAGCACGATGCCGCCCACCGCCGGCCCCGCGCTCATGCCGATGGCCTGCGCCGCCGCGAACACGCCCAGCGCTCGCCCGCGCTTGTCCTCCGGCACGGCGGCGACGAGGATGGCGATGCTGTTGGCGCCGAGCAGTGCCCCGCCGATCCCCTGCACCACCCGCGCCGCCACCAGCGAGGGCAGGTCCGGCGCCAGCGCGCACAAAGCGCTGGCCGCGACGAAGACGAGATAGCCGAGGAGATAGAGCGTCTTGCGGCCATACGTCTGGCACAGGCGCCCGAAGATCGGCAGGAAGGACGCGAAGGCGACGAGATAGCCCAGCGACACCCAGCTCACCGCATGGAGCCCGGCGTCGAACGTGGTCGCCAGCGTGGGCAGGGCGAGCTGGACGATGGTGGCGTCGAGCTGGCCGACGAAGGCACCGATGGAGACGAGGCCGACGACGATCCAGGAATGCCACGGCAATGCTTCAAGCGCTGCGAGGGGCGCCGGTTCGTGCGTGAGGCGGGCGAGGCGCGCCCTCAGTGGACGGCGCACGGACCCATCCGGTGCGGCGCTGTCTGGAAGTCCCTGCTCCATCGATCCATCGTCGCTGTGTACGGCTGTGTTCTAGTCGAAGGCGGCAGGTCTTGTCATGCGGGTCCAGCCTGCGGCGCAAGGCTGGAGATCGGCCGGGCGATCTTCTATCACCACTCCTCTCGGCCGCGACGGCGGCACGGCGGAACCGGGGACGGCATATGGCGCGAAGGCTCGATCTGACAGGACGGGTGGCGGTGGTGACGGGTGGGGCGAGCGGCATCGGCCTTGCCGCCGCAACCGCCATGGCGGAGGCCGGCGCCCGCGTCATCCTCGCCGACCGGGACGGGGAGGCCGCCGGGCGCGCCGCTGCCGGCATCCCCGGCGCCGAGGCCCTGGCGTTCGATGTGACCGACGAGGCGGCGGTCTCCGCCGCGTTCGGGCAGGTGGTGGCCGGCCATGGCGGCCTTGACATCCTCGTCAACAATGCCGGCCTTTCCATCCGCAAGGGGCTGACGGAACTCCAGCTCGCCGACTGGGAGAAGGTGTTCGCGGTGAACGTCACCGGCGGCTTCCTCTGCGCGCGGGCGGCGGTGCCGTCCATGACGGCGCGGGGCGGCGGCGCCATCGTGAACGTCTCGTCCATCATGGGGCTGAGCGGCGGCGGGCCGTATCCCAACCCCGCCTATCAGGCGAGCAAGGGGGCGGTGGTGAATTTCACCCGCGCGCTGGCCATCGAGCTGGCGCCGGTGAAGATCCGCGTCAATGCGGTTGCGCCCACCTGGGTGCGCACGCCCTTCATCGATCCGCTGATGCGCGACCCGGACAAGCTCGCCGCCATCGAGAAGCTGATGCCGCTCGGCCGCATCGCCGAGCCGGAGGAGGTGGCGGACGCCATCCTGTTCCTCGCGAGCCCCATGGCGGCCATGGTGACAGGCCACGTGCTGGCCGTCGACGGCGGCTTCCTGGCCCAGTGAGACGCCCGGCGCAATGAGGGCCGGCGCCGTCTCTACGCCCCAGCGGGCTGAGCCAGCGGCCCCGTCCCCTCCATTGTGCCGTCCGCGCGCACGAACAGGGCAGCGAGGCCGAGGTGGCGGGCGAGGGCTGGTCCCTCGCTTGCTCCGCGCACCAGCAAAGCGGTCGCCCAGGCGTCCGCCGCCATGCAGGTCTCGCCGAGCACGGTGACAGCTGAGAGGTCGTTCTCCAGCGGCGCCCCCCGCGCCGGGTCCATGGTGTGGGAGAGCACGCGCCCCGCCACCTCCACCCGGTGGCGATAATTGCCCGAGGTGGCGACGGCGGCGCCGGAGAGTTCGAGCACGCCGAGGATATCCCGCTCCCCCACGGAGGGCCGCTCATGCGCCACGGTCCACGGCCGGCCGTCCGGCTTCAGGCCTTCGCCGCGCATCTCGCCGTCGATGCCCACCAGAAAGGAGGAGAGGCCGGCCGCGCGCATCTCGCGGGCCAGCTCATCCACGCCGAAGCCCTTGGCGATGCCGGCCAGATCGAGCCGGAGCGGCGCCAGCCGCCGCGCACGACAGCCGGCCGGATCAAGCTGCAAGGTCTTGGGCGGCTCGAAGGAGGGCCGGCCGGCAAGCCCCGCAATGCGTCCGCCATCCGGCCCCGGCGCTCCGCCGAAGCCCCATGCCCGGACCAGATCGCCCACTCCGATGTCGAACGCCCCGCCGGAGAGGCGGCCGATCTCGAGCGCGGTGGAGAGGACGTGCATCAGCTCGCGGGGGATGGGCCTCCACGCCCCGATGGGCGCGGCGTTCAGCCGTTCCAGATCGGAGGCCGGCCGGAAGGTGGACATCTGCTGTTCCACCCGCTCCACGGCGGCCTGGAGGCCGTGGGTGAGCGCCGCTTCGTCCATATCATCTGCGGCGAAGAAGGTGGCGGACCAGCGCGCACCCATGGCTGGCCCGCTCAGGGCGCGGCGACGGAGCGCCGTCGCATCCCGACCCGCATCAATAGACATCTTCGACATAGCGTCCGCTCGATTTGAGAGTGGGAAGGTCGAGGCCTAGCGGGCGCACCACCGGCTCCAGCGCGCGGGTCACGGCCTCGGCCATGTCGCGGCCGCCGCAGACGAGGATCTGCGCGCCCTGCTTCACCAGTTCCCGCAGGCGCGGGGCATCGGCGGCAATGCGGTCCTGCACATAGGCGCTCCCGTCCGCATCCCGTGAGAAGGCGGTGCGCAGCGTGGTCAGCCGTCGCTCGGCCAGATGCTGGGCGAGTTCGTGCTCATAGAGGAAATCGGACGCCGCGCTCCGCCCGCCCCAGTAGAGATGCACCGGGCGGCCCGCCGCATTGGCCCGCACGAATCCGGCCAGCGGCCCGATGCCGGCCCCCGCGCCGATGAGGATGAGCGGGCCGCGTCCCTTGGCCGGACGGAAGGTCGGATTTTCCCGGATGAAGGCATCGATGCCCTCGCCGGGCCGGAGCCCGTGCAGGAGGGTGGAGCACAGGCCGCCCTCGCGCAGCCGCACGCAGATTTCCAGCACGCCGTCGCGGGTGGAGGAGGCTAGCGAATAGAAGCGCGGCATGGCCTCGCCAAGCTTCTCATTCACAGGCGGCACGATGCCCACGAGGTCGCCGGCCTCGAAGGCAGGCAGGGGGCCGGGCGCGCCGGTGCGCGGGTCAACGGGCGCCGTGAAGCGCAGGATCGCCACGGGCGCGCCCACCGCCTCGCCGTAAAGCTCCCGCCCGGCCAGCACCAGTCGGGTGGTCTTCGGCGGCTCCGCCACGTGGGTGAGCACGAGGTCGTGCCCCAGCACATCCCCCAGATCGTGGCCCCATTGGGCGAATTCCTGGGGTGAGCGGCGATCCACCCGTTTCATGGGCAGGAGCTGCGGGCAGCCGCGCGCGTCCAGCGCATCGGCGACATCACGCGCGAACCGGCAGAAATGCGGGAAGCTGCGATCGCCGAAGCCCAGCACCGCCACCGCCGGCTGCCCCGGCAGCTTTGCGAGGCGGGACAGGAAGTGTCTGGCCGATTGGGGCGCGGCCCCCTCGCCATAGGTGGCGGCGAGCACCAGGACGCGCGGGGCGGCCATATGCGCCGCGCTCACGTCATTCATGGCCGCGGTGTGGACCTTGTGGCCGGCGGCGGCGAGGGCCGCGTGCAGGGTGCCCGCGAAACCCCAGGTGGAATTGCCCTCGCTGCCCACGAGGATCACCGTATCCGCCGCCCGCGCCGGGACATTGGCGCCGATGCGCGGCCGCGCCGCCCGCCGCCGCAGCCACAGGACAAGGCCCGTTCCGCCGAGCACGGGGACCATGGCCGAGGCGAGACCCAGCAAAAGGCCGAGCATCCAGGCGCCGCGCCCGGTGTGCAGCGTGCGCACGAGGTCGTTCATCCGCTCCAGCGCCGTCGCCGGAGTCATGGCGAGGGTGGCGCCGGTGGCGGCATCCACCAGCCGCTCGCCACCGGCGGTGACGAGGGTGAAGACGTCGGTGGGGTCGGCGGGGTCGGGGAAGGTGAGTTCGCGCAGATCCTGGAGCTTCACGCTGTTCAGGCCGGCGAGCGTCCCGACGGGCGCCGGCGCGCCGCCGCTGGCGGTGACAGCGGGGGTGGTCGCCGCCGTTTCCGGCAGAAGCCCGAAGGTGCCCGCCGACATCCACAGGCCGGTCAGCGACGACAGGAGCAGGCCCACGGCCGCGAGCCGGCCGAGTTCGCCATGCCAGCGCTGCGCTGGGGTGCCGCGGATGGGCCGCAGCAGCGCCCCCATGCCGCCGAGCCGGCGGGCCAGCATTAGGAGGCCGGAGACGCTGAGGCCGAGCATCGCCAGCGCGCCGATGGCCGCCGCCACGCGCCCCGCATCGCCCATCAGGAAGGCGCGGTGCAGGTTGGTGATGAAGCGGGTGGTGTCCGATACCGCGTAAGGCCCCAGCCCCGCGCCGGTGGCGGGATCGATACGCTCCACGCCACGCGTGCCGCCCTCGTCGAAGGCCGCCGTGAGGCTGCCGTCCGCCCGCAGCCGGATGGCGCTGACGCCGGGATGGCGCGCGGCGACCGCACCCGCGACGTCCGCCACGCTGGCGGATGCCGGTATGGCCGGGGCGGCAACGTGGTTCAGCGCCGGTTGCACGGAAAGGACCGTGCCGGAGAGGGCGGTGACGGCAAGGGCCAGCGCCAGCGCGATGCCGGGCAGGCCATGGAGGCGGCGAAGCATTTTGGGGGGTGTCCGAAGGGGGATCAGAAGGTGACGGTGAAGGACTTCACATAGCCCTTGCCGGCGATGGGCTTGCCGGACGCGCTTGCGGCGAGGGGGGCGACCACCTCGGAGGGATTGTCCATCCCGTCCTCGACCGCCGTGTCCACATGGACCTGGTAGCCGGCATCGATCATGGCATCGGCGAGATCGAGGGTGATCTTCAGCGTCTTGCCGGAGCCGACGCTGGCGCCGGTGATGCCGTCGATCTCGGTGGGCCGTCCGCCGGAGGCGCGCTGCCAGTCGGAGAGGTGGCGGTAGTATTTCGCCTTGCCCCCGGCCATCCAGAGCGTGCCCTTGTAGGCGCCGGCCGCATCGGTGACGTACAGCACCACATAGGCGCCGTTGCCGCCATAGGGCTTCAGGGTGGTCTCGAACGTGACCTGCCGCGCCTCGGCCAGCACCGGCGACAGCAGGGTGGCGGTGGCCGCCACGGCGGGAAGAACGAATTTCATCTGATTAGTCCTTTGAAGGTGTGCGGGGGCGGCCGAGGGTCACTGCACCTCGACCTTGGGCCGGGCCTTGCCCTGGAACAGGCCGTTGTCCGGCACCGGCGCGGCGGGATCGGCCGGGCCGTTCTGCGGAACGGCACCGGCCCGGGCGCCCGGGCGGCCGTCATCGTCGTCGTCGTCATCATCATCGTCGTGATGGCGGCCGTGATGGCGCTCCTTGCCCTCGCGCCGATGGTCGTTGTCGGCGAGACGGAGGGGGCGGGCGTCGGCGCGGGCGGCGTCGTCACGGCTGTGGAAGGGGAGATCGAGATGGTCGATCTGGGTCGCCGCCAGCGCCACGCCGAGGCCGGCGGTGGAGAGGAGGAGGGCGGTTCCGATCAGGGTGCGCGTCTTCATGGAGGGCTCCGGCGTTTGATGACGCTGACACCCTCTCGAACCAACCTGACAGCCGCCTGAACCCCCTGCTGAATCGCGTTCAGCTTGCTGTCAGGATCGCGCTTCGGGAAAGCGCACGACGGCGCTGAAGCCCTCCGTCGCCCCCGGGATGGGCGAGGCGATTTCCAGCATTAGCCCCGCCCCGCGGCAGATGGCGGCGGCAATGGCGAGGCCAAGGCCCGAGCCCTCCGCCCCCGTCGGTCCCCGCTCGAACGGCCGCAGCAACTGGGCCATCCGTTCCGCCGGAACGACGGCGCCATGGTTGGTGATTTCCAGCCGGTCGGCGGTGAGGCGGACATGGACCGGGGTGTCCGGTGCGCCGTGTTTCAAAGCATTTTCAATGAGGTTGCGCGCCAGAACCGCGAAGGCGTCGGCGTCGAGATCGCTGACGGGCCCGCCCTCCGCCGCGATGCTGAGGGCGATGTCTCCCGCGCGGTCGGTCCGGCGGTCGAGGTCGGCGATCACATGGCGCAGCACCGGCGCGAGCGGCGCCGGTGCCTCCGCGAGCAGGCCGGCGCCTTCCGCCTTGGCGAGCTGGAGCAGCTTCTCCGACAGGCGCGAGAGGCGGCGCAGTGCGCCTGCGATGGCGCGTGCGCGCTCCTGCGCCGGTCCTTCCGGCAGCTCGGCCACGAGCCGCTGGGTCTGCGCCAGGGCGGCGGCGATGGGGGTGCGCAGCTCATGGGCGCTGTTGGCGGCAAAGCCCCGCTCCGCCTCCAGAGCCCCGCGCAGGCGCTCCATGAGCGCATTCACGGCGCCTGCGACGGGTGCCATCTCCTCGGGCAAACCCTGCTCCGGCACGGGCGCCAGGTTGCCCCGCCCCCGCGCGGCGATGGCATGGCGGAAGGCGAGCACCGGCTTCAAGGTGAGGCGAAGCGTGATCCAGACACCGGCAAGCGCGATGGGCACGAGGGCGACAAGCGGCCAGATCAGCGCCATGACCGCCCGCCAGACCGCGGCGGCGCGATGGTCCAGCTCCTCCGCCGTGGTGACGATGACGGTGCCCCGCACCGCCGCTTCCGTGTAGGTGCGCAGCCGGGACGTGGTGTGAAAACCGGGGGCGAGGCCGGCGGGAATGGCCATCTGCTCGGCGTCGCTGGACTGGAGCAGCACACGGCCTTGCGCGTCACGCACCACATAGGTGATGAATTCGCGGTGTGGACCCACAGGCGGCATATGGTGCGTGCCGGCCCCATCCTCGCGCGCGAGCAGCTCGGAATAGGCGAGGGGCAGCACCCGCTGGGCCACCTCCTGCAACGCGCTGTCGAAGACCTCATCGATCTCGTGCCGCAGCACCAGCCCCGCAACCGTCGCCGCCGCGAGCCACAGGGCGGCCACCGACAACGCGAGCCACAGGCCGAGGCGCCGGCGCAGGCTCCAGCGTCCGCTCATGCGCCGCCTCCCGGCGTGCCGAGGCGATAGCCCATGCCGCGCACGGTCTCGATCACGTCGGCACCGAGCTTCTTGCGCAGGCGGGCCACATAGACCTCGATGGTGTTGCTCTCCACCTCCGCATCGAAGGAATAGAGCCGCTCCTCCAGCTGCGGCTTCGACATAAGCTGGTGCGGCCGCTGCACGAAGGCCTCGAACAGCGCCCATTCCCGCGCTGTCAGGGCCACGGCCTGCCCGGCGCGGCGCACCGAGCGGGCGGAAAGGTCCACCTCGAGGTCGCCGAGCGTGACCAGCGGGTTGGGATTGCCCGCATAGCGCCGCCCCACGGCGCGGATGCGCGCCGACAGCTCGAACAGGTCGAACGGCTTCACCAGATAGTCGTCGGCACCGGCGTCGAGGGCCGCGATGCGGTCGGAGATCTGGTCGCGGGCGGTCAGCACCATCACCGGCGTCGCGGCGCCCGTGCTGCGCAGCTTCCTCAGGAAGTCGGAGCCGCGCCCGTCGGGCAGCATGAGGTCGAGAAGGATCAGATCGAAGGCCGCGGCATGGACGGCGTGTTCGGCATCCGCAAGGCGCGTCACCCAGTCGGCGCCGTGCCCGTCCGCGACGATCTGGTCGCGCACGGCCATGCCCAGGACGGGATCGTCTTCGATCAGCAGGATACGCATCTGTCACCTCGGCGGGGCGCATGGCAATCTAGCGCGGCCGGAACTGGAACGGGCGAGAGAATCTGCCCCTGCGTTCAGGTGAGTGTCAGCTTGGCGTGCTTTTCATCAGGCTTGGTCGGAAGGAGTTCGCGCGGTGAAACGCTCGGGGTTGGCAGTGCGGAATATCTTGGCGGGCCTGATTGTTGCCGGCCTCGCCGCCACGCCAGCGGCCGCGGAGCACGATTGCAATGTGCCTCTGGCCGACTGGCAGCCGCGTGAGGCTTTGCAGAAGAAGCTGGAGGCCGAAGGCTGGACGGTGCTCTCCATCCGCTCGGACGACGGCTGCTACAAGGTGCGCGCCACCAACCCGCAAGGGGCGCGGATGAAGGCGAAGTTCGACCCCGCGCGCTTGGAACGGGTCCCCGACCGGGACGACGATTGATCGGCTTCGCCCGGGCTGGGGCGCCATGAGGGGGACGCTTAGGCCGAGCCGCCGACACGTCTTTCAAGAGCAGAATGCGGGGCCCTTCTCCACCCCGGCCCGGTTCGTCCAGCGCTCCCGCGCGAGGCGGTGATGTAGACATCCCATCGCGCACCCCCGTCGGGTGCAGTTTTCAACCCACGGCGGGGCTGCCGCCGGGCCAGGGGGAGAAGGCGGTGGGAACGAGGATGCGGTTCTCCATGGTCATGATCATGGGCCGAATCTTGGCAAGGCACGCCTGCCAGCCGGGCTGCGCCGCCAGCTTCTCGCGCCGCTTGCGGCGCTCCTCAAGGTCCGCATAGGCCCAGAAGTGGACGAGCTGGTTCTGGGTGCCGATCTCGGTGGTGAAATAGCCGAGGAAGCCGCCGAGGATTTCTCGCTGCAGTGGCAGGCCTTCGCTGGTGTAGATCGCCATGTAGTCGGCAATGTTCACCTCGGTGTGGAGCACGTACATCCGCTCTTCGACGATCATGGGCGATGGCTTTCCTGCTCTGCGGCGTCGGGCGCCTCGTCGACGATGGTGTTGGCGAGGATGCCGATGCCCTCGATCTCGATCTCGATGAGGTCGCCGGCCTGCATGAAGCGCGGCGGCGTGCGGGCGAAGCCGACGCCGGCGGGCGTGCCGGTGGCGATCACGTCGCCCGGCTCCAGCGTCATGACGGCGGAGAGGGTCTCGATGAGGTTCGCCACGGGGAAGATCATCTCGCGGGTGGAACCGTCCTGCAGCGTCTCGCCGTTGAGCCGCGCGGCGATGCGCAGGTTATCGACGCCGGAGGGCAGCGCCTGCGGCGTCACCAGCTCGGGGCCGATGGAGCCGGAGCGGTCGAAATTCTTGCCCATGGTCCACTGGGTGGACTTGCGCTGGAAATCGCGGATGGAGCCGTCGTTGAAGCAGGAATAGCCCGCCACATGCTGAAGGGCATCGGCGGCGCGGACATGATGCGCGGTCCGCCCGATCACCACGGCCAGCTCGGCTTCATAGTCGAAGCGTTCGGACAGGGCCGGGCGCACCAGCGGCTGCCCGTGCCCGACCAGCGAGGTGGCGGTGCGCAGGAAGACCGCCGGATAGGTGGGGATGGGGTGTCCGCCCTCGCGCGCATGGTCCGCATAATTGAGGCCGATGCAGATGATCTTGCCCGTGAGCGGCACCGGCGGCAGCAGGCTCACCTGCGCCAGCGCAATGGCATTGGCCTCGGGCAGGGGCGCTGCGCCCTGCAGGGCGGCGAGAAGGGCGGTGAAGGATCCTCCCGCCAGCCCCGCGAAGGGAACGACGTCGTCCTGCCGGCGCGTGCCGAATTGGATGCGGCCCTGATGTTCGAAACGGACGATGCGCATGATGGCCTTTCGCACAGCAGCGGGGCCGGACAACCCCGGCCGCCCCGGCGTGCCGATGGGATTACTTGAGTTCGTGGCCGGCGAGATCGCCGTCGAGGAACTTGTTGGGGCGCAGGAACATGGAGATGACGAGCGCGCCGTTGGGCGAGCGGGCCACATGCTGGTTGCCCGCCGGGCGCCAGACATAATTGCCGGAGAGCGCCTCGCCTTCCGCATCCACGATGCTGCCCTCGAGCACGTAGGTCTGCTCGATCTCCACATGCTCGTGGCGGGGCAGCTCGGTGCCGGGCTGCCAGCGGAAGAGGGCGGTCATGAGTCCCGTCTCCTCGTCGAGGAGGAGGATCTTCATGTCGATGCCCTTGGTGGGGGTGGGCTTCCACGGCAGGCTCGCCACGTCCACGTAGCGGGACTCCTTCGGACCGAGCCTGTCCTCGCCGGCGAGGCCGGGGGTGATTGCGACCATGTTCAGCTCCTGAAAATCGATGCGGGACTCGGGTTGAGCGGGGCATTCGGCCGGGAGCCCGCAGCCTCCCGGCTTCGCTGAAGGGGAACAGCCCGGCGAGCTCAGTTCTGCTTCACGAGGGCGCAGCCGCCGGCCTCAAGCGGCTTGAAGGCCTGATCGGCAGGAGTCTCGCCGATCTTGGTGTAGAGATCCCACGGCCCCTTGGACTCGGCCGGGCTCTTCACCTTGAACAGGTACATGGGATGGATCTTGCGGCCGTCGGCCCGCACGTAGCCCTTGCCGAACGCGAGGTCGTCGGTGGGCAATTCCTTCATCTTGGCGACGATGGCGCGGCCGTCCGCATCGCTGTTGAGGGCCTGGACCGCCTTGAGATAGTGGAGCACGCCGGAATAGACGCCCGCCTGGAAGGAGGTAGGCATGGCGCCGTTCATCTTCTCCGAGAACTTCTTGGCGAAGGCGCGCGTCTGGTCATTGAGATCCCAGTAGAACGGCTCGCTGAGATAGAGACCCTGGCCGCTGGTGAGGCCGAGGGACTTGATGTCCGTGAGGTACACGGCGAGCGCCGCCAGCTTCTGCTTGCCCTGGGTGATGCCGAATTCGGCCGACTGCTTCATGGAATTGGTGAAGTCGGCGCCGGAATTGGCGAAGCCGATCACCTTGGCGCCGGAGGCCTGGGCCTGCAGCAGGAAGGAGGAGAGGTCCGACGAGCCGAGCGGATGGCGGACGGAGCCGACCACGGTGCCGCCGGCATTCTTCACGATCTGGCCTGCCTCGCGCTCCATGTCGTGGCCGAAGGCATAGTCCACCGTCACGAAGTACCAGCTGTTGCCGCCGGACTTCAGCACTTCCGTCGCCGTGCTCTTGGCCAGGGAGTAATTGTCGAGCGTCCAGTGGACATGGTTGGGCGTGCAGGAATCGCCGGTCAGTCGATTGCTGTTGGAGGTGGCGATGACGGCCACCTTGTTCTTTTCCTTCACCAGCTGGACCAGCGCCAGCGAGATGGAGGAATTCGGAATGTCGGCGATCATGTCGACGCCGTCCACGTCGAGCCACTTGCGCGCGATGTTGAGGCCGATGTCCGGCTTGTTCTGGTGGTCTCCGACGATGATCTCGATGGGCGTATTGCCGATCTTGCCGCCGATCTCCTCCACCGCGATCTTCGCGGCCGCGACCGAGCCGGGGCCGGCCATGTCGGCATAGATGCCGTTCTGGTCGTTGAGCACGCCGATGCGGACGACGCCATCGGTGAACTGGGCCCGTGCGGCGGAGGTCGCCGCGAGGGAAAGGCCGCCCACCGCCAGGGCAAGGGCGGTGCGGGTCAGCATGCGCTTCATCTGTGTTTCCTCCCCATGATCGGACGCCGGGGCGCCCAATGCGCGCCTGCCTTTGCAGGTCGTTTTCTGCGTAAAGAGCGAATAACTAAAAATCTCATTTTATGAGACTAGTGTCAATGTATTTGCGGCGCGGGCATTGGCGGGGGCGAGACCATCTGCGCCCCGCGCCCTTAGCCCATGTAGGCGCCGCCGTTCACATCCAGGATGGCACCGCAGACGAAGCTGGCGCCGGGGGAGCAGAGGAAGGCGATGGGCCAGGCGATCTCTTCCGGTCGGCCGAAGCGCGGCACGGGCATCGCCTCCAGCGCCTTCGGATCGGCGGTCGCCACCATGCGTGTGAGGGTGGAGCCGGGCGCCACGGCGTTCACCAGCACTTCCGGCGCGGCGCGACGCGCCAGCCAGCGCACGAAGGTGTGGATCGCGCCCTTGGAGGCGGCATAGCTCACCGGCGAATGGGCATAGGTGCCGCCGGTGTGGGCGGCGACGGAGCCGAGCAGCACGATGCGGCCGTTGCCCCGCGCTTTCATGGCGGGAACCAGGGCGCGGGCGAAGTGCGCAGGCCCCGCCACGTTCACCGCCATGACCTCGTGGAAAAGGTCGTCCCAGTCGTCGGCCAGCCACTGCTCCTGCGGAAAGATGCCGGCATTCAGCACGGCGGCGTCGAGCGGCCCGGCCTCCCGGCACAGGGCCTCGACCGCCGCGCGATCGCGCACATCGCAGGCGGCGTAAGCGTGGGTCTGGCCGTGATCGCGGACGAGTTCATCCGCAAGGCCGGGCGCATCGCCCGCATCGGTCAGTACCATCTCGGCGCCAAGGCGCGCGCACAGATGCGCCGTCGCCCGCCCGATGCCGCCGGCCGCGCCCGTGAGCAGGATGCGCATGCCGGAAAGATCGTAAGGCGCGCGGGATGTCATCGGCCGCCCTCCAGAGGACATGCAAACGTGACGCGGTCCCGGCTGGGGACCTTTTCTGGATGGGGCATGGCGTTTCCGTGTTGTAGATTATTCTCGTAATATGAGACTATTTCTGTATCTTGATGTCTGTCAATCGCTCCCGGCCTGCAACGGTCAGGTTTCCGACGGGGTCCGACGGGCGGCAGTCCCGCGCGGTGGCGCCTAAACGACGGTGGGCTGCGCGGATTTGAAACTGCTCGCAAATTTCAATCCGCGAGCGTGCGGCCCTATAATGCCGCGACAGGTGCTGCGCCTCGGGCGCATGACGCCGCGAGCCGAAGGGACGCTGCATGAGCAGTCTCGACAAGATGCTGAAGGTGCTGGACCTTTTCGGTGAGGACCGCATGAGCATCCAGCTCGATGACGTGCAGGCGGCCGGCGCCTCCCGCGCCACCGCTTATCGCTACATCCAGTCCCTGTGCGATTCGGGCCTGCTCGCCCCCACCACGGGCGGCAGCTATGTGCTCGGCCCGCGCATCATCGAGCTCGATCGCCTCGTGCGCCGCGCCGACCCGCTGCTGACCCGCGCCGGCGGGCCCATGCGGGACGTGAGCGCGCGGCTCGGCATCAATATGATGCTGTGCAGCTATTACGGCGACAAGGTCATGTGCGCCGACATCGTGTGGCCCGAGCGTTCGGTGCCGGAATATTACGAGCGCGGCCGCCCCATGCCCATGTTCCGCGGTGCCATGGCCAAGACCATCCTTGCCCACCTCACTCCCTACCAGCTGCGCAACATCATGCTCTGGCACGGGGAACTTGTGCGCGAGGCGGGCCTCGGCGAGAACTGGGAGCAGTTCCGCTCCAACATGTCGCGCCTGCGCCGCGACGGCTACTGCATCACGCGCGGCGAGGTGATCCCCGATCTCGTGGGCATCGGTGCCCCGGTGTTCGATGCGGAGCGGCGCGTCCTCGGTAGCGTGGTGTTCGCGCTGCCGGAGGCGCGCTTCCAGAGCGCAGGCAAGGAAGAACTGGTGGCCGAGATCAAGACTCTCGCTGCCCGCATCACCAGCGCCATCGCCGGGGAGGCCGGGGTGCGGCCGGCCCAGCGGGCGGCACGCCCGCGCAAGATCCGCAGCCCCGTTCCCGAGGACGCCTCATCCGTGGAGTGAGCCACCACGCTCGGGGTCAGGAGATGGAGAGGCCGCTGTCCACGGGCAGCACGTGCCCGGTGGTCCGGCCCGAGGCATCGGACGCAAGGAACAGCGCCGCCTGCGCCACATGCTCCGGCTCCACCATGCCCAAGAGGTGGGCGGCGGTGAGCCTCTGGGTCGTCTCCAGCTGCTCCAGTTGCGCCACCACCCGCGGCGTACGGGTGACACCCGGCGCCACCGCATTCACGCGGATATTGTGGGGCGCATATTCCACGGCCATGGAGCGGGTGAGTGCAGCCACCGCGCCCTTGGCGGCGGTGTAGGCATCCTTGCCCGGCCAGCCCATCAGGGCCACCACGGACGCTGCATTGACCACCGCGCCGCCGCCGGCCTTGATGAGCTCGGGAATGCCGAAACGGCTGACGAGCCAGGTGCCGTGCAGGTCGAGCGTCATGGCCCGCCAGAATTCGTCGTCCGGCGCGCGGGTGAGGTCGCTGTCGCGGGTCGTGGAGCCGCCGGCATTGTTGTAGATCACGTCGAGCCGGCCATAGTGCGCGACCGCCGTTGCAACTGCCGCTTCCACGCTTGCCGCGTCGGTCACATCGGTGCGCACGAACAGGGCGTCGCCGCCAGCCGCATGGATGCGCGCCGCAGTCTCTTCTCCCGCCTCTGCATCGATCTCGGCGACGACGATGCGCGCGCCGTTCCGCGCGAACAGCTCCGCCGCGCACCGGCCGATTCCGATGCCCGCCCCCGTGATGAGGGCGACCTTCCCGTCGAGCATTCCGTTCCTCCCCCGTCCCGGATTCTGCGCCGCGCGCGTCCGGTGATCGCTTTAACGACTATTAATCTCGTATTATGCGATTTTTAGTTTATTCTAGAATTCGTGGCAAGGGGTATTCGGGGGCGGAGGCGCGACCGGAGGCCAGCCGGCCGCGAACGATAAAGCCGGGAGAAGAGCATGAAGGAGCTGGAGGGGCGCGTCGCCATCGTCACCGGGGGCGCGCGGGGGCAGGGCGCGGCCGAGTCCCGGCGTCTGGGGCGCGAAGGCGCGGCGGTGCTGGTCTGCGACGTGCTGGTGCCCGAGGGCGAGGCGTTCGTGGCGGAGCTTTCGGCCGAGGGCATCGACGCCCGCTTCCGCCCTCTCGACGTGACAGATCCCGAGGCCTGGGCTCAGGCGGTGGAAGAGGTGCGCGGCTGGAAGGGGCGGCTCGACATCCTCATCAACAATGCCGGCATCATCAACCGCAGCACCGTCTCCGCCACCGAGCCGGATGCCTGGGAGCGGGTGCTCAAGGTCAACCTCACCGGCGCCTTCCTCGGCATCCGCGCGGCGGTGCCGCTGATGGAGGAGACCGGCGGCGGCGCCATCGTCAACATCTCGTCGAACAGCGCCTTTTCCGGGCATTACGACCCGGCCTATACCGCGAGCAAATGGGGCCTGAGGGGTCTTACCCGCAGCGCTGCCATGGAATATGCCGCGCGCGGCATCCGCGTGAACGCCGTGTGCCCCGGCCTCGTGGTGACGGCCCTCAACGCCGCGAGCCCGCACCTTCAGCCGATGATCAGCATGACGCCCATGGGCCGCAGCGGTACGCCGGAGGAGATCGCCGAGCTGGTGCTGTTCCTCGCCTCGGATCGCTCCGCGTTCATCACGGGCGAGGACTTCGTGATCGACGGCGGCTTCACGGCCGGCGCGAGCTATCGGCGCGTGGCCGTGGAAACCGGTATCTATTGAAGGGGCGGGGCATCGCGCAGGCAGCTGCGCGATGCCCTCGTCACGGAGCGGGTCTTCCGGGCCTCAGCGCAGGTCTATGAGGATCTTCAGCTCCTGCCCGGCGGGGTCGAGGAGGGCTTCGAAGCCGTTGGCCACCACCTCGTCGAGGCGGATGCGGCGGGTAACGACCTTTTCCGCCGGCAGCAGACCCTTGCCGATCAGCGCCGCCACCTTCGGCCACATGAGGGTCGTGTAGCACCACGAGCCGCGTACATCGATGTCCTTGAAGGTGACGGTGAAGCCATCCACCGCCGGCTTGCCCACATGCAGCCCTACCTGCACCACCACGCCCTGCCGACGCACCGCGTCGATGCAGGTGGCGAGCGCCGCCTCGGCGCCCACGCATTCGAGCGCCACGTCCACGCCCACATGGCCTTCGGTCTGGTCGCGGATGGCATCGGCCACCGCGTCCCGCTTCGGATTGAGGGTGATGACATCAGGCAGGATGGCCCGCGCCATGGCGAGGCGGTTGTCGTTGGTGTCGGAGAGGAAGATCTGCGTCGCCCCCGCTGCCCGCGCCGCCAGCACCTGCAACTGCCCGATGGGCCCGGCGCCGGTGACGAGCACGCTCGATCCCGGCTTCACCCCGCCACGCTCGGCGGCATAGACGGTGACCGCCGTGGGCTCCACCAGCGCCGCCTGCTCGTCGCTGACGAAATCCGGCATGGCGAAGACGTTGTAGTCGTTCACCAACGCGTATTCCGCCATGCCGCCCCATTGCCAGCCGAGGCCGATGATGGCGAGGCTCTCAGAGAGCTGGTAGAGGCCGCGCGTGCCGAAATAGTCGTCGCGCGGCGACACCATGGGCTGCACCGAAACCCGGTCGCCCACCTTCACGTTCGTCACCTCCCTGCCGATGGCGACGACGGTGCCGCCGAATTCATGGCCCAGCACCTGCGGCAGCTTCGCGCCGGTGTAGGGATGCGGCTCGGTCGGGATGAAGATGGGGCCGGCGGCGTATTCGTGCAGGTCGGTGCCGCAGATGCCGCAGAAGCTGTTGCGGATGACGACCTGGCGGGGGCCGGGGGCGGGCGGATCGCTGATGTCCTCGACGCGCACGTCGCGTTTGGCGTGGAAGCGGGCGGCCTTCATGGGCGTTTCTCCCTTGTGTCTGTTCTTGATGGTTGATCAGGCCGGCTCGGTGGCGAGGGCGTCGAACGCCTCCAGCGCCTTGCCCGCGTAGACGGCGGACGGCCCGCCGCCCATCTCGATGCACACGCCGAGGATCTCGGCCACTTCCGCGCGGGTGGCGCCGTGGCTCCGCGCATTGGCGGCGTGGAACACGATGCAGTCCGCACAGCCCTGATGCACGGCGATGGCGAGGGCCACCAGTTCCTTCATCTTGGCGGGCACGGCGCCGGACTTCGACGCCTCACCCATGAGACCGCGGAAGGCCGTCATCACCTGCGGCGCCGCCTTGGCGAGGGCGCCGAAACGCTGGTTCATCTCTCTCAATTGCTGGGGCACGGAAGATGTCATGGCATTTCCTCAGGTGAAGACCATGCCGCCGTCCACGAGCAGGGACTGGCCGGTCATGAAGTCGGATTGGGACGAGGCGAGGAAGCGGGCGACGCCGACGAGATCGTCGGGGCGCGAGGCGCGACCCAGCACGGCGCCGGCCGCGAAGGTGTCGAAGGCCTCGTTCTCGCCGTGGGTCAGGCCGCTGTCGCGGAAGCCCTTGTCGATCACCTTCCACATGTCGGTGGCCACCACGCCGGGGCAGAAGGCGTTGGCGGTGATGCCCTCCTTGCCGAAGGCGCGGGCGGCGGCCTGAGTCATGGCCACCACCGCGAACTTGCTGGCGCAGTAATGGGCGAGGGGCTCATAGCCCTGCTTGGCGGCGATGGAGGCGGTGTTGATGATCTTGCCGCCGCCACCCTGCTTGCGGAACGTCTTTACCGCCTCCTGCATGCCGATGAGCACGCCGAGCGCGTTCACGTCGGTGACAAAGCGCCAATCCTCCTCGGTGATGTCGAGGAAGGGCCGCGTCTGGGCGACGCCAGCGTTGTTGAACAGCACGTCGAGCCGCCCAAAGGCCGCAACCGCCTTGTCGATGAGCGCGCGCACCTGCGGCCGCTCACGCACGTCCACCGGCACGGCGATGGCGGTGCCGCCCTTGTCCGTGATCTCGTTCGCCACCTTCGTCGCTGCCGCCTCTGAAAGATCGGCGACGACGATGCGCGCACCGTCCCCCGCGAGGGCTCTGGCGATGGCGGCGCCGATGCCGCCGGCTGCGCCGGTGATGATGATGCTCTTGTCCTTGAGATCGGACATGTGTCCTCCTTCGCCGGTCGCCCTGGCGCGCCGGCGCTTGTCGTTGCAGGGTTTCAGGCGGTCAGCGCTTGAGGTGGTCGAGCAGCAGCTCGTTCACCCGGCCGGATTTTTCCATCTGCACCATGTGGCCGGCGCCGGGCAGCACCTCCACGGTGGCGCGGCCTTCCAGCGCGCCGGCATGGGCGGCGGGAATGACGCGATCGGTCTCGCCCCAGACCACGAGGATGGGCGCGTCGGTCTGCTTCAGCCTGTCGGCCAGCACATGGGTCTGCCGCTCGGCGGGGAAGAGATTGGCGGAGAGGGCGGTCAGCGCGCTGTCCACCCCATCGAGGCGCTTGTACTTGAGGATATCCTCGATCAACTGGCGCGTCACTGTTCCCGGATCGTGGAACAACTGCTCCAGCACCGGCTTCATGTCGCGCCGTGAGCCGGCGGCGACGAAGCCGTCGGTGTAGCCGGAATTGATCTCCGGCCCGAGCCCGGCCGAGCCGATGAGCGCGAGGGAGGCCACCCGCTCCGGATGCTCCAGCGCGGCGGCGCTCGCCACCGCCCCGCCCATGGAATGGCCCACGAGATGCGCGCGCGGAATTGCGAGCGTATCCATGAAGGCGATGAGCGCTCCGGAGAGGAAGGCGAGGTTCGCCTCGCCCACCGCCTTGTCCGATTGCCCGTGCCCCGGCAGGTCGAGGGCATAGACCGTGGCGGCCTCGGCGAGGGCGTCGATGTTGAACAGCCAGTTGTCGAGGTCGCCGCCGAAACCGTGGACCAGAACCACGGTTTTCCCGCCCTCGCCTCGGCGGGCGTAGCGCAGGCGGCCGGCGGGCGTGTCCACGAACTCATAGCGCGGGCCCGAGGCCTCCTCCCCCGCGCCCGCCTCCTCCGGCACCGCGAAGGCGGCGACGAAGGCGTCGATCTCGGCGTCCGGAACGTCCGCATCGGCCAGCACGCCGATGAGTGCCTTTACCGGATAGACCGTGCCCGGCGTGCCGAGGGTCCGGCGCAGGACGCCGGCATCGCCCGCCTCCACCACGCCGGCGATCTTGTCGGTCTCAACCTCGACGATCTCGTCGCCGATGGCGATGGCCGTGCCCTCCGGCTTCAGCCAGCCCGTGACCTTGCCCTCCGCCATGGAGAGCCCCCACTTGGGCATGACGATGGGCTTGATGCGCGTGTCCGTCATTGTCCGATGTCTCCGGCGATCAGGCGGCGAGCGCCTGGGGATGGGTCTTCAGCACGGCGGCCGCGATGGCGTCGGCGGAGGGGATGTAGAGGTCCTCCAGCGCGGGCGAGAACGGCACCGGCGTGTGTGGCGCGGTCACCATCTGCGGCGCCGCCTTCAGCGCCCCGAAGGCCTGCTGGGCCACATAAGCCGCGACATCCGTGGCGATGGAGCAGCGCGGATTGGCCTCGTCCACCACCACCAGGCGGCCGGTGTTTTCCACGCTCTCGATCACCGTGTCCCAGTCGATGGGCGAGAGGGTGCGCAGGTCGATCACCTCCGCCTCGATGCCGCTGCGCTTCGAGAGGGTCTGTGCCGCCTCCAGCGCGCGGTGGACGGTGAGGCCGTAGCTGACGATGGTCACGTCGCGCCCGTCCCGCACCACGTTCGCCTCGCCGAAGGGGATCGCGTAGGGCTCGGCTGGCACGTCCGCCTCGCTGGCGTAGAGGTTCTTGTGCTCGCAGAAGATCACCGGATCGTCGTCGCGGATGGACTGGATCAGGAGGCCCTTGGCGTCATAGGCGTTGGAGGGGCACACCACCTTCAGCCCGGGCACGTGGGTGAACATGGGGGTGAGCATCTGCGAGTGCTGCGCGGCGGCGCGGAAGCCGGCACCGACCATGGCGCGGATGACCACGGGCGTCTTCGCCTTGCCGCCGAACATGTAGCGGAACTTGGCCGCCTGGTTCAGGATCTGGTCGAAGCACACGCCCATGAAGTCGAGGAACATCAGCTCCGCCACCGGGCGCATGCCGCAGGCGGCGGCGCCGATGGCCGCGCCGATGTAGGCGCTCTCGGACAGGGGCGTGTCCATCAGGCGGTTGCCGTGCTTGCCGTAGAGCCCCTTGGTGACGCCGAGCACGCCGCCCCAGGCGTCCATCTCCCCCGGCGAGCCGGAGCCGCCGACGATATCCTCGCCGAGCAGGATGACGGAGGGATCGCGGCGCATTTCAAGGTCGAGGGCTTCGTTGATCGCCAGCTTGAAGCTGAGGGTGCGGGACATGGTTTCCTCCAGGAAATCGTTGGGCCGTGCGGGTTCGCTGTCGTGGCTCAGTAGGAGACGTAGACGTCGCTGGTGAGCTCCTGCGGCGTCGGCTGCGGCGCCGACTTGGCCGAGGACACGGCGTCGTCGATGAGGCTCGCCACTTCGCGGTCCATGAGCGCGATCTCGGCATCGGAAACGATGCCCGCCGCCGTCACGCGATCGGCGAAGATCTTCAGGCAGTCGCGGTTGAGGCGGTTGAAGTCGTTCTCGCCCTTGGCCTTGTAGGTCTGGCTGTCGCCCTCAAAATGGCCGTAGAAGCGCACCATCTTGCATTCGAGCAGCGCCGGCCCGCCGCCCGCGCGCGCCTTGGCGATCAGTTCGCCGGCCGCCTTGTGGACGGCAAAGAAGTCCGTGCCGTCCACGCTGACGCCCGGCAGGCCGAAGCCGTGGGCGCGGTCGAGAAAGTTGTCCACGCCCGTTGCGTAAGTAACCGAAGTCGCCTCTGCGTATCCGTTGTTCTCCAGCACGAAGATCACCGGCAGGTTCCAGACGGCGGCGAGGTTCATGCTTTCGAGAACCGTGCCCTGGTTGGCCGCGCCGTCGCCGAAGAAGGTGATGCCCACGCCGCCGTCGCCGCGGCACTTGGCGGCGAGCGCAGCGCCGCAGATGAGCGGCGCACCGGCGCCGAGGATGCCGTTGGCGCCCATCATCCCCTTGGAGAGATCGGCGATGTGCATGGAGCCGCCCTTGCCGCGGCAGGAGCCGGACGACTTGCCGTAGATCTCGGCCATCATCTCCTCCACGTCCACGCCCTTGGCGATGCAGTGCCCGTGGCCGCGATGGGTGGAGGCGATGCGGTCGCTGTCGGTGAGGTGCATCATGATGCCAGTGGCGCAGGCCTCCTCGCCGGCATAGAGGTGGACGAAGCCGGGGATGTCGCCCTTGGCGAATTCCACGTGCAGCCGCTCCTCGAAATCGCGGATGGTCCGCATGGTGCGGTAGGCCGCAAGCAGCGCGTCCTTCTCCAGCGGAATGGGATTGTTGGACAGCGCGCCGTCGTCGGTCTGCATGGGCGACGTGATGGACATGGGCTTTTCCTCCTCCTTCGGATCGACGGGACCGGCAGGGAGGAAGGGCAGCCGCAGGCGCGCCCGTTCCCGGCCCGCTTCTGGCGGAGCGGGCCACGTTTCCTTCCCTTGCCGTGTTCTTCAGTGCCGGCTTCGCGCCGGCTTGATGGAAAGGACAAGAGCAAGGGGCGGGCCAATCGCGCCCGTCGCGTCAAACCGTTGCGGGACAAGGCGGTGCCGCCAGCGTGGCGCGGGGGCACCTGAGGCGGTGACGCCACAGGTGTGGCGCCGCGCGTGCCACAGGTGTTGCAGCTTGGCCCTCACCATGGATTTCGCGGACACACCCCTGACCCGCGGAAAGGCTTGCGGGCGCTCCATTTCGCGGCAACACTCGCGCACAATAAAAAACGATCTGGGAGGATCGTCATGCGACAGGAGCAGGTCGCGCATATCGACGAGCTCATGCGCGCGGCGAGCGGCTTGCCCGTGCCGTCACGCGGCACGCGCGATCCCGTCATCATGAAGTCCTGGCAGCGCTGTGTCAGCGAGCACCGTCTCGATCCGGTGGTGTTGCGCGAGCCGTTGATCCTGCCCTCGACGCAGCTGCGCGAGCATCAGGACGCCATGGACGAATTCACCCACACCGCGCGCTTCGGAGTGGAGACGCTCTATCGGGACGTGGCGGGGCTCGGCTACGTGCTGCTGCTCACCGATGCCAAGGGCATCACCGTGGACTTCATCGGCGATCCCACCTTCGACGCCACCCTCATGCGCGCCGGCCTCTATCTCGGCGCCGACTGGAAGGAGCCGAGCGCGGGCACCTGCGCCGTGGGCACCTGCATCGCCACCGGCGAAGCGCTGGTGGTGCACCAGACCGATCATTTCGACGCGACCCACATCCCGCTCACCTGCACGGCAGCGCCGGTGTTCGATCCCTCCGGTGCGCTCGCCGCCGTGCTCGACATCTCGGCGCTGCGCTCCCCCCAGCCGAAGGAGAGCCAACTCCTCGCGCTCCAACTGGTGAAGTCGGTCGCGCACAAGATCGAGACGGCGAACCTGCTCAATCGCTTCCGGGGCGAGTTCATCCTGCGCCTCGCGCCCTCGCCCGAATTCGCCGACGTGGACCCGCCTTATGTGCTGGCGGTGGACAGTTCCGGCTGCATCGCCGGTTTCAACAGCAAGGCCCGCGCGCTGCTGAGGCGCGAGCTGGAGGCACGCCCGCAGGCCGATGCCGTGCGGCCGCTGGTGGGGCGCCGCCTGAGCGAGTTCATCGAGATCGCCATCGACGACCTGCCGCGCCTTGGCCCGGCGAGCCCCGTGGCGCAGCGCATGGTCCGCCTCGCCGGCACGGGGACGCCCATGTTCGCCCATTGCCAGCTGCCCGCCCGCATCTCCACGCGGTCGGTTGCGGCCGCCCCGCCGAGCCTGCCAGCACCGCTCGCCGGCCTCCACGGCGGCGATGCGGCCATGGCGACGGTGACGGCCCGCGCCGCGCGGCTCGTGAACACGCAGATGAACCTCATCGTCTGCGGCGAGACGGGCACCGGCAAGGAATTCCTCGCCAAGGCCATCCACGCCGCCGGCGCCCGCTCCGCGCGGCCTTTCGTGGCGGTGAACTGCGCGGCGCTGCCGGAGACGCTGATCGAGGGCGAATTGTTCGGCTACGAGGCGGGCGCCTTCACCGGCGCCGTCGCACGCGGCCGCAAGGGCCTCGTGCTGGAGGCGGACGGCGGCACGCTGTTCCTGGACGAGATCGGCGACATGCCGCTGACCCTCCAGACCCGCCTCCTGCGCGTGCTGGCGGAGCGGGAGGTAACGCCGTTGGGTCGCACGCGGCCGGTACCGGTGAACATTCGCGTCATCGCCGCGACCCACCGCGATCTCCTCGCGGAGGTGAACGCCGGCCGTTTCCGCGAGGACCTCTATTTCCGCCTGAGCGGCGCCGTCCTGACCTTGCCGCCGCTGCGCCGCCGCGCCGATTTCGAGTGGCTGGTGGAGCGCCTGCTGGAGGAGCGGGGCAAGGCGGCGAAGACCCGCTTCAGCCTGTCGCCGGACGCGCGCGATCTGCTGCGCGCCTATCGCTGGCCCGGCAATATCCGTGAGCTGATGAACACGCTCGATTTCGCCTGCGCGCTCGCCGCCGAGGGGACGATCCAGTGGGAAGACCTTCCCGAACGCCTGCGCGAGGCTGACGTCCCGCACGAGGCGGGCGCGGCTGCCCTGTCGCCCGCCTTCCCATCAGGGGAGGGGGAGATCGCCCACGACCGGCTCCTCGCTGCCCTACGGGCGCGGAGCTGGAACATCTCCGCCGTCGCCCGCGACCTCGGTGTGGACCGCACCACGATCCACCGCCGCATGCGCCGCTACGGCATCGCTCGCCGCGTCTAGGGCCAACCATGCGCGCAAAGAGGGGATGCGCGATGGCCCGCTTCGGCGGTCCCTGAATGGATCTCATCGCTCTAAGCCGACCTGAGGTCAGGCTCCGCCACGCGCCGGCCGGGGCGCAGCGCCGAATGTCGCCATCTCGCCTACGAGCCACGCTTCGAGCGCCCTCAGTTCCGCGCGGATGGCCGCCTGCGGCGAGATCCACAGCCTCAGGTGCCGCGCGCCGGGCGTGAAACCGAACGGCGCCACCAGCCGGCCGGATTGCAATTCGCTCAGGGCCAACATGTGCGGCACCACCGCAACGCCGAGGCCGCAGGCCGCCGCCTGGATGAGCAGATAGAAATGATCGAAGCTGCGCTGCGCCTTGAGGGTGAGGCCGCCGTTGCCGGTCGCCTCGGCCCAGTCCCGCCACGCCTCCGGCCGGGTGTTGGTGGCCAGAAGGTGCGCGCGCGCCAGATCATCCGGCGTCGCCAGCGGCATGGCGGCGAGATAGTCCGGGGCGCAGACCGGGCCGATCCACTCCGCGCCCAGTTCGCGGATGATGGCGTCGCGTGGTGGCGGGATGGTGGAGGAGCGGATCGCCAGCGAGATGTTGTCGCGGCTGAAATCTACCTTGTCGTAATTCATGTTCAGCTCCACCTGTACGTCCGGATTGCGGCGGTGAAACCCGGCCATGCGCGGGATGAGCCAGCACAGCATGATGGAGGCCGAGCAGGAGAGGGTCAGCGGCCCCGGCCGCACCCGCTCAAGCGTGGCATGGATCACCCCGAACGCGGTCGTCAGCCCCTCGGCGAGGCGCTGGCCTTCGGGCGTCGGATCGGTGGCGGTACCCCGGCGGGCCAGCAACTGCACGCCGAGCGTCGCTTCCAGCGCCTTCACATGGCGGCTGACGGCCCCGTGCGTGACGCACAATTCCTCCGCCGCCCGGCTCATGCTCCGGTGCCGCGCCGTGGCCTCGAACGCGCGCAGCGCCACCAATGATGGCAAGGGGTGGCTCGGCTGTTGAGACATCGGTTGAAGGCTCGGTTTCGCTGCAATGCAGCATCAAAGATGTGAGTTTAGCTCACATCCGGCGGACAACAAATCGATTGTTCCTGCCGCCTCCCAGCGCCTAATGGCGCACGTCAGCTCCGAGCCCGGGCAGCCACCTGCGCGGCGTCCCGAGCCCAAAAACAAGAATGCGCAGACGGCAACCCATCTGCCTTATCTGGGAGGATAACCATGCCTGAGCCCGAGGTGTCGGCCGTCGAGCGGTCGGCCATCAGCAAGGTCTGCTGGCGGCTGACGCCGTTCATCGGCCTGATGTTCTTCATCAACTTCCTCGACCGTACCGCCGTGTCCTTCGCCGGACCCAACGGCATGACCAAGGACCTCGGCCTGAACGCCGCACAGTTCGGCTTCGCCGCGGGCATCTTCTTCCTCGGCTACATCCTCCTGGAAGTGCCGAGCAACCTCGCGCTCCACAAGTTCGGCGCGCGGCGCTGGCTGGCCCGCATCATGGTCACCTGGGGCATCGTCGCCCTGCTGTTCACCTGGGTGAGCAGCGTGGAAGGCCTCTATTTCCTGCGCTTCCTGCTGGGCGTTGCCGAAGCCGGCTTCTTCCCCGGCGCGATCCTCTATCTCAGCCTGTGGGTACCGGCACGTCATCGCAACAAGGTGCTGGCGCTGTTCTATGTGGCGCAGCCGCTCACCATCGTCATCGGTGCGCCCTTCGCGTCGGCGCTGATCGGTGCTGACGGGCTGATGGGCCTTGCCGGCTGGCGTGTCATGTTCTTCGGCGTCGCGGTGCCGGCCATCGTGGTGGGCGTGATCGCCTGGTTCTACCTCGTGGACAAGCCGGCCGACGCGAAATGGCTGACCGCCGCGGAGCGCTCCTGGCTCACGTCCGAGCTCGCCAAGGAAGAGAAGGCGAAGGGCGGCTCGCACAACATCCTCGCCACCGGCGCGCTGCTGAACGGACGGGTGTGGCTGCTCTCCTTCGTCTATTTCGGCCTCATCTACGGCCTCTATGCATTGGCCTTCTTCCTGCCCACCATCATCTCCGGCTTCGAGGCCCAGTTCGGCTCCAAGTTCAGCGTGATGCAGAAGGGCTTCATCACCGCCATCCCCTATCTGCCCGCGGCGTTCGCCCTGGTGCTGTGGAGCCGACAGGCGGCGAAGACCGGCGTGAAGCCCTGGCACGTGGGCCTGCCCGCCCTCATCGGCGCGGTCTCCATCCCGGTGGCGCTCTACATGAACTCGCCTGCGGCCACGGTGGCGGTCATCACGGTCACGGCCTGCGCCATCTTCTCGGCACTGCCCAACTTCTGGGCCATCCCCGCCCGCTTCCTGTCGGGCGCCGGTGCGGCGGCGGGCATCGCCCTCATCAACACGGTAGGCAATGTGGCCGGCTTTGCGGCACCCTTCATCACCGGATGGGTGAAGGATGCCACTGGCTCCTTCCAGGCGGCGATGCTGCTGGTGGGCGGCTTCATGCTCCTCTCCGCGGTGCTGACCCTGGTGGTGGCGCGGCAGGGCGAGAGCCTCGCCGACAGGGCCGCGGCTCCGGCGCGCTCGGCCTGACGGCGCAACTGAACAAGCACGAGGGGCCGGCCCTGCCGGCCCCGATGAAGACGACGGGAGAAACAAGATGGATGCGAAGATCGCGCTGTTCGGCGCCGGCGGAAAGATGGGCGTGCGCCTGTCCAAGAACCTCGCCAAGACGGACTTCCGCGTGGCCCATGTGGAGGTCAGTGAGATCGGCCGCAAGCGGCTCAAGGACGAGGTGGGCGTCGACTGCACCGAGGTGGATGCCGCCCTCGACGGCGCCGATGTGGTGATCCTCGCCGTGCCGGATACGCTCATCGGCAAGGTCTCGCACGCCATCTCGCCCAAGCTGAAGGCAGGCACCATGGTGATGCTGCTGGACGCCGCAGCACCCTTCGCCGGCCATCTGCCGGAGCGGCCCGACCTCATCTATTTCGTCTCGCACCCCTGCCACCCGTTGATTTTCAACGACGAGACCACCGAGGAAGGCCGGCGCGACTATTTCGGCGGCGTGGCCGCGAAGCAGTCCATCACCTCCGCGCTGATGCAGGGGCCGGACGAGGCGTTCGCCCTGGGCGAGGCGGTGGCGAAGGCCATCTACGCCCCCATCCTGCGCTCCTATCGCCTGACCGTTGAACAGATGGCGATCCTGGAGCCGGGCCTGTCCGAGACCATCTGCGCCACCTTGCTCGATGTGATGCGGGAAGCCATGGACGAGACGGTGCGGCGGGGGGTGCCGGCGGAGTGCGCGCGGGACTTCCTGCTGGGCCACATGAACATCCTTGCGGCGGTGACGTTCAAGGAGATTCCGGGCATGTTCTCAGATGCTTGCAACAAGGCCATCCAGTTCGGCAAGCCGCGGCTGATGCGGGACGACTGGCTCAAGTGCCTGGACAAAGACGAGATCGCCGAGAGCATCCGTCGCATCACCTGAGCGGTACCAGCTCCCCCGAGAGCCCAACCAATTCCTCAACAAAGGCAATTGGTTGGACTCACCTGACAGACGACCTTGGGAACCCGTGTGATGAGCGATCGTGTCCATGCCACCTACTGGATGGAGACCGGGGGCGACCCGGCGCGGACGGCGGAGGTCATCGCCGGGGAGCAGTCGAGCGGCACCTTCGTGGCGCTGGCCACCGAGACGGCGGAGCTGAAGCAGCGTTCGGGTGCAAAAGTCGAGCGTCTTGAGATACTTGACGTGGTGGACAAGCCCAGCCTTCCGGGCGCCATGGCGTCCGATCGCTACACGAGGGCGACGCTCGAACTGTCCTGGCCGGTGGAGAATTTCGGCCCGTCCCTGCCGAACCTGATGTCCACCATCGCCGGCAATCTGTTCGAGTTACACCAGGTTTCCGGTCTGCGTATCACCGGCCTTCAGCTGCCATTCGGCTTCACGTCAGCTTTCAAGGGTCCGGCCTTCGGCATTTCCGGCACCCGCCGCCTCGCCGGAGTGGCGGAGGGTCCCATCATCGGCACCATCATCAAGCCCTCCATCGGCCTCACAGCGGAGGAGACCGCGCAGCAGGTGCGCGAGCTGATCGCCGGCGACATCGACTTCATCAAGGACGACGAACTGCAGGCCGACGGCGGCCGCTGCCCGTTCGAGGAGCGGGCGCGGGCGGTGATGCGGGTGGTGAACGATGCGGCCGACCGGCGGGGCCGCAAGGTGATGGTGGCCTTCAACATCACCGGCGACCTGGACGAGATGCGCCGCCGCCATGACCTCGTGCTGGAGCTGGGCGGCACCTGCGTGATGGTCTGCCTCAATTCCATCGGCCTCGTGGGGGTGCGGGAGATCGCCCGCCATGCCCAGCTGCCCTTGCACGGCCACCGCGCCGGCTGGGGCACGCTCTACCGCGCCCCGGCGCTGGGGTGGGACTATGCCCCCTGGCAGCAGCTCTGGCGGCTGGCGGGGGTGGACCACCTGCATGTGAACGGGCTCTACAACAAGTTCTCCGAGAGCAACGAGAGCGTCATCGCCGCCGCCCGCGCGGTGCTGGCGCCCATCAATGACACGGCCCCCATGGAAGCCATGCCGGTCTTCTCCTCCGGCCAGACCGGACGGCAGGCGGCACAGACCTATGCCGCCATCGGCTGCGCCGATCTCATCCACACGGCGGGCGGCGGCATCTTCGGCCATCCCGCCGGGGTACCGGCCGGCGTCGAGGCGCTCAGGGCGGCGTGGCGGGCGGCCATGGCGGGGGCGAGCCTTGAGGACGAGGCGACCCGCAGCACCGCGCTGAAGACCGCGCTCGGCTTCTGGCGATGACTTCGGGGACCAAGACCGGGGCGGCGCTGCCGGAGGGCCTGCTCCTCGCTTATTACGGCGACGACTTCACCGGCTCCACCGACGCGCTGGAGGCGATCACCGCGGCCGGCGTGCCCTCGGTGCTGTTTCTGCGCCCGCCCACCGAAGAGATGCGCGCGCGCTTTCCCAATGCCCGCGCCATCGGCCTTGCGGGCTCCTCGCGCGGGCGCTCGCCGGAGTGGATGGACAAGGAGCTGCCGCCCCTCTTCGCCCGCCTCGCGGCGCTGGGCGCGCCGGTGCTGCACTATAAGGTGTGCTCCACCTTCGATTCCGCCCCGCATGTGGGCTCCATCGGCCGCGCCATCGATCTCGGGGTGCGGCAGATGGGCGGCGGCTGGTCGCCCATGGTGGTGGGCGTGCCGCGCCTCGGCCGCTACCAGATGTTCGGAAACCTGTTCGTCACCTGGAACGGCACCACCTACCGGCTGGACCGCCACCCCACCATGTCGCGCCATCCGGTGACGCCCATGGACGAGGCGGACCTCGGCCGCCATCTCGCCCGCCAGACGGACCGGCGCATCGCCCTCATCGATCTCGCCGAGATCCGTGCCGGCAAGGCGCAGGCGCGCTGCGACGCGCTCCGGGGCGATGACACACCCGTGGTGCTCATCGACGTGATGGATGAGGCGACCCTGGTGGAGGCCGGACGGCTCATCTGGGAAAACAGGGGCGACGGCCTGTTCTCCGCCTCCTCCTCCGGCCTGCAATATGCGCTCGCCGCCTATTGGCGCAGCCTCGGCCTGCTGCCGGAAACACCCGGCCTGCCGAAGGCTACGGCCGTGGAGAAGATCGCCGTGGTCTCGGGCAGCTGCTCGCCGGTGACGGCAGCGCAGCTCGCTCACGCGCGGACCGCCGGCTTCCACACGGAGCGGCTGGACCTCTCCCACGCGCTCTCCGACGCCCATCGGGAGGCGGAAATCGCCCGCGCCGTCGCCACGGCCATGGATGCGCTTTCCCGCGGCCAGAGCCCCGTCGTCTACAGCGCCGAGGGGCCGGACGACCCGGCCGTCACCGGCTTCGACGCCACCGCCGCTGTGGCCGGCCTCTCCCGTGCCGATGCGGCGCGGCGGGTGGGCACGGTGCTGGCGGAGATCATGCGCCGCATCGTGGAGAGCGGCGCGGTGCGGCGGGTGATGGTGGCGGGCGGCGACAGTTCCGGCGAGGTGATGGAGGCGCTCAACATCTTCGCCCTTGACATCGTCGCCGGCCTCGCCCCCGGCGCCCCCCTGTGCCGCGCATGGTCCGACGATCCACTCTATGACGGGCTGGAACTGGTGCTGAAGGGCGGCCAGATGGGGCCGACCGGCTTCTTCCCTGAGGTGAGGGGCTAAGGCGCTCTGCATTCCTGTCGCGCGCACTCCCAGGGCCGGCTGTCTTGATGCCGCCGGCCCGGATCGTTCTTTAAGCCCCGCGCCATGATCGACGGGATCGAGCTGCCGCTCCGGCTCCGAGTGCGCCCGGTTCAGCGCAATTCGAGGACCACGCTGAAATCGCCGTCGCCCCCTTCGAAGCGCAGCGCGCCGCCGTGGGCGCGGGCGACTTCTCCGGCGATGGCGAGGCCGAGGCCGGAGCCGGACGAGGCGGCGCCCTTCTGGAACGGCATGGCGACACGTGCCTGATCGGTCGCGGGAATGCCGGGGCCGTCGTCCCACACCCGCAGCGCGACGCCGTCCGGTGTGCGTTCCACGGATACCGACAGCCGCTTGCGGGCACCGTGCATCAGGCCGTTGTGGATCAGGTTGGCCAGCGCCTCGCCGACGCTGATGGCGTCCACATCGAGCAGCGGCGCGCCCTCCAGCGGCACGAAGCTGATGGAGATTTCCCGATCGAGGGTGAGCGGCACGGCGCGGGAGAGCACGGCCTTCGCCAACGCGTTGAGGTCGGTGGGCGCAAGGCTCTGCGCGCGGGCGCGGTGGAGCACCATGGCGTGGTCGAGCAGCTGGCTGGTGAGCCGGCCCAATTCGGCGATGCGCGACCTCACCCCCTCCAGTTGCGCGGTGTGTGCGGGATCGTCCGTCTCCAGCAGTTCCACCTGCGCATCGATGGCGGCGAGCGGCGTGCGGATCTGATGCGCGGCATCGGCGATGAAGCGCTGCATGAGCGCGATGCGCTCCCGAAGCCGCAACATGAAGCCGTCGATGGCCTCCACCAGCGCCCGCGCCTCGGGCGGCGGGGTGAGGGCGATGGGGCTGAGGTCGTCCGGCTGCCGGCCGGCGATCTCCCGCTCGATGCGGGTCAGCGGCGAGAAGACGAGGCGCAGGCTGAGCGCCGCCGTGGCGAGGGCGAGAAGGCTCATGGCCGCGATCATGGCGAGAGCCTTGGAGGCGAGGTCGGACGTGAGCGCAGCGCGCGCGCCGAGCGTCTGCGCGACGATGATGCGGGTCCAGCCGTCGCCGGGCGCGCCCTCCACCTTGCGGACGAGGCCGGCGACGCGCACCGGCTGCCCCTGATACTGGCCGTCCTCCAGCACGACGCCCTTGCGCAGGCGTTCCGGCGAGGCCGCGAGCGTGAGGTCGCCATAGCCCGCCACCACGATGCCGCGCGGATCGGTGACGCTGTAGAACACGAGGTCGTAGGCGGAGAGCGTCGCGATGGCGGCGACCGGCGGATCGAGGGTGACGACGCCCCCTTGCAGATAGATGTTCTCCGCGATCTGCACCGCCCCGCCCACCAGCAGCTTGTCGTAGGCATCGCGGGCGGCCAGCGTCGCATATTGCCAGGCGGCGAGGCTCAGGACCGCGGCGCCCAGCAAAAGGATCGCCGCCAGCGCGGTGAGCATGCGGGCGCGGAGCGAGGCCCGGAGGTCACGAAGCGACAAGCTGGTAGCCCAGGCCGCGCTCGGTGCGGATTTCAACGGACGTGGCGGCGAGCTTGCGGCGCAGCCGGGTGATGAACTGCTCCACCGCATTGGTGCTGGGATCGCGGTCGAAGCCGAACAATTGCTCCAGCAATTCCTCCTTGCCGACGAAGGCGCCGGGGCGCGAAGCGAGGATTTCCAGCACGGTCAGCTCGCGCCGGGTGAGATCGAGCGGCGCGCCGGCGATCATCGCCGTGCGTCCCGCCCGGTCGATCACCAGCGGGCCGGCCTTGATGGTGTTGTCCGCCATGCCCGCCGCCCGGCGCAGCAGGGCCCGCGCCCGTGCCTCCAGCTCGCGATAGTCGAACGGCTTCACCAGATAGTCGTCGGCGCCGAGGTCGAGGGCGCTGATCCGGTCGTCCACCGCCGAGCGGGCGGTGAGTACCAATACGGGCGTGCGCAGGCCGCGCCGGCGCAGGTGCTTCAGCACGGTGAAGCCGTCCATGTTGGGCAGCATCACGTCGAGCACCACGAGGTCGTAGGGCTGCACCTCGATCAGCTCGCTCGCGGTGCGCCCGTCGGTCTCCCAGTCCACGGCATAGCCGATGCGCTCGAAGCGCTTCTGCACCGCGAGGCCGATCTCCGGCGTGTCTTCCACCAGCAGAATGCGCACCGAACGCTCCCGCGATCAAAGCCGCCCCGTGTCAGGTTCGGGTCAGGATCGCCGGCTATGATCCTAAGCAAGGTCGCCGAAGTGCACCAAGAACAATTTGCGCCGATCGGCGCGGGGAGGAACGATGACTATGCATCCAGACCAGACTGGATTCGCACCGCTGCTCAGCGTCGAGGGCGTGACCCTTCAATACAAGACGCCCGACAGTCTCGTCACGGCCACCTATCGCGTGGACTTCAAGGTCTACGATTCCGACCGCTTCGTTCTTCTCGGTCCGTCAGGTTGCGGCAAGTCCACGCTGCTGAAGGCCATCGGCGGATACATCACGCCGACCGAGGGCAAGATCCGCCTCAAGGACCATGAGGTGAAGGAGCCCGGCCCGGACCGCATGATGGTGTTCCAGGAGTTCGACCAGCTCCTGCCATGGAAGACCGTGGGCGAGAACGTGATCTTCGCGCTCACCTCCTCCGGCCGCCTGGGCGCGGCCGAGGCGCGCGAGCGGGCGCGCACCTACATCGACAAGGTGGGCCTCACCAAGTTCATCGACAGCTATCCCCACATGCTCTCCGGCGGCATGAAGCAGCGCGTCGCCATCGCCCGCGGCATGGCCATGGAGCCGGACGTTCTGCTGATGGACGAGCCGTTCGCCGCGCTCGACGCGCTCACCCGCCGCAAGATGCAGGACGAACTGCTGCAATTGTGGGACGACACGCGCTTCACCGTCCTGTTCGTCACCCACTCCATCGAGGAGGCGATCAAGATCGGCACGCGCATCCTCCTGCTCTCGCCCCATCCCGGCCGGGTGCGGGCGGAGCTGAACAGCGTTCCGGCCGAACAGATGGGCACCTCGGCGCAGGTCGAGCTGGAAGCCCGCATCAACGACATGCTCTTCGGACACTGAGGACACGCCCGTGAACCAGACCCTCGCCTTGCGTCCGGAGATCGTCAATCCGGAAACGCCCCTCGGCAACATCACCGTCGAGGCCACCCTTTCGCCCTTCGAGCGCATCTACCGCATCGGCGCGGTGCGCAAGGCCATCATTCTCGTGGCGCTGGCGGCGCTGTGGCAGGCCTATGGCCTGTGGCTCGCCAACCCGCTGCTGTTCCCCACCTTCACCGACACGCTCTCGGCCTTCTTCGAGAACATCGCCAACGGGGTCATTCCGGCGCGCACCTTCTCCTCGCTGGAGACGCTGCTCATCGGCTATGCCATCGGCATCGTGCTCGCCGCCGTGCTGACCACCATCGCCATCGGATCGCGGCTCGGGGCGGACCTGCTGGAGGCGCTGACCTCCATGTTCAATCCGCTGCCGGCCATCGCGCTGCTGCCGCTGGCACTCATCTGGTTCGGGCTCGGCAAGGGCAGCGTCATCTTCGTGCTGGTGCATTCGGTGCTGTGGGCCATCGCGCTCAACACCCATTCGGGCTTCCGCGCCGTCTCCAAGACGCTGCGGATGGTGGGCATGAATTACGGCCTGCGCGGTCTGAAGCTGGTGCGGCTCATCCTCATCCCCGCCGCCTTCCCGGCCATCCTCACCGGCCTGAAAGTGGGCTGGGCCTTCGCCTGGCGCACGCTGATCGCGGCCGAGCTGGTGTTCGGCGTATCCTCCGGTTCCGGCGGCCTCGGCTGGTTCATCTTCGAAAACCGCAACCAGCTGGAGACGGCCAACGTCTTCGCCGGCCTGTTCACCGTCATCCTCATCGGCCTTGCCGTGGAAAACCTGATCTTCGCCACCATCGAGCGCAAGACCGTGCATCGCTGGGGCATGCAGCACTGACCCGGGTCGCCAAACCCGTCATCGAACGAGAACACAAAGGGAGAGAGACATGGGCTGGATGAAGTGCCTCAAGGCCGCCGCCGTCGCCGTCGCAGCGACGCTCGCCGCCGGCGCCGCGCAGGCGGAAGTGAAGGACGTCCGCATCTCGAAGGGCTACGGCATCCTCTATCTGCCGCTCATCGTGATGGAGGACCAGAAGCTCCTCGAGAAGCAGGCGGAGAAGGCGGGCCTTGGCCCGCTCAAGGTCAACTGGCTGATGCTGGACGGCGGCAACGTCATCAACGACGCCATGATGGCCGGCTCCCTCGACATCGCCGGCACCGGCGCGCCCGGCTTCATCACGCTGTGGTCCAAGGCCAAGGGCATCCCGAACGTGGAGGTGGTCGGCGTCAGCGGGCTGTCCTCCACTGCCCTGTGGATGAACACCAACAATCCGGCCGTGAATTCGCTCAAGGACTTCAAGTCCTCCGACAAGATCGCTTTGCCGGGCATCAAGACCTCGCTCTCGGCCGTCATTCTCCAGATGATGGCGGCGCAGGAGTTCGGCCGCGAGAACTACGCCAAGCTCGATCCCATGACGGTGGGCCTGCCCCATCCCGAGGCGCTCGCGGCCCTCACCGCCGGCCGGACCGAGATCACCGCGCACTTCACCTCGCCGCCCTTCTCCTATCTGGAGGTGAAGAACCCCAATGTGCGCCGGGTGGCCAACTCGGTGGACATCCTCGGCCGCCTGACCATGGACGTGACCTTCGCGCCCAAGCGCTTCGTCGATGCCAACCCGAAGGTGGTGCAGGCCTTCCTCGACGCGCTCGACGAGGCGGATCAGTTCATCGCCAAGGACAAGGCGGCCGCAGCCGAGATCTATGTGCGCTCCTCCAAGGTGAAGACCACCCAGCAGGAGGTGCTGGAGATGCTGGAGGACAAGGACACCTGGTTCTCCACCACCCCCGAGGGCATCATGAAGATCGCCGATTTCATGCACCTCGCGGGCTCCATCAAGGCGAAGCCGGCGAGCTGGAGCGACCTGTTCGTGCCGCAGCTGCGCACCCGCAGCGGCAGCTGAGGGGCAGCCGCGCCTCACCCTTGAAGGTCGGATAGACCGAGGCTCGTGTGAGCCGAGTTCAACGGGGGGAGGGGGCGCGTATCGCGGCGGACCGGCCGGCCGCAGCCCCCCGTCGAGCCTTCCCAAGCGCGTCGCCCCATTGTGTGGGCGCCGCGGAGGGATATCCTCGCCCCATGGACATGATCCGCATTCTGCTGGTCGACGATCATCCGATCGTGCGCGAGGGCTACCGCCGGCTGCTCGACCGTCAGCCCGGCCTTTCGGTCGTGGCCGAGGCGGGCGACGGGATCGCGGCGCTCACCGCCTTCGCCGCCCATGCGCCGGATATCGTGCTGATGGACCTGTCCATGCCCGGCGGCGGCGGCTTCGCGGCGGTGGAGGCCATGGTGGCCCGCGATCCGGGGGCGCGGATCATCGTCGTGTCCATGCACCAGGGCGCCATCTTCGCCCAGAAGGCCATGGCGGCGGGCGCGCGGGGCTTCGTGTCCAAGAGCAGCCCGCCGGAGGAACTGGTCAAGGCCATCACGGCGGTGGCGGCGGGGCGGCGGGCGCTGTCGTCCGACATGGCCCAGGAGCTGGCCCGCACCTCGCTCGGCACCGACGAGATCGCCAGCCTGACACCGCGGGAGCGCGAGATCCTGCTGCTCGTCGCGCGCGGCATGAACGGACGCTCCATCGCCCGCAGCCTCGGGCTCTCTTCCAAGACCGTCCAGAACAACCTGTCGCTGATCCGGGCCAAGCTCGGCGCCTCCGGCGACGCCGACCTGGTGCTGAAGGCTCAGCGGTCCGGCCTCGTCCCGGCCATCTGATGCGCCGGCTCCTGCCCCAGCTGGTGCTGCGCGTGCTGGCGGCGGGGCTTGCCACGGTGGTGGTCGCCGCCGGCTGGGTGCTGTGGGATACGGCGCAGGCCGCGCGGCAGGATGTGGCGACCACCGCCGTCCGCGTCGCCGACGCCATCGCCGCCCGCCCGAGCTTCGAGGGGCTCGCCTTCGGCGGCGTGGCGCCGGTGCCGGTGTTCCGCGACTGGCAGGCCTTTCCCGCCTGGACCCTCATCGCACCGGGGATCTGCGTCGAACTCGGCGCGCGGGAGAATCCGCTGCACCGGCGCTGCGGCCCCTATGTCGCCGCCGACGTGGCGCCGCCGGGCTGGTTCGTCTGGCTGGCGGGGCACCTCGGCCTGATGCCTGAGCCCATGTCCGTGCCGGTGCGCACGCGCTACCTGACCGATGCCTATGTCACCGCTTCGGCCGACACCGGCGTCGTCATGAGCCGGGCCTGGACGCGGACCGGCGACCTGATGCGGGTGGCGGTGGGCATGGCGGTCGGCGGCTCCATTCTCACCGGCCTGCTGATGGTCCGGCTCCTCGCCCCGTTCCGCATCATCCTGAGCGGCATCGAGCGCCTGCAGCGGCGCGACTTCTCGGCCGGGCTGCCGCCGCTCCACGTCGCCGAGTTCGATCGCCTGAGCACAGCGCTGAACCATACGGCGGAGACGCTCAAGGAGGCGCAGGCCATGCGCACCGAGCTGACGCGCCGCCTGTTCACCATGCAGGAGAGCGAGCGGCGTGCGCTCGCCCGCGAGCTGCACGACGAGTTCGGCCAGTGCCTCACCGCCACCCGCGCGCTGGCCACGGCCATCGCGCAGTCGAAGGAGACCACCGCCGAGGACGGCGCGCGGATCGCCGAGATCAGCGGCCAGATGATGGACAGCCTGCGCGCCGAGCTGTCCCGCCTGCGCCCGCCCGATCTCGACGACCTCGGTCTGCGCCACGCGCTGGAGCGGCTCGTCGCCGACTGGCGCAGCCGCGTGCCTGCTATCCGCTTCGCGTTGGAGCTGAAGGGCGACATGGAGGCGGTGCCGGACACCCTCGCCCTCAGCCTCTACCGCATCGCCCAGGAATGCCTCACCAATGCCGTCCGCCATGGCGGCCCCGGCAGCGTCATCCTGACTCTGGAGGTCGCCGAGACGATCACCCTGACCGTCGAGGACGACGGCGCCGCGCGGCCCGACAGCCGGGCGGGCGACGGCTATGGCCTGCTCGGCATCCGCGAGCGGGTCGATGCGCTCGGCGGCAGCTTCGCGCTGCTGCCGTCGGGCGGCGGCATGCGGGCGACGGCACGTCTTCCCCGCTGATCCGGGTGATCTTCCCGAGCCGGCCGGGAAGGGCTCTCTGGCGGCGCGGCACCGGGCGCCCCCATCCTCTCCCGACCATGGGAGGCGCCGGGCATGAACGACATGAGCCATCCGATCACCCGCCTCGGCAGCGCCGTCGCCGCCGGGCTGATCGGCCACGAGGCGCTGGTGGAGCGGCTGCTGATCGCCCTGCTGGTCGGCGGCCATGTGCTGATCGAGGGGCCGCCGGGCATCGCCAAGACCCGCGCCGTCAAGCGCCTCGCCGCCAGCCTGCCGGGAAGCCACGCCCGCATCCAGTGCACCCCGGACCTTCTGCCCTCGGACCTGACGGGCACCCAGGTGTTCCGGCCGGAGACCGGACGCTTCGATTTCGTCGCCGGGCCGCTGTTCCATGCGCTCGTCCTGGTGGACGAGATCAACCGGGCGCCGCCCAAGGTGCAGTCGGCGCTGCTGGAAGCCATGGCCGAGGGGCAGGTGACATCCTCGGGCGTCACCCGCCCGCTGCCGCAGCCCTTCATGGTGGTGGCGACCCAGAACCCCATCGAACACGAGGGCACCTTTCCCCTGCCCGAAGCCCAGATGGACCGCTTCCTGCTCCACCTGTCCCTCGGCCTGCCCCACGCCGAGCAGGAGCGCGCGATCCTCGATCTCGTCGCCGCGGAGCGGATCGCGGGGCCGGCACAGGCGGAGGCCGCGCTGTCGCCGGACACGCTGGCGCAGGCCAAGGCCGAGGTCGCGACCGTCCATCTCGCCCCGGCGCTCAAGGATTTCATCGTCCGGCTGGTGATGGCCTCGCGGCCCGGTGGCGTGGTTGCCGAATGGGTGGAACACCCCGTGTCGCCGCGCGGCACGCTGGCGCTGGCCGCGGCGGCGCAGGCCCTGGCCTGGCTGAAGGGGCGCGACTACGGCCTGCCCGAGGATGTCATTGCCCTCGCGCCCGACGCGCTGGCCCATCGGCTGGTGCCGACCTGGGCCGCCGTCGGCGAGGGGCGCACCGGCCGCAGCCTCGTCGCCGACATCCTGAAGGCGGTGGAGCCATGGTGACGGCGGCGCTCGATGCGCCCGGCATCCGGCTCGTCGCGGCGGAACTGCTGGCGCTGCGCGACACGCGCCTGCCGCGCACCCGCCATCGCCCGGTGACGCGGCGCCCCGGCGCCGTGCAGGGGCGCCCACCCGGCTCCGGCATGGACCTTCGCGAGATCCGCGCCTTCGCCGAAGGCGACGACTTCCGGCGGATCGATCCCGCCGCCACCGCCCGCACCGGCGCGCCGCACATCCGCAGCTTCCATGAGGAGCGCGACGACACGGTGCTGCTGATCGCCGATTTCCGGCCGGCCATGCTCTGGGGCACCGGGGACAGCCTGCGCTCGGTGCACGCCGCCCGCGTTCTAGCCCGGCGCGGCTGGCAGGCGGTGGCGCGCCGCGCCGTCCTCGCCGCCATCAGCCTCGATGCATCCGGCGTTGCCGTCGCCGCCGCGGGCGCCGGGGTGGCGC
>NZ_JAYRPE010000016.1:0-100250 GCF_041911315.1 Xanthobacter sp. | reverse complement strand
CGCCGCGGCGCCGGACCCCTCACCCGTCCCGCGGCGATGCCGCGGTCCACCCTCTCCCGCAAGGGGAGAGGGGTAAAACAGCTCAGCCCTTGTAGGGGGCGAACCAGCCGATGCCTTCGTCGGTGGTGGTCTTCGGCTTGTATTCGCAGCCGATCCAGCCGTCGTAGCCGGTGTCGTCGATGGCCTTGAACAGGAAGGGATAGTTGATCTCGCCCGTGCCCGGCTCGCCGCGGCCGGGATTGTCCGCGAGCTGGATGTGCTTGATGCGGGCGATGTTGTTGCGGATGGTCGGGGCGAGATCCCCTTCCATGATCTGCATGTGGTAGATGTCGTACTGGAAGAAGATGTCGTCCGCGCCGACTTCGTCCAGCACCGCCAGCGTCTGCTTGGTGTTGGTGAGGTGGAAGCCGGGGATGTCGCGGGTATTGATGGCCTCGACGACGAACGGGATGCCCGCCTTCTTCAGCTCCGCCGCAGCGAACTTCAGGTTCTTGATGAGGGTCTCGTGGACGGTCTCGGCCGGCACGTCCTTGGGGGTGAGGCCGGCGAGGCAGTTGATGGCCTTGGTGTTCAGGGCTTTCGCATACTCGATGCCCTTACCCACGCTGTCCTGGAACTCGCCCTCGCGGCCGGGGATGCAGGCGATGCCGCGCTCGCCCGCCGCCCAGTTGCCGGCTGGCAGATTGTGCAGCGCCTGGGTGAGATTGTACTTCGCCAGCTTCTCCGCCAGCGCGTCCTTCTCATAGGGATAGGGGAAGAGATATTCGACGCCCCTGAAGCCGGCATTGGCGGCCTTCTCGAAGCGGTCGAGGAAATCGATCTCGTTCCACAGCATGGTGAGATTGGCGGCGAACTTGGGCATGCGTCTCTCCGCGGGCTGAGCCCGGTTCTTTGAGGAGTGGGCAGGATGGCACCTCCCGGCACCGTCATGCCCCGGCTTGTCCGGGGCATCCACGGTTTTGTTGAGAGGGGCTTCCGGGGGAGGGGTGGATCCCCCGGACAAGCCGGGGGATGACGTCCTGTGCGGTGCCGGCGCCGGTGCGCCGGCCCTACTCGGCCGGCTCCAGGGCGCGCACGTCGCTGAGCGGCACGTCGAGGACTTCCTCGAACTCATTCACGGCGTTGATCTCCACGCCCATGGCGATGTTGGTCACGCGCTCCAGGATGAACTCCAGCACCACCGGCACCTGATGCTCGTCCATGAGCTTCTGGGCGTTGGCGAAGGCATCCTTGAACTCGTTCGGGGTGCGCACGCGGATGGCCTTGCAGCCGAGGCCCTCGGCCACCGCCACATGGTCCACGCCGTAGGCCCCGATTTCCTCCGAATTGATGTTGTCGAAGGAGAGGCTCACCTCGAAGTCCATGTTGAAGCCGCGCTGCGCCTGACGGATCAGGCCGAGGTAGGAGTTGTTCACCACCACGTGCAGGTAGGGCAGCTTGTGCTGGGCGCCCACCGCCAGCTCCTCGATGAGGAACTGGAAGTCGTAGTCGCCCGAGAGCGCGACGATCTTGGCGTCGGGCCGCGCGGCGCGCACGCCGAGGGCCGCCGGCAGGGTCCAGCCCAGCGGGCCGGCCTGGCCGCAATTGATCCAGTGGCGCGGATGGTAGACGTGCAGGAACTGCGCGCCGGCGATCTGCGAGAGGCCGATGGTGGAGACGTAGGTGACGTCCTTGCCCAGCGCCTCGTTCATCTCCTCATAGACCCGCTGCGGCTTCAGCGGCACGGCGTCGAAATGGCTCTTGCGCAGCATGGTCTGCTTGCGGGCGAGGCATTCGTCGGCCCAGGCCGTCCAGTCCGGCAGCTTGCCGGCGGCCTTCAGCTCCTTCGCGGCGGTCACGAACAGCTCCAGCGCCGCCTTGGCGTCAGAGACGATGCCGAAGTCGGGGCCGAACACGCGGCCGATCTGGGTGGGCTCGATGTCCACGTGGATGAACTTGCGGCCCTGGGTGTAGACCTCCACCGAGCCGGTGTGGCGGTTGGCCCAGCGGTTGCCGATGCCGACCACGAAGTCGGACGCCAGCATGTTCGCGTTGCCGTAGCGGTGCGAGGTCTGGAGGCCGCACATGCCGGCCATCAGCGGATGGTCGTCGGGAATGGTGCCCCAGCCCATGAGGGTGGGGATGACCGGGATGCCGGTGAGCTCGGCGAACTCCACGAGGAGGTCGGAGGCATCGGCGTTGATGATGCCTCCGCCGGCGACGATGAGCGGCTTGTTGGCGTCGAGGATCATCCCCATCGCCTTGTCGATCTGCGCCCGCGTGGCGGACGGCTTGTAGACCGGGAGCGGCGCGTAGGTCTCCTCGTCGAACTCGATCTCCGCCATCTGCACGTCGATGGGCAGGTCAATGAGCACCGGGCCGGGGCGGCCGGAGCGCATGACGTGGAACGCCTGCTGGAACACCATGGGCACCAGCGCCGGCTCGCGCACGGTGACGGCCCACTTGGTGACGGGCTTGGCGATGGATTCGATGTCCACCGCCTGGAAGTCTTCCTTGTAGAGGCGGGCGCGGGGCGCCTGGCCGGTGATGCACAGGATCGGGATCGAGTCCGCCGAGGCCGAATAGAGGCCGGTGATCATGTCCGTGCCGGCGGGGCCGGAGGTGCCGATGCACACGCCGATGTTGCCGGCCACCGCGCGGGTGTAGCCCTCGGCCATGTGGGAGGCGCCCTCCACATGCCGGGCGAGCACATGGCGGATGGAGCCGCGCGCCTTCATGGCGGAATAGAGCGGGTTGATGGCCGCGCCCGGAACACCGAAGGCGCAGGAGATGCCTTCCTTCTCGAGAACACGGACGGCGGCGTCGACGGCGCGCATGCGGGCCATGGCAGTCCTCCCTTTGGCGTGATGCCTTTGGTCTTGTTGCTTCGTCCTCGCCGGCCGCGATCCTTCAGGGATCTTCACGGGGGAACTTCGCGGGGAATTTCGCGGCCTTGGACTTTCGTCTTGGATACGCCCGCACCGTTTTCGCTTCTATGGGAAGAAACGGAATGACATTCGTGCCGTTTGAGCAATAATGCTGCGAACGGCATGCCCCGCCCGCCTCGGGCGGTGACAGGGTGCGGCAATTGGGGGAGGCGGGGATGGCGAGAGGTAGGGGGAGGGCGCTCGGGGCGCTTGTCCTTGGGGCGCTCGCGGCGACGACTTTCGTCTCGGGCGCGGGTTTCGTCTCGGGCGCGAAGGCGCAGGCGCTGAGCGAACTCTCCTGCAAGGCGCTGTGGTACCAGCGCAACGCGGTCTATGCGGAGCAGGGCTATTGCTTCAAGACCAAGGACGCCATCGCCACCTTCGGCGCCCGCTGCTACGCCCCGTTCGGCAAGCTGACGCCGGACCAGCAGCGCTATGTGAACGAGGTGCAGGCCTGGGAGGCCCGCAAGGGCTGCCGCTGAGCGGGCGCTGATTCCGCATCCTGCTGCGAATGGATCGCAGAGACCCGCGACGATCGCGCTTGGCATGCTATAGATACCATCCCGCCCTGTCGGGGCTCCCGCGCGGTCGTCCGCCTGCCCCGCCACACCGCACCGCAACGACATGGCCACGGCGCCCATGACCGACATCGCCACGCGCGTCTACAACCACACCTGGAAGATCGACCCCATCGTGCGGTCCGTGCTCGACACGGACTTCTACAAGCTGCTGATGGGCCAGACGATCTTCAACCGGCACCGGTCGACCCGCGTCACCTTCGGCATCCACAACCGCTCCACCGCGGTGCGGCTGGCCGACATCATCGACATCGGCGCCCTGCGCGAGCAGCTCGACCATGTGCGCTCCCTCTCGCTCACGCGGGGCGAGAGCACCTGGCTGCGCGGCAACATGTTCTACGGCAAAAGGCAGATGTTCTCGCCGGACTATGTGGCCTGGCTGGAGGGCTTCCGCTTCCCCGCCTATCACCTGGAGAAGGTGGACGGGCAGTACGAGCTGACCTTCGAGGGGCCGTGGGTCGAGACCACCATGTGGGAGATCCCCGCCCTCTCCATCATCAACGAATTGCGCTCACGCGCCGTGCTCAAGGGCATGGGCAAGTTCGAGCTGCAGATCCTCTATGCCCGGGCCATGGCGCGGGTGTGGGAGAAGGTGCAGTTCCTGAAGTCCCTCGGCCGCATCAACATCGCCGATTTCGGCACCCGCCGCCGCCACGGCTATCTCTGGCAGGACTGGTGCGTGCAGGCGCTCATGGAGGGGCTGGGCGAGGGCTTCCTCGGCACCTCCAACTGCCTCATCGCGCTGCGCCACGAGGTGGAGGCCACCGGCACCAACGCCCACGAGCTGCCCATGGTCTATGCGGCGCTGGCCCGCAACGACGACGAACTGCGCTGGGCGCCCTATCAGGTGCTCGCCGACTGGCAGGACGATTACGACGGCAATTTGCGCGTCATCCTGCCCGATACCTACGGCACCTCAGGCTTCCTCGAACGCGCCCCCGACTGGGTGACGCACTGGACCGGCATCCGCATCGACAGCAAGGAGCCCATCGCCGGCGGCGAGGAGGCCATTGCCTGGTGGAAATCCCGCGGGCAGGACCCGCGGGAGAAGCTCGCCATCTTCTCCGACGCCCTCGATGCGGAGGAGGTGGCGCGCATCCACCGCACCTTCGCCGGCCGCATCCGCCTCGGCTTCGGCTGGGGCACGCTGCTCACCAACGATTTCCGGGGCCTGGCGCCCAACGGGGCGCTCGATCCCATCTCCATCGTCTGCAAGGTGATCGCCGCCAACGGCCACCCGGCGGTGAAGCTCTCCGACAACCCCACCAAGGCCATGGGCCCGCCCAGCGAGGTCGAGCGCTACAAAAGGGTGTTCGAGGTGGGCGAGCAGGAGGCGCGTAGCGCCCTGGTTTAGAGGGCGGTGCGCACCGCCCTCGGGTGAGGCGCGGCGCGCCGTCCCGCCGGCTCAGTTCTTCAGCGCCGCCGTCCCGTCCACCGCCGCCGGGAACGGCAGGTCCGTGATCAGCCGCGCGCTCGGCTTGTCCTGGGCGAAGATGGTGTCGAGATCGAGGGTCAGGAACGTCGTCCGGTGGGCGTAGTCGGTGATCATCAGCTTGTTGTGGGTGAGGTCCTTGATGGCCACCCACTGGGTGTAGTCCGAGACCACCGCGTCGCCGTCCTTGCTCTGCGCGACGCCCAGCGGAATATCCACCGTGTTGAGGATATGGCCGATGGCGGCGGAGGCGTCGGCGGCGTCCTTCGGCTGGGCCATGGAATGGCGCATGAAGGCCGCGCGCACGAAGCGCGAGGGCGGGGTGAAATCGCCCGGCAGCCCGGTGGCGCCGCCGCCCTGGCCGATGGCCGTGACGTTGGCCGTGCCGAACCGGCGGTCGGCGACGCCCATGGTGGAGAGATTGAGGTAGTTGCGCAGGTTCAGGAGGTGCCAGTCATAGGGCGGCGAATTGGTGAGGACGCTTGCCACATTGTCGTGGATCTGCAGTTCGCCCCCCACATATTCCACGATGATGCTGGCGCCCGAGCGGTCGGTGAAGACCATGTGGATGGTGGGCGGGGTCGGTCCGCTCGGCAGCGAGGCATCGGACCAGACCTTGGTCTTCGCCAGAGCGGCCCGCATCTCGGCCACCGTGCCGTGCATCCCCAGCGCCCAGGCGCCGAAGCCGAGGATGGAGACGTAGGACGTGTCCGCCTTGGTCACCGTCTGGTAGGTGGTGAAGCCGGGCAGGAAATTGCCGCTCATGCCGAGGCCGGCCGCGTTCTGTCCCTCTAGCACGGCGCCGCCGGGGATGATCTCGGCGCTGATCCCCACGACCGGATAGAGCGTCTTCACCTTGTTCTCGGGCAGGCCGAGGTTCGAGGGCGCCGTGAGCGTCAGGGCCGTGCCCTTGGGCATGCTCACCAGCGTCCATTTCATGTCGAACGCCCATTCCATGGTGCGCCCGGCGATCACGGTCTTGTCCGCCGCGACCACGTTCACCGCAGTGCAGGCCACGGCGAGCCCGGCGTTCTGGATGGGAAGGAATGCGGCAAGTGCAGCCGCCAGGATGCGTTTCATGGAAGCGTCCTCCGTTTGTGTCGCAGACCGCCGCATGGGCGCTTGCGTTCTGGATCGTGATTGCCGCCCGCGATCGCGACACGCCGTGATCGTATCAGCCCCATACGGTGCACGCTTTGATTGGATGACGGAGCTTGCGTTGCGCTGGGCGCCGGTCGCAGCGGACCGCAGTGGCGCAGCGGGCGACGACGGGGTCTGCCTTCGCGTGAATCTGCTTTAAATCCATCGATATTGCGGTATAATATTCACATATACAGTTTTCAGATGTTGATTGGAGATGACCATGGCGACGCTGCGACTGGGCGATGTGGTGCCGGATTTCGAGGCCGTGACCACCGAAGGCCCCATCAAGTTCCATGAATGGCTCGGCGACAGCTGGGGCATCCTGTTCTCCCACCCCAAGAACTTCACCCCGGTCTGCACCACCGAACTGGGGCAGGCGTCCCACCTCAAGCCCGAGTTCGACGCGCGCGGCGTGAAGCTGCTCGGCCTGTCGGTGGATGCCATCGACAATCACCCGGCCTGGGTGGGCGACATCAAGGACGCCACCGGCGCCACCCTGAACTTCCCGCTGATCGCCGATTCCGACCGCAAGGTCTCGGACCTCTACGACCTCATCCACCCCAATGCGAACGACACGCTCACCGTGCGCTCGGTGTTCATCATCGGCCCGGACAAGAAGCTGAAGCTGTCGCTCACCTACCCGGCCTCCACCGGCCGCAACTTCGCGGAAATCCTGCGCGTGGTGGACAGCCTCCAGCTCACCGCGAAGCACTCGGTGGCCACCCCGGTGGACTGGAAGAACGGCGACGACGTCATCATCGTCCCCTCGCTCTCGGACGATGCCGCCAAGGAGAAGTTCCCCGAGGGCTGGACCACCGTGAAGCCCTACCTGCGCGTGGTGCGCCAGCCCGGCGCGTGAGGTGGCCCAACTGTGCCCCGGACAAGCGACGGCGCAGCCGGAGCGCTGATCCGGGGCCCAGCGCACAAGTGCCGCGCAGCGGGCAAGATCTGAGAGTGCTGCGGTAACGAAGCGCCTTCGGCGGTCCCTTGCGCTGGACCCCGGCTCGCATTCCGCTGCGCTGCATGCGTCCGGGGAACGGCGCGGAGGGGCCTCCGCGCCGCAAAACCCTCAGGCCGACATGATGTAGTCGCGCAGCTGGGCGCTCTCGCGCTCCATTTCCTCCACGCGATACTTCACCACGTCGCCAATGGAGATGATGCCCACGACCTTGCCGCCGGACACCACGGGCACGTGGCGGAAGCGGCCGCGGGTCATGCGTTCCATGATCTGGGGCACGGTCTCGTCGGGGGCGCAGGTGACGACCGCCTTGGTCATCAGCCCGGCCAGCGGCTCGGCCAGCACGTCCACGCCGCGCTCGCCGATGAGGCGCACCACGTCGCGCTCGGAGATGATGCCCTCCACCCCCATGTCCCCATTGGTGACGACGATGGCGCCGATGCGGTTGCGCGCGAGGCTGGCCACGGCATCGCCGAGGGTGGCGTCGGGGGACAGGGTGACGATGTCGTTGCCCTTGCGGCTCAGGATGACGGTCACGGACATTGGCGCATTCTCCCTAGCTGGTGGATCCAGGGGCCCGCTCCGCTGACGGGGCCTTCTCTGGAAACGATCCGGACAGGGATGATCCCTCGCATCGCAGTGCGACGCAAGCGCGCAGCGCAGTCCGCGCACCACGACCTTGGCAGTATGAATCCCGCTCAGGCCACCCGCCGGCGCGGCACCGGATCGAACAGGGGGAACAGCAGCAGGCCGGCGACGAAGCCGCCGATATGGGCCTGCCACGCCACCTCCGCATCCTCCGTTCCGGGCAGGGAAACCCCGAACGCGAACAGGAGGTTGAAGGCGAACCACGCGCCCACGAAGATCAGCACCCTTTTGTCGCTGAAATTTTCCCTCAGCGAGCCGGCCGGCTGGTGATCGGCGAAGATGGTGCGGTAGCTGGACAGCGCGCCGCCGGGCGCGAAGGTGAAGCGCACCGCCGCCGCCATGGTGCCGGAAATGGCCGCCGAGGCACCGATGAGCGGCGCGATGGCGTCGCTATTGGCGAGATAGTGCGCCCCCGCGCCCGCCGCCGCCGTCACCGCGCAGAACAGCCAGAAGCGCGTGGAGCCGAACCGCCGCGCCACCGGCGTGCCGAAGGCCAGCAGCCACACGAGATTGACGATGAGGTGCATCCAGTTGGCGTGGAGCAGCGCGTAGCTCACCACGGTCCACAGCTTCGGGCCCATGCCGCCCGGCAGGTAGAACATGGTGTCCGGCAGGGTGTAGCGGGCCGGGATGAAGGCGAAATAGGTGAGAACCTCGATGTCCGCATCCTGCGAGAGCAGCAGCACGCGGATGGCATGGATCGCCACCAGCCCAAGCGCCATCACCGCCACCGCGCCGGGCACGTTGAAGACGGGCTCCCGATGCGATGTGCCGGGATAGGTGGGGCGGTCGAGCACGCCTTGCACATAGGAGCCGCCGCCCGGCGCGGCAAGGGAAAAGCGGAGGGGAGAGCCCAGTTCCCCGGACAAGCGACGGCGCAGCCGGAGCGCTGATCCGGGGCCCAGCGCAAGAGGTCCGCGCAGCGGGGCAATGCACGAGAGCTCCAGGATCAGGAAGCGCCTTCGGCGGTCCCTTGCGCTGGTCCCCGGCTCGCATTCCGCTGACGCTGCATGCGTCCGGGGAACCCCTACAGCGCGTAGCGCAGGCCGAAGCGCACCTGCTGGGCGGTGGAATTGCCCAGAGCGAGGCCGCCGGCATAGGCGGGGCTGCCGAGGTCGAGATAGCGGTAGCCGAGATCGAGGCTGAAGCTGCTCGACACCGCGAAGGACACGCCGGCCCCGGCCGACCAGGCGAAGTCCCAGGAATTGCCCGCCGGCTGCAGCCCCGCCGGGGCACTGAGCGAATTGATGGCGAAGCCCGCGCCGGCGCTCAGATACGGCGTGAAGCCGGCGAGTGTGATGATGTCCCAGTAGACGCTGGCGAGCCCCACCGTGGCGCTGGCGCCGACGCCCGGTCCGAACGGCGAGAGGCTGGCCGAGCCGAGGGAGAGATAGTCGAGGCTCACCTCGGCGCGCAGGAACGGAAGGAAGCGATAGCCGACGCCGCCCCCCAGCGACCAGCCGGCGCCGGAGACATCGAGCCCGGTGGGCAGGCCGAGATAGGAGAGGCTCGCGCTGCTGGCGGGGACGTAGCCCACGTCGGCGCGGACATACCAGCCGGCCGCCGCATCCTCGCTCACAGCCGGGGCGGCGAGGGAGAAGTCGCCCGGCTTGCCGAGAGAGGCCATCATGGCCTCCATCTCCGCATCTGCCTTGTCGGCGGCGTGCGCCGCGCTGGCAAACGCGGTTCCTGCCAGTGCCGCGATCGCGAGAGAGGCCAGAAGAAGACGCCCGGCCCGACCAAACACACCCATCATGACGACCCGCCCGAGAAATGCTCTGGACGGATGTGTGCCACGGGGAGGCTTAAGTCCGGATTAACCCTGATGAAGCGTTAAGCTCTGGCGCGGCAAAGGAATTCGGAACGGCGGCGGTGCCGCCGTTCCGGTCGCCGCCCCGCTCAGGCGGCGGCGCGCTGGAGGGCGTCGATCACCTCGTCCACCACGGTCTCGACGAGATCGCGGTCGTCGCCCTCGCCCATCACGCGGATGACCGGCTCGGTGCCCGAGGGGCGGATGATGAGGCGGCCGTGGTTGGAGAGGCGGCGCTCGGCGTCGGCGATGGCGATCTTCACCTTCTCGTTTTCCAAGGGCGCGCCGTCGCTGTAGCGCACGTTCTTGAGGATCTGCGGCAGCGGATCGAAGCGATGGCAGACCTCGGAGACGGGCTTCTCCTGCCGTGCCACCACCGCCAGCACCTGCAGCGCCGCGACGAGGCCGTCGCCGGTGGTGGAATAATCGGACAGGATGATGTGGCCGGACTGCTCGCCGCCCACATTGTAGCCGTCGGCGCGCATGCGCTCGAGCACGTAGCGGTCGCCCACCCCGGTGCGGGCCAGCGCGATGCCCTCGCCGGCGAGGTGCCGCTCCAGCCCGAGGTTGGACATGATGGTGGCCACCAGCCCGTCGCGGGCGAGGCGGCCGTCTTCCTTGAAGCTCTCGGCGATGACGGCCATGAGCTGGTCGCCGTCCACCGTGTGGCCCTTCTCGTCCACGATCATCACCCGGTCGGCGTCACCGTCGAGGGCGATGCCGATGTCGGCGCGCACTTCCCGCACCTTGGCGGAGAGCGCGGCGGGGGAGGTGGAGCCCACGTCCCGGTTGATGTTCATGCCGTCGGGCTCGACGCCGATGGCGATCACCTCGGCGCCCAGCTCCCACAGGGCCTCCGGCGCCACGCGGTAGCCGGCGCCGTGGGCGCAGTCCACCACCACGCGGATGCCCTCGAACGACTGGTTCCGCGGCAGGGTGCGCTTGGCATATTCGATGTAGCGGGCGTGCACGCCCTCCAGCCGCCGGGCGCGGCCGATCTCGGCGGGCTTGGCGAGGCGCTTGGCGAGGTCCTCGTCGATCAGCTCCTCGATCTCGCGCTCCACCTCGTCGGAGAGCTTGAAGCCGTCCGGGCCGAACAGCTTGATGCCGTTGTCGTCGAACGGATTGTGCGAGGCGGAGATCATCACCCCGAGGTCGGCGCGCATGGAGCGGGTGAGCATGCCCACCGCCGGCGTCGGCATGGGACCGAGCAGCAGCACGTCCATGCCCACCGAGGTGAAGCCGGCCACCAGCGCGTTCTCGATCATGTAGCCGGACAGCCGCGTGTCCTTGCCGATGACCACCCGGTGGCGATATTCGCCGCGCTGGAACACCAGCCCCGCCGCCATGCCGACCCTCAGCGCCAGATCCGCCGTGAGCGAGGCATTGGCGCGCCCGCGCACGCCGTCCGTTCCGAAATACCTGCGCGACATGGTCCCTCTCGTCGCCGTAGAATCCCGACGCACCGTGCCCCCGCTGGTGCGCCGCCGAGCCTGCCTTTAGCACCCGGAAGGTCCCGCGCGGCATCACGTCTCGTGACGCTCCGCAACGTGCGCTCCCGCCTGTGCTTCGGGCAGGCCCCGTTTGTAAGCAGACGGATGGAATTGTTCAGAACGCCGCCCCGGTTGCAAGTGCGAAGGCGCGGGGCCGGGCGGGGCGGTGGGCATTCCTTGCGGAAAGGTTAAGGGGCGGCGGGCTGAGGGTGGCCCGGCGATTGCACCGCACCAAGGCGGATGCTACCCCTCGCCGAACCTTCCGGAGACCTTCCCGTGACCGCTTCCGCCCTCGACGTCCTCGCCATCGGCAACGCCATCGTCGATGTCCTCTCGCGCGCCGAGGAGGATTTCCTCTCCGCCAACGGCATGGCGAAGGGCGGCATGGCGCTCATCGACGAGGCGCGGGCCGAAGACGTCTACGCCGCCATGGGCCCGGGCACCGAGGCCTCGGGCGGTTCGGCCGCCAACACCGCGGCGGGCGTCGCCTCGCTGGGCGGCAAGGCCGGCTTCATCGGCAAGGTGAAGGACGACGTTCTCGGCACCGTGTTCGGCCACGACATCCGCGCCGCTGGCGTCGCCTATGGCACCCCGGCCGCCGCCGACGGCCCGGCCACCGCGCGCTGCCTCATCCTGGTGACGCCGGACGGCGAGCGCACCATGAACACCTATCTCGGCGCCGCGCAGAACCTCGTGGTCGCCGACATCGACGCCGCCATGGTGGAAAGCGCGGCCGTCACTTATCTCGAAGGCTATCTGTGGGACCCGCCGGCCGCGAAGGAGGCCTTCCTCGCCGCCGCGAAGATTGCCCACGGCGCCGGCCGCAAGGTGGCGCTCTCGCTCTCCGACACCTTCTGCGTGGACCGCTACCGCGCGGAGTTCAAGAACCTCATCGTCTCCGGCACGGTGGACCTCGTGTTCTGCAACGAGGGCGAGCTGAAGTCGCTCTACGAGACCTCCGATTTCGACGCCGCCCTCGTCGCCTTGCGCAAGGACGCGAAGGAAGCCGTGGTGACGCGCTCGGAGAAGGGCGCCTCCTTCGTCACCCGCGAGGCGGTGGTGAGCGTGCCGGCCCATCCGGTGGAGCGCGTGCTGGACACGACCGGCGCGGGCGACCTCTTCGCCGCCGGCTTCCTCACGGGCTACACCCGTGGGCTCGACCCGGCCACCAGCCTGCGCCTCGGCGCGCTGGCGGCGGGGGAGATCATCGGCCAGATGGGCGCGCGGCCCCAGCGCCCCCTCATCGACCTCGCCCGCGAGGCGGGTCTCCTCTCCTGAGGGTCTCATCTCGTGAGCGATCTGCCCGCGCCAACAGAAACCCCCGGCGCGGATGCGGCCGGGCGGGCGCTCGCCGCCATCGAGGCGAAGGCCCCGCTCATCATGGTGCTGGGCGGCGCGGGCACGGGCAAGACCACCTTCCTGCACGAGTTGCGCAAGGCCCCGAGGGGCCGGCAGGTGGTGCTCGCGCCCACCGGGGTCGCCGCGCTTCAGGCGGGCGGGCAGACCATCCATTCCTTTTTCGGCATTCCGCCCCGCCTCCAGAACCCGGACGAGGTGAAGCCCCGCGCGCAGGTGCGGCGCCTGCTGAAGAAGCTCGACCGGGTCGTGATCGACGAGATCTCCATGGTGCGGGCGGACCTGCTGGACGCCGTCGACATCTCGCTGCGCATCGCCCGCGACAACTCGGAGCCCTTCGGCGGCGTGCAGATGGTGCTGGTGGGCGATTTCCTCCAGCTTCCCCCCGTGGTGCCCTATGCCGAGCAGGAGATGCTCGGCCGCATGGGCTACGAGGGGCCGTTCGCCTTCCACGCCAAGGCGCTCGATGGCCGCGAGGTGACGGGCGTGCCCTTCACTTTCGTCCACCGCCAGACCGACCGCGCCTTCATCGCCATGCTCGACGCCTTGCGCCGGGGCCGTGGCGCCCGCGAGGCGGCGGAGGCGCTGAACGAAGCCTGCGTGCGCCCCCACCGCGACGGCGCGCAGCCCGTTCTCCTCACCCCCACCAACGCCCGCGCCGACGCCTACAACGCCCGCGGTCTTGCCGCCTTGCCGGACGAGGGGCGCGAATTCGGCGGGCTGCTCAAGGGCGAGTTCGGGCTGGAGGGCGATCGCCTGCCGGTGGCGGAAAAGCTGGTGCTGAAGCGCGGCGCCCGCGTGATGGCCCTGCGCAACGATCCCGCCCGGCGCTGGGTCAACGGCTCGGTTGGCACGGTGACGGGCCTCGGCCCCCATTCGGCGCTGGTGAAGCTCGATGCCGGCCCCAGCGTGGAGATCGAGGCCTTCACCTGGGAACGCATCCGCTACGGCTGGGACGAGCCCGGCGGCCGGCTGGAGGCGCAGGTGGTGGGCACCTACACCCAACTCCCCCTCGCCCCCGCCTGGGCCCTCACCATGCACAAGGCGCAAGGCCTCACCCTCACCGACGTCCGCATCGACTTCGCCGACGGCGCCTTCGCGCCAGGGCAGGCCTATGTGGCGCTCTCCCGCGCGCGGACGCTGGAGGGGCTCTCGCTGGTGCGGGCGATTACGGGGCGGGATGTGCGGGTGGATCGACGGGTGGCGGAGTTTGTGGAGCGGTTTGAGGGGTGAGGGTGAGCTATTTGATTACAGATTTTCTGTATGTTCTTGAAATCTCATCGTCTCTTTTTTTCTTAACTGCATAAACAAAAAGCTGAATTGCTGGGAATGAATTCTCACCCAATTTTTTTCTTAAAACCTCCATTACGGTAAAATTCTTGGTTTCATCGTAGATGTATGAAAATTCTCGAAAAATGGCATCGCGATCGGCAACCCCTTCGGACCAAGACAAGAGAATCGATTCTAACATGTTGAGGTATCTTACAGCAATGTACCTGATATATTGAAGTTCCCTTCCATTTATTTTGATTGTTCCATTTTCTTCCATTTTATCTATATTTTGGTCAATGTTTTCAAACTTTAACTCAAGCATGTCAACCAATACTGCCTTGTATCCCTTGCCCACCTCAAGTACGCCCAAATTTGCAACTGCGTCGACTTGCTGAGGGGTAAGTTTTTCAATAAATTTTGTGACGCTGGACGTCTCTGGTGCCAAAAATTCGGTCCATTTCATGCACATATCGCTTGCTGCCTTGCGCTGGCTACGTCGATGGTCGGCCATTATTTGGAGCCGCACATAAAAAAGCGAGACGATTGCAATCAATATTGATGTTGCGAAGAGGATAAAAGTCCACTTCTCGGCCCAGTTTGGCTGCCCCAAGCTATCAAGGAGCTTGTTAAATTGCTCTTCGCTCATCATCGTCCAACCGCCACAGTTGACTTGCCCTTGCAGTATACAACCAATAATTGCACTTCGGCAATAGACTAGTCAGGCGACCACAACGTGCGCTGCTCTTCCCACCGTCATGGCCGGGCTTGTCCCGGCCATCCACGTGGTGAGGCTGGGGACGATGCTCGCAAGGGTGCGCGGTCGGCCCGACGTGGATGCCCGGCACGAGGCCGGGCATGACGACGGAGGAGGGGTGGAGGTCCGCCGGAAAGGCGCCAAACGGCGCTCTGTCGTGTCCCGGCCCCGGAAGGGGAGGTCCAAAAATAAAGAGGTATTATTGCACTTAAGGAGAGGTTCCGGCGTCGATTCCGCTGACTCTCAGCCGAACCGCCACCCGAACCCCACCGATATCCCCACCGGCAACCCGGTGAAACACCCCCGGCACAGGCCGGTCAGGCCATGCCGGGGCGGTTGCGTCGGGCGGTCCCTCAGTCCCAGATCTGGAACATGTTATCCCCCTCCGTGCGGGAGGCGGGGTTGCCGTACATGACGCCGCCGTGGCAGGTGCCGCGGGAGTCCACGGCGATCCAGGGGTGGGTGCCGTAGGTGGGCTGGGTGACGTTGGAATTGGGCGCCAGCGTGTGGTATTTCTTCCACTCGCCGTTGAAGTCGATCCACATGATGTTCAACGGAACCTTCGAGAGATTCACGAACATCACCTTGACCGGCGCGTTGCTGTTCTGCGAACGGACGGTGCCGAAGGGCGGGCAATTCTTGCCGTTGGTCACGTTTTGCTGCGGGGGCGGCGGGGGCGGGGCGGCCTTCTGGCCCTTGTTGCGCGCGCACTCGCGGGCCTTGTCGATGGCCTGCGCCGCCCCGGCGAGCTTGAAGGTCTGCTCGCCCCGGTCCAGGTTCACCGAGAATTCCGGCAATGTTCTGAAGGCGTTGAGCTGGTCGTCGTTGATCATCATGGAGGCCCAGCCGTCCCCCTCCGCATGGAAGGTGCCCATCTCCGCCGCGCCGCCGAAGCCGTAATAGACATCCATCGGCCCGGAGACGTTGCCATAGTAAGGCACGCCGATCTGCCAAGACTTTCCGTCCGTCCCGATGCGGAACTGGACCTTGCCGTTATCCACGTCGGCGGCACAATAGCCGAACCGGCTACCGTCATAGACGACGGAGATGGACCAGCGGCCAACCCGGTCATAGGCCTGCTCCTGCGCCGTTGCGGGCAGGGCGGGGCCGAGGGTCGCGAGTGCGATGAAGCCGGCAAAAAGGCGTGTCCTGAAAGTCACTTGTCCGATCCCCCGCCCGGGTATGGTAAACATTTGGTTCCTATTTTGCGCCCCCTCTACTGTCAAGCTGATGCCGCGCTTTCGGGGCTCGCGGAGGCCGTCGCCCATGGCCTATAAGGAGGCATCGCAGCAGCAGGCCGCCATGTCCGACGAAAGCTCTTCCGCCCCCGTCATCACCTTCGACGACTTCCTGAAGGTGGATATCCGCGTCGGCACCATCGTGGCCGCCGAACCCTTCCCCCAGGCACGGAAACCCGCCTTCAAGCTGACCATCGATTTCGGTCCGGAGATCGGCGTGAAGCGATCTTCCGCCCAGATTACAGTGCATTACACGCCGGAGGATCTGGTGGGCCAGCAGGTGGCGGCGGTGGTGAATTTCCCACCCCGCCAGATCGGCCCGTTCATGTCCCAGGTGCTGACCCTCGGCTTTCCCGACGAGAATGGCGCGGTGGTGCTGATCTCGCCGAGCCTCAAGGTGCCGGACGGCGGCCGCCTGTTCTGAGCCTCACGCCTCTTCCCATCGCTCGGATTTGAACGCGGTGGCAATGGCTTGCGCGCGGGCGAGCGCGATGTCGTCGGCGTCGAGGCCGCCTGCGTCGATGCTGGCACAGGCATCGCGGGCGGCGCGCAGCAGCTCCACCTTGGGGTGGGTCTCGCCCATGCGGTCTCCGTGGCCGAAATAGTCGCAGGTGGCGACCAGCATCAGCGCCTCGAACAGCTCGGGATCGCGAAAGGCGCCGGTGCGGTCGAGCATGGCGGCCAGCGGCCCGGCGCGCACCGGCGAGGCGCGTTGCACCCGCTCGCATTCGTGGAGGGACAGGAGCGCGAGGTCGCGGCAGCGCTCGGGCAAGTCGTAGCGGTCGCACGCGGCCGCGACGCGCGGGGTGGCGCGCTCGATGTGGCGATAGTGGACAGGCAGATGCTCGCGCGGGGAATCCGATTTCCCGGCGTGCATCAGCAACAGGGCGACCCGCACCTCCAGAGGCGCCGCCCTTTGCCCCGCCTCGTTGAGCGCGGCGACGAGGAGTTCCCCGAGATCGATCTCGTCCGCGGTGTCGGTGATCTGCGGTATGCCGAAGACCGCGGAAATTTCAGGGAAGAGCTGTTCCAGCACCCCGCATTCGCGCAGCGCCTTCACCATGGCACCCGGCCGCGCGCCCATCAGCCCACGGGAAAATTCCGCCCAGATGTCGCCGGGAGCGAGACCGTCGAGCGCCCCGACCTCCATCTGCTCGAACATCATGTCGAGCGTCTCCTCGTCCGCTTCGCTCCCCTCGGCCAGCAGCGCGGCGAGGCGCAGCAGGGCGAGGCCCGGATGGGTCTGGGCGAAATCCGAGGGCTGAAAGGGCGGAGGCGGGGGCAGCTGGTCCATCCCTCCAGTGGACCATCAGCCGGCGAAGAGGGGCAAGCCCAAGCTTCGGGCATGCATAAAGAATGAGCTAGACCGGGATGCGGACCGTCGCCCTGAGGCCGCCCATGGGGCTGTCGGAGAGCTGGATGTCGCCGCCGTGGGCACGGGCAATGTCACGGGCGATGGAGAGGCCGAGGCCGGAGCCGCCGGCATCCTGGTTGCGCGCATCGTCGAGGCGCAGGAAGGGGCGGAACACCTCCTCGCGCTTCTCCTCGGGAATGCCGGGGCCGTCGTCATCCACGGTCACGATCAGGTAGCGCGCATCCCGCGTCCCGGAGATGGCGATGCGGCGGGCGTGGCGCACCGCATTGTTCACGAGGTTGCCGATGCAGCGCTTGAGCTGGTCGGCCTTCACCTCCACCAGAGGCGGGCCCATGAAGCTCGCCGTGGCGGCGGCGCCGTCGCGCTCGGCATTGAGGCGCAGGTCCTCGATCAGCTCGCCCATGTCGGTGAGGGCCGCCTGCTCGCCGGGGTCGCCACGGGCGAAGGCGAGGTAGGCTTCCAGCATGCCCTGAAGCTCGTCCACGTCCTTCTTCAGCGCCTCGCTTTCGCCCTCCGGCAGGAAGGCGAGCTCCAGCTTGAAGCGGGTGAGGATGGTGCGCATGTCGTGGGAGACGCCGGCGAGCATGGTGGTGCGCTGCTCGATCTGCCGCTCGATGCGCCGCTTCATCTCCAGGAACGCGATGGCGGCCCGCCGCACCTCGCGGGCGCCGCGGGGGCGGAAATTCTCCACGTCGCGGCCCTTGCCGAAGGCCTCGGCAGCATCGGCGAGGTTCTCGATGGGGCGGATCTGGTTGCGCAGGAACAGGATGGCGACGGCCAGCAGCACCAGCGAGGTACCCACCATCCACAAGAGGAAGATGTGCGAGTTGGAGGCATAGGCGGCGTTGCGCGGGGCGAAGATGCGCAGCACGGCGTCATCCATCTTCACCCGGACCTCGATGAGCATGGAGCGGCCCACGGTGTCGAGCCAGAAGGGCTGCTTCAGCCTGAGGCCGATCTCGCGGGAGAGGGCGGCGTCCAGCACCGAGAAGAAGGGCTTCGGCCCCGGCGGCGGCAGATCGGTGGGCGGCAGCACCGCCACGTTGAGCGAGAGATTGCGCGAGGCGAAGGTGCGCAGGGCGATGTGGTCGTTGGTCTTCGGCAGGAGATCGTAGAGCGAGACGACGGCGGAGATGTCCTGGCTGACGGCGGCGGAGAGGCGGCGCGTCACCACATTGTAGTGGCGCTCCATGAACACGAAGGCCAGCACCGATTGCAGGATCACCATCGGCGTGACGATGATGAGCAGAGAGCGCGGATAAAGCCCCTTCGGCGTCACCCGGTTGAACCAAGCGGCGAAGCCGTTGGTGGTGTCCCTCAGCCAGACGAGCACCAGCCTCGCCCAGTGCCGGACACCCGAAGGGCTTTCCGCCACGCTCAAGGCGTCACCACCAGCCGATAGCCGATGCCGCGCACGGTCTGGAGATAGACGGGATTGGCGGGATCACGCTCGAGCTTCCGGCGCAGGCGGTTCACCTGCACGTCCACGGCACGCTCGCTCGCCGCCCCGCCGCCCGCCAGCGCGAGGCGCTGCACAGTATCGCCGGGTGCCTCGGCCAGCGCCCGCAGCATGTCGCGCTCGCGCTCGGTGATGCGCACGATCTCACCGTTTCGGGTCAGTTCGCCGCGCTCCAGATGGAAGGCGAACTCGCCGAAGCGCACACTCTCGATGGCCTTCTGCGGCGGCGGAAGCGCGCGCTTGAGGATCGAGCCGATGCGCAGCAGCAGTTCGCGGGGCTCGAACGGCTTGGCGAGATAGTCGTCCACGCCGGCCTCAAGGCCGGTGATGCGATCGGCGGTTTCCGAGCGGGCGGTGAGCATGAGGATGGGAACGGCCGAGCCGCGCCTGATGTCGCGGGCGAGGTCGAGCCCGCTCTCGCCGGGCATCATCACGTCGAGGACCAGAAGGTCGAAGGCCAGTCCCTCCAGCCGCGCCCGCGCCTCGGCGGCGGAGGCCGCGGTGCTGACACGATAGCCGTTCTCGGTGAGGAAGCGCGACAGGAGCGTGCGGATGCGGTTGTCGTCATCCACCACGAGCAGATGGGGGGCGTCGTCGGCGAGGGCGACGGATGCGGGCGCGGCCTCAGCCATGACGCGGGGCCTCCCGGAAAGCGCGAAGGGTCATCTAGGTCTCGTTTTCTGGTGGACGCGCGGCAGTGGCTGGATCGGTGCGGGGTGCGCTCACCCGCGCCGCGCCCGGGCCGCGCGGTCTGCCCGCTCGATCAGTCGCTCCACGGGCACGCGATCCTCCGGGTCGATCATGGCGAGAAGAAAGCGCCGCACCGTGTCCCGGCTCTCCACCCCGCTGGCCTCCAGCGCAGTCTCGATGCGCCGGCTCTGCAGGGCCACGAACTGGCGCGCCAGGGTCTCGCCCTTCGCGGTCGGAAACAGCAGGCGCTGGCGCCGGTCCGAGGCGCCGGCCCGGCTCTCGACGAAGCCTTCATCCACCAGTTCCCGCAGCACCCGGCCCAGGCTCTGCTTGGTGATGCGCAGGATGTCGAGCAGGTCGGTGACGCGCATTCCCGGATGCCGGTTGACGAAATGGACCACGCGATGGTGCGCGCGCCCGAAGCCGATGGGCGCCAGGATCTCGTCCGGATCGGCCACGAAATCGCGATAGGCGAAGAACAGCAGCTCGACGAAATCCACCAGCGGCGCGGCCTCGGCCGCAGCAGGAGGGGGGGCATCAGCAGCGGTCTTGGGGGCGTCCGACAAAGCGAGCGCGGAATTTATGTCAGCCATGTTGACTTTTTTCGTTTTGATCGTTACCCAAAGAGCGTGTTCCACGAAATGATCGGTCGCGGGCATCGCCCTGCCGGTTCGATCGTTTCGCGGCTTTGCCGGCTTTCCAAGCAGGCGTAAAGATATCCCCATGCGGGACCGCTGGAAAGCTGCGGTGACGCAGGGGGGAAGCCGCGCGCACGACGCGGTCTGAACAGGAGTTGAGAAGATGAGCGCTCAGGGTGTCCCCTTCGACCAACGCGACGGCTGGATCTGGTACGACGGCGTCTTCGTGCCGTGGGCCGATGCCAAGCTGCACGTGCTCTCGCATGGCCTGCACTACGGCAGCACGGTGTTCGAGGGTGAGCGCGCCTATGGCGGCGAGATCTTCAAGAGCGCCGAGCATTCCGAGCGGCTGCGCCTGTCGGCCGAGATGCTCGACTTCACCATCCCCTACACCATTGGCGAGATCGACGCCGCCAAGAAGGCGACGCTCGAGAAGAACGGCCTCGTCGACGCCTATATCCGCCCGGTCGCCTGGCGCGGCAGCGAGATGATGGGTGTCGCCGCCCAGAAGAACACCATCCACCTCGCCATCGGCGTGTGGGAGTGGCCGAGCTATTTCGATCCCGAGCAGCGCCTCAAGGGCCTGCGCCTCGATCTGTCCGAGTGGCGCCGTCCCGATCCGGCGACCATCCCCTGCCGGGCCAAGGCCGCCGGCCTCTACATGATCTGCACCATCTCCAAGCACCGGGCCGAGCGCCGCGGCTTCGCCGATGCGCTGATGCTGGACTATCGCGGCTACGTGGCCGAGTGCACTGGCGCCAACGTGTTCTTCGTCAAGGACGGGGTGATCCACACCCCCACCCCGGACTGCTTCCTGGACGGTCTTACCCGTCGCACCGTGATCGATATCGCCCGCCGCCACGGCATCGAGGTGGTCGAGCGTCACATCAAGCCGGAGGAGCTGGCCGATTTTTCGGAGTGCTTCATCACCGGCACGGCGGCGGAGGTGACCCCGGTCGGTTCGATCGCGGATTGGACCTTCACCCCCTCGGGAATCACGCATCAGCTGATGGATTCCTATTCCGCAGAGGTGCGCCCGAAGCAGCAGGCCGCCTGAGCGACCTCGCATTCTTCATGCGGAAGGGGCGGCGCTGGCAACGGCGTCGCCCTTTCCTTTGGGGGAGTTGACGCCCGCCCCGGCTCCGGCCAAACCTTGCCGGGTGAGCGATATGCCCCCTCCCTCCCTGCTGAAGCGCGGCCTTCGGCGTCTTGAGACCCTGCCCGTCATTGGTCCGCTGCTCGCCTCGGTGAGCACCATGGAGCGGGCGACTCTGGCCGTGGTCGGCTTCATTGCCTTCGCCTTCTATCTCTTCCTCGTCGTGGCCGACGAGGTGACGGAAGGCGCGCCCGGCAGCCTCGACCGCGGCATTCTCCTCGCACTGCGCAATCCCGCTGATCCGTCCGACCCCCTCGGTCCGCCCTGGGTGGAGGAGATGATGCGTGACCTGACCGCATTGGGCGGTACCAGCGTGCTCACCCTGCTGACGCTGGCGGTGATCTTCTTCCTCATCCTCACCCGCAAGCGCCATGCGGCACTGCTCGTAGCGGTGTCGGTGGCAGGCGGCACCATCCTGTCGCAAGGCCTGAAGTGGGGCTTCGACCGGCCCCGGCCGGACCTCGTGCCCCATGGCATGTCGGTCTATTCCCAGAGCTTCCCGTCGGGACATGCCATGCTCGCGGCAGTGGTCTACCTGACCCTCGCGGCCCTGCTCGCCCGCACGCAGAAGCGCACGCGGGTGAAGCTGTTCCTTCTGGGCGGGGCGGTGGTCATCACCGTCATCGTCGGGATCAGCCGCATCTATCTCGGCGTGCATTGGCCCACCGACGTGGTCGGCGGCTGGGCGCTCGGCGCCGCCTGGGCTTCCACCTGCTGGCTCGTCATGCTGTGGCTGCAGCGCAAGGGCGAGGTGGAAGGAGAGGCGAACGGGTCGGGCGCCTCTCCTCGGGACTGAATCGAAGCTTCAGTCGAACAGGCTGGAGACCGATTCCTCATGCGCGGTGCGGGCGATGGCCTCGCCGATGAGGGTGGCGATGGAGACGACGCGGATGTTCCGCGCCACCCGCACGGCCTCGGTGGGCAGGATGGAATCGGTGATCACCAGTTCCTTGAGCTTGGACGCGGTGACGCGCGCCACCGCGCCGCCCGAAAGCACGCCGTGGGTGATGTAGGCGGTGACTTCCTTGGCGCCGCGGGCGAGCAGCGCATCCGCCGCATTCACCAGCGTTCCACCCGAATCGACGATGTCGTCGACCAGGATGCAGGATCGGCCTTCCACATTGCCGATGACGTTCATCACCTCGCTCTCGCCCGGCCGCTCGCGGCGCTTGTCGACGATGGCGAGCTGGGCGTCGATGCGCTTGGCGAGCGCGCGGGCGCGGACCACGCCGCCCACGTCCGGCGACACCACCATGACGTTGGAGGTGTCGAACCGCTCCTTGATGTCCCGCACCATCACCGGCGCGGAATAAAGGTTGTCGGTGGGGATATCGAAGAAGCCCTGGATCTGCCCGGCGTGCAGGTCCAGCGTCATCACGCGGTCGGCACCGGCGTGGGTGATGAGGTTGGCGACCAGCTTGGCGGAGATGGGTGTGCGCGGGCCGGGTTTGCGGTCCTGGCGGGCATAGCCGAAATAGGGCAGCACCGCCGTGATGCGCTTGGCGGAGGCGCGGCGCAGCGCATCAATGATGATGAGCAGCTCCATCAGGTGGTCGTTGGTCGGGAACGAGGTGGATTGCACCACGAACACGTCCTGTCCGCGCACGTTCTCCTGGATCTCGACGAAGATCTCCATGTCGGCGAAGCGGCGCACCACCGCCTTGGTGAGCGGCGTCGCCAGATAAGCGGCAATGGCTTCAGCGAGCGCGCGGTTGGAATTGCCCGCGACGAGCTTCATGGGACCGTTCTCCGCTGACATTGGGACGCTCCGCCCGGCACCGGGCCTGATCGAAGGGTCGGAAACGAGACTTGTCCGGCTCTGATAGGCGGCCCGTCACAATGTTGTAAAGAGCCACGGCACGGCAGAAGACAGGACCACGCCATCGTCGGTCGCGGCTGTTGCCGGAATGTCGTGTCGTCCGGTCAGTTCGCGGCGTAGCCGAGGGCTGTGCCGGGCGTTTCGAGGGCCGCCACGGGCACTCCGGCGGGGTCGGGCCGGATCGTGGGCTCGGCCGCCGTGGGCTTCTCGTCCTGCGCCGCGGGTGCGGCGGCGGTGGCCGTGGCAACCGGTGCAGGCGCCGTGCCACCGACGCCGAGCGTTTCGGCGAGGCTCGCCATGGACTTGTCGGCGATGCGCGCGAGCACCTTGTCGTCGCAGGCGGCCCAGCCGTCCGAAATCTTGCCCTTCACCCGTCCGGCCGGCTCCTCGCCGGAGAGGCGGGCGACGCGGTTCTGGTTGCGGTCATAGACGTCCCAGGCATAGGCGACCGTGGCGGTGCCCTTCTGGACGTGCATGGCGAGGTAGCCCTTGACCCGGTAGGCGGCACCGCTGGAGCGGGAGGCCACAGCCACGCGCCGCGTCTCCGCCTCGGAATTGAGCTGGCCCACAAGCTTTTCGAAGGTGGCCTGGGGCGGCCCGTCGATGCTGTCGAAGGCGACCGCGCCGCCAGCGCCGGAACTCGCCATGCCGGAGCCATCGGTCTGGCAGGCGCCGAGGGCGAGGCACAGGGCCAGCCCGGCAAGGCGAAGTGGGGAGATGAAGCGGCGTGCGGCGCGGGAAAGGCCCGCGTGTTCGGCTGCTGCGTCCTGAACCACTGCCTCTGATACCCGCATGACGGTTCCCGGCGTTGAGCTTGTCGCCGAAGGGGTAGCGGGAAATGGCGGGCGGGTCCAGAAAAACGGTTAAGGTGCGGTTAACGGCTGCAGGAAATCCCGTTAGGGCAGCGCCGGCCGCGTGATGTGGTTGATGGCTCCTTAAGCCTTGTCCTGCCTCAGCCCAGCGACTGGAGAAGGCCGAGCAGGCGCACCGAACCCTCCGGCCACGGTCCGTAGCCTGCCTCGGCATTGATATGCCCCGCGTCGCCTGCATCGACGATGGCCGCGCCCCAGTCGAGCGCGAAGCCTTCGGCGCGGCGGTAGTCGCAGTAGGGATCAGTCCGGCTCGCAACCAGAACGGAGGGGAAGGGCAGGGGCGCCGTGGGCACCGGGGCAAAGCCGGCGATGGCGGGGTCGATGTCCGCCCGATCGAGGTCAGGCGGGGCAACGAGGAAGGCCGCCCTCACCTTGCCCGCCGGCAGCAGCGGCACAGCATGGATGAGAGTGGGCACCCCGAGGGAATGGGCGATCACCACCACCGGCTTGTCCGCCACCGTTACCGCCTCGGCGAGGCGGCGCGGCCATTCGTTCGGGTCAGGCCTGTCCCAGTCGGGCTGCATCACCCGCCGGGCGGCGGAGAGGCTGCGCTCCCATCTGCTCTGCCAGTGGTCGGGACCGGAGCCCTGCCAGCCGGGGACGATGAGCAGGACGGCATCGGAGGATTTCATCGGCATTTCCGCAACGTCATGCGAGGGTGATGGCGGCCATCAGCCGGCCGTAGTCCGGCTCCTTGCGGTGGGTGGTCCGGCGATAGGAGAAGAAGCGCTCTTCGTCCGTATAGGTGTCGAGGCCGAGGTCTTGCACCTGCCCCACGCCCGCCTGCTCCAGCCTGAGACGGATGAAGCCGGGCAGGTCGAACAGAGAATGATGCGCCCGGTCGGCGGGGGCGAAGAAGCGGGCGAAGCCCTTGTCCTCGGCGAGGAAACGTCCGACGAACTCCTCGCCCACCTCGTAGCTCGGCTGGCGGATCAGCGGCCCGATGACGGCGCGGATGTCGGCCCGCCGCGCGCCCAATTCTTCCATGCGGGCGACGGTCGCGGCGACGATGCCGCCCACCGCCCCCTTCCACCCGGAATGGGCGGCGGCCACCACCCGCGCGCCGGGATCGGCGAACAGGATCGGCCCGCAGTCCGCGATGGAGATGGCGGCGGCGATGCCCGGCGTCGCGGTGACGACCGCATCGGCCTTGGGCGCGGTCTCGCGGGTCCACGGCTCGGTGGCCACGACCGCGTCGGCGGAATGGACCTGCCAGCAGGCGAGGAGATGCGTGGGCGCAACGCCCAGCGCCTCGGCCATGCGGGAGCGGTTCTCCGCCACGGCAGCGGGATCGTCATTGGAACCGGTGCCGCCGTTGAGGCTGTGATAGATGCCCTGCGAGACGCCGCCTCGCCGGGTGAAGAAGGCATGGCGGATGCCGGGCAGGGCGCTGAGCAGGGGCGCCTCGATCTTCATCTCGTGAACTCCTCGGACGGGTCGAACGCGGGCGGCGTGCCAAGGTGAGGATGGGCGAGCGCGAGCACCTTGAACAGCCGCCCCATCTCGCCATCCCCCGTTCCGGCGAGGCGGCGCACTGCGGCGGCGACGGCGGCCGCTGCATTGGGCGCCGCATCGCGCACCAGCCGGTCGGCACGCGCGGCAAGGCCGAGGCGGGCAAGGAAATCGCCCTGCTCCAGCGGCCCGAACGCCTTCAGGCCGGCCTCCCGCCCCAACAGGGCCAGGCGGGCGAAATCCACATGGGCGGTGAGATCGGCCTCGCCGGGATCGGCAAGGGGATCGGCGAAGCGGTGGGCCTTGAGCGCTTGCAATGTGTCGCCATGGCCGCCGGCATGGCCGTAATCGATGGCGAGGGCGATCCCCCCCTCGGCCGCGATGCGCCCGGCAAGCGCACGCGCGGGGCCGCTCTCCATCACTTCCAGCACGGCGCCCGGCCCGGGCGGCGGCAGGTAGGCGGCGAGGGCCGGCGCCATGCGGGAGGGGGCGGTGTCGAGGCCGAAGGTGAGTTGTCCCTGGGCGCCGACGCCGACCTTGCGCTCATGCCAGCCGGCGCCGGTCCATAAATACTGATCCACCGGCAGGGCATCGAAGAACTCGTTGGCGAGGACGATAGCCAGCCCGGCGGGCACGTCCTCAATGCGGGCGTGCCATGAGACCCGCTCGCCCGTCCGTTCCTCGTGCGCCGCGAGCGCACGCGCCTGCGCCTGGCGCAGCACCGGGCTCGTCTCCACCAGATGAATGCGCGCCGCTGCGCCGAACGCCGGAACGAGGCGCGCCGCGCGCAGGGCATCGGCCATGAGGGTGCCGCGGCCGGGGCCGAGCTCCACCAGCCGGAACGGGTCGGGCATGCCCATCTGCTGCCAGGCGGCCACCGCCCACAGGCCGATCAACTCGCCGAACATCTGACTGATCTCGGGGGCGGTAGTGAAGTCGCCACGTGCACCGAGAGGATCACGCGTCACATAATAGCCGTGCCGGGGATGGCCGAGGCAGAGCGCCATGTAGCGGCTGACGGGCATGGGGCCCTCGGCGGCGATCAGCAGCCGGATTTCCTCTTCGAGCGGCGTGGTCACGGCGCCGGCTTGCGCTTCAGCGCGTAAAGGAGCAGCCCGAGCCCGGCCAGCACCAGCGGCACCGAAAGCCACATGCCCATGGTGGTGCCGAAGGCGAGATAGCCGAGCTGCACGTCCGGCTCGCGGAAGAACTCGCCGATGATGCGGCCGATGCCGTAGCCCATGCCGAAGATGCCCGCGGCGACGCCGGGGCGCTTCAGCTCACCGCTGCGCACCACCAGAAGCATGATGAGAAAGAGGACGATGCCCTCAAGCCCCGCCTCGTAGAGCTGGCTCGGATGGCGCGGCAGCGGCCCGCCGTGGGGGAAGACGATGGCCCACGGCACATCCGCCGGCCGGCCCCACAGCTCCCCATTGATGAAATTGGCGAGTCGGCCGAAGAACAGCCCGATGGGCGCCACGACGGCGGCGACGTCCAGCATCGAGAAGACCGGGATGCCGCGGGAGCGGGCGAACAGCACGAGGGCGAAGAGCGTGCCCGCCAGCCCGCCGTGGAACGACATCCCGCCCTTCCACACCGCGAAGATGTCCGCCGGGTTCTGGGCGAAGAAGGCCGGATTGTAGAACAGCACATAGCCCAGCCGGCCGCCGAGGATCACACCCAGCGTCGCCCAGAACAGGGCATCGTCGAGATCCTGCGGGGTCATCGGGGAGGTGCCGCCCCACAGAGCCGGGCGGGAGACCAGCCGCCGCGCCAGCAGCCAGCCGATGACGAGGCCGGCGATATAAGCGAGCGCATACCAGCGGATGGCCAGCGGGCCGACCTGGATCAGCACGGGATCGATGGCGGGGAAGGGCAAAGCGAGGGTGGGCATCGTTTCCCCGTATGGCGGCACCGACGCGCCATCTGCCGCGACCGGCCGGAGCGCGTCAAGCCGCCGGCATGGGCGCCTTGGGTCGCGCCATGTTTTCCCTTGGGTCAGGCGGTGGCTCGGGACGAAACCTGAGGAGCAAGCCGCGGAAGCGCGGACTCTCAAGCGCCGTCACGAGGGCGAGGACTGCGCTCCTCATTTCGCGACAGCGCCAGCCGCACGGTACGTGGGGTGAGCCATTCTGGATCGGCTAAAGTCGGGAAGGGTGGCGGAAGCGACCGTGGGAGGTAATCGTGCAATGTTGCGCTGCACCCTTGCGTCCTGCGCTCCCTGCCGCCATGTTCGGCCCACCGGTCTTGCCGGATCGATTTCGCCGTGACGGCACGCAGCTGCTTGGCCTCAGGAGGCTTCCATGACCCAGACCACCGGCCGCCTTTTCGACGAGATGGCGCGTCTCGTGAACGACGCCGCGGGTGTGGCACAGGGGGTCCGCCGCGAGGCCGAGACGGTCATGAGGTCGCAGATGGAGCGCTTCCTGCGCGACATGGACCTTGTGAAGCGCGAGGAATTCGAGGCTGTGAAGGACATGGTCGCCGAGGCCCGCATGGAGAATGAGCGCCTCTCCGCCCGCATCGCCGTGCTGGAGGCGAACCTGCGCATCCACACCCATCCCACAGCTTCCGGCCCCACCGGCCCGGAGACCGAAGTGCCCGGCGGAGCTGCCTGACACCCTTCCGCAGCGGAATATTTGGCGACATCCCGCCCCTGCGACAAAAGGGCACTGAACGGGTGGCGCACACACAATCTGTCGTAGCGGGGAAAACTTTACCCGCGATATACTGATTTTCGTGGCGATTCGGAGCCGGTTCGTCGTAGCGCTCGAATACGACGGGGCGCAGCCTCGCCAGGATGCTCTCTTGAAGGACACGCTCTTTCGGGACATGTCCTGACGGCGAGCCTCCGAACGGCACGCCGCCTGCGCATGCCCTGGCTACTGTCTGCCCGTGGCCTGTCACACGGAGTGCCGCTTTCGACCCTCTCCGCGTTCCTCAAACCGCGAGGTCGAGGCCATGTCTCTCATCGACATCGAAGCCGATGCGCCGGCGAACCCCGTTGATCTCGTGGAGCAGCTCGCTGCTCTGCGCGACTGGTCGTTCGAGCGCTCCGACGAGGACGAGATCACCCTCTCGCTCGCCAGCCGCTGGACGGACTGCCATGTCTCGTTCCAGTGGATGGACGAGCTCGAGGCGCTCCATGTGGCCTGCGCCTTCGACTTCAAGGTGCCGGAGGGGCGCCGCCCCGAGGTGCTGAAGCTCCTCGCCCTCGTCAACGAGCAGATGTGGCTGGGCCATTTCGACATGTGGTCCCAGGAGGGCGTCATCATGTTCCGCCACGCGCTGGTGCTGGCGGGCGGCGCCACCGCCTCCGACCGGCAGTGCGAGGCCATCCTCGATGCCGCCCTCGATGCGGTCGAGCGCTACTATCCCGCCTTCCAGTTCGTGGTCTGGGCCGGCAAGACCGCCCGCGAGGCCATGGACACGGCCATGTTCGAGACTGTCGGCGAGGCCTGAGCCGCGCCACCGGGGGCCGGCGGCAGCCGGCCCTCTGGCGTCCATGCTGTGGGTGCGATCCCCGCCGCCGATGTGGCGCGGGGCGTGAGCCTCCTCTATGTGATGTCCTCTGCGGGGTCCGCGGGCGCGGACGTGCCTGCAGAGCGGTCCGGTTCAAGAGGCGGTCATGAGCGAGAGCGTGCTGAAATCCCTGTCTGGTCCGGTGGTGCTGCTCGGCTGCGGCAAGATGGGCTCGGCCATGCTGGAAGGCTGGCTCAAGCTGGGCCTCCCGGCGGACAAGGCCGTGGTGCTCGATCCCAACCTGACGGCCGAATCGGCGTCGGCGCTCGCGGCCAAAGGTGTCTCGGTCAATCCCGCGCATGAGGCCATCGCGGCGCCGTCGGTCCTGCTCCTCGCGGTGAAGCCGCAGGTGGCGCCCCAGGCGCTGCCGGCGGTCGCTTCGCTGGTGAATCCGGGCACCCTTGTCGTCTCGGTGATGGCCGGGCGTACCATGGCATTCATGGGCGACATCTTCGGCGCGAATGCCGCGATCGTCCGCTCCATTCCCAACACCCCCGCCGCCATCGGTCGCGGGGTGAGCGTCGCGGTGCCCTCGCCGGGCGTGACACAGGCGCAGAAGGACCTCACCGCCGCGCTGCTCGGCGCCATCGGCATCGTCGAATGGATCGATGATGAGGCGCTGATGGACGCGGCGACGGCCGTCTCCGGCTCCGGCCCCGCTTATGCATTCCTCCTCGCCGAGGTGATGGCGCAGGCGGGCGCGGCCGCCGGTCTGCCGGCGGACCTCTCGGCCCGCATCGCCCGGGCGACTGTGGCCGGCGCGGGTGCATTGATGGACCAGTCCGATCTTTCCGCCGCGACACTTCGCCAGAACGTGACCTCGCCGGGCGGCACGACCGCGGCGGCGCTGGCCGTTCTCATGGATGAAGGCCGCGGCTTTCCGCCCCTGATGGTGGAAGCCGTTGCCGCCGCCACCCGGCGCGGCAAGGAACTCGCCGGCTGAGGGCATCGTCTTTTATCGAGGAGTAGGGCCATGACTGCGGAGACCGCGCGCGAGGCCTGCCTGCGCAGCTTTCTCGATCTTTTGGCCGAAAAGCCGTTTCGCGCCATCTCGCTATCCGAGGTGGCCGCGCATTGCGGCGTGCCGCTGGCGCAGATGCGCGCTTCGTACGCATCGACCGACGATCTCCTCGCCGCCTTCTTCCGAACCACCGATCGGCAGGTGCTCGCCGAGGGCGGTCCGGACAGCGACGATCTGGCGGGGGAGGGGCCGCGCGAGCGGCTGTTCGAAGTGCTCATGCGCCGCCTTGATGCGCTGGAGCCCCACCGGGAGGCCGTGCGCGGCCTCTCCCGCTCCGCCCGCCGTGATCCGATCCTCGCACTCACTCTGTTGCGGCTTTCCGAAGCGTCGCAGCGCTGGATGCTGGCGGCGGCGGGCATCGATTGCGCGGGCCTGTCCGGCAGTGTCAGGGCCAAGGGGCTGGCTGTTCTGTTCGCCCGCGTGCTCGATACCTGGCTGAAGGACGAGGATCCGGGCCTGGCGCCCACCATGGCGGCGCTGGACCGCGAGCTGGAGCAGGGCGGCAAGCTGCTCGGGATGCTGGACAATCTCGCCACCATTGCCATCCCCTGGCGCAAGCGCCGCGCCTCGTCCCAGCCCGCCGATGCTCCGGCGGAGGAGCCCGCGTCCGCCGCCTGAGGCGGGCCGGGCCACCTTGCCGCCGCGCCGCCGGCCTGCCATGGGTCAGGCATGAGCGCCCCCCGCGAAGAGCCCATTGCCCTTTATATCGACGCCGACGCCTGCCCGGTGAAGGAGGAGGCGTACAAGGTCGCCTTCCGCCACCACATTCGCGTGCTGGTGGTGGCCAATGCGCCGCTCATGGTGCCGCGCCATCCTTTGGTGGAGCGGGTCATCGTGCCCTCCGGCCCCGATGTGGCGGATGACTTCATCGCCGCCCGCGTTTCGCGCGGGGACGTGGTGGTGACGGCCGACGTGCCGCTCGCCTCACGCTGCGTCGCCACTGGGGCCTCAGTGATCGCGCCGGACGGGCGGCCCTTCACCGCCAATTCCATCGGCATGCAACTCGCGACTCGAAACCTGATGGAAGAGCTGCGTTCGGCCGGCGCCGTCACAGGAGGTCCGAAACCGTTCTCGCCGCGCGCCCGGTCCGAATTCCTCTCCGCCCTGGATCTCGCCATCGTGCGGCTGAAGCGGGCCGGCTTCCGTCCCGCGCCGCCACCCGAGGCCGGGTGACGATCAGAAGCACTCTTCCTCCAGCCTTTTCAGGTCGGTCAGCGCGACCTCGTCCTCGTGCTCCTCGAATAGCTCGACCATGTAATAGACGTGGGAATGGAGCAGCAGCAGCTTGTCGCAGATGGTGGCGCCGCCCGCCTCCGCGGCTGACAGCCGGGCCTTGAAGCGGTCCCAGAAGGCGTTGCCGTGGGCCGGGTCGTCGATGTAGCGCAACAGGTGCGTGAGCACCACCTTCATGTTCCCTTCGAAATCGATCCCCTGGAACGTCAGGTAGCGGTCGGGCGCTTCGAGCGCGAAGGGCAAAGCGGGAAAGCCGGCGGCAGCTTCGGTCATGCATCGTCCTCCATCGGGCGCCGAAGCGCGTCGAGGAGACCATGGGCGGTGAAGGGGGCCGGCTTCAAAGCCGAAGGCGCGGCCCACAAGCGTCCTGCACCAACGACATCAGGGTTGCACGAATGGCGGTCGGCGCCGCGCCTCAGACCCCCAGCCGCCGCCGGATATCCTCCACCTTGCCCCGGCTGACCGGAACCCGTGTCTCGCCGGCATCCGCCATGACGAGATGCCAGCCGCCGTCCTCACGCGCGGCGGCGCGGACGTGGCGCATGTTGACGAGATAGCGCCGATGCACGCGCACGAACTGCGCTGGATCGAGCCGGCGCTCCAGATCGGCGAGCGGCCGCGGGCAGAAGGCGGAGAAGTTGGCGGTGCGCGCCTCCGCATAGTGGCCCTGGGCGACCAGGAAGGCGACTTCGGTCACGTCGATGAGGCTGATGACATCGCCCTTGCCGCGCACCAGCGGGAGTTTCATGAGGGGGCACAGGGCTGCCATGGCCTCCGCGCCCGCCACCGCCAGCCCCTCCACCTCCAGATCGGCCCCGGCGGCGCGGCCCATCATGGGCGCCTCGACCAAGGCGTGGATCATCATCAAGAAACCGTCGGGCGGGGCGTCCGGTGCGGCCTCGAGCCGGCTGACCTTGGCGACCAGCGTGCCCATGGCGGTGGTCACCACCAGGGAGGAGGTGCCGTCCTGCGAGGCGCGGGCGCGCTCAATGAGAAAGGCCACCTTGTCCCGCGCCTCGCCGGGATGGAGCGAGAGGATATCCACACCCGCGAGCCGCTGCCCCGCCGGCGCGAGCAGCCGCAGCGCCACCGGATTGACCGAGCGGATGCGCAGATCCGTGTCGAGCAGCACCACCCCCACCGGCGTGCGCTGGAGGCGGTATTCAAATGACTGTGAGGCGGCGAGAGACGGGTTCGCGCGGGTTGTGACGGCCATAACTCCCGATCCGGTGCCCCATCGGGCGGGGGTATCCTACGCCGAGCACCCCTCATGCCAAGGCCGAGCCGCCTCAAAAACGCCCGTTTGCCACGATGAGGCCGCATGGATACTTTACGCGCCCTCGTCCCGGTGCGGCGTCGCCGGCAAGGTCCTGCTTCGGCAGGCCACCCCCAAGTCCTGGATCCCGAAGCTCTCAGCTCATGACCGACATTTTTCACGAGATCGAGGAAGACCTCCGGCGCGATCGCCTGCGCAAGCTCTGGGACCGTTTCGGCGGCGTCATCATTGCCGCGTGCGTGCTGGTGATTCTCGCCGCTGCGGGCTGGAGCGGCTACCAGTACTGGCGCCATGAGCAGGCGGTGAAGGCCAGCGAGGCGTATGAGAGCGCCGTCGCCCTGTTCGATGCCGGCAAGATGCAGGAGGCCGAGGCCGCCTTCGCCGCCATCGCCAAGAGCGGGCCGGCCGGCTACCGCACCCTCGCTCTGTTCCGCGCGGCTGCCGCCGCCACCGCCCGCGACAAGGCGGCCGGCATCGCCGCCTTCGATGCCATTGCCGCCGACAATTCCGTGCCGCCGCTTGCCCGTGACCTCGCTTTGGTGCGCGCCGCCCTGCTGGTAGTTGATACGGCCGGCCTGCCGGAAGTGAAGCAGCGCATCGGCGGCATCGCCAACGGCACCGGCCCGCTGCGCCATTCGGCGCGCGAGACGCTGGCGCTGGCCGAGCTGAAGGCCGGCGACCTTGCCGCCGCCAACAAGACCGCCACCGACATCACCACCGACAGCGAGACCCCGCCCGGTGTCCGCTCTCGGGCCGAGCTCATCCGGCGGCTCACCGCCTCGGCCACCGCCCCCGCGGGTGAAGCGGCCGCCGGCAGCGCGCCGACCCAGTGAACCCCGTGAGGAGCCGCATGACCGCGACGCGCATGAGGAGGACAAGCTTGATGATGGCACGCCCTGTCACCCGCAGCCTGCGCCTCGCGCTCGCGCTCGGCCTCGCCTTGACGGCCGCCGGCTGCGAGACGCTGGAGAACCTCAACCCGTTCGACCAGAAGAAGCCGCCGGTGCCGGGCGCACGCACGCCCGTGTTCCCCAACGGGGTGCCCGGCGTCGACTATTCGACCGGCCTCGGCCAGCCGAGCAACGCCAACGCCCCCATCGACAATCTGCCGGCCACCCCTCCGAAGGGCCAGCCGCAGCAATGATCCCTCAGACCTGAAGCCGACCGCCGGCCGCGAGCCCATTTCATGACCTTTTCCCTGGCCATCGTCGGGCGTCCCAACGTCGGCAAGTCCACCCTGTTCAACCGCCTGGTGGGCAAGAAGCTCGCGCTGGTGGATGATCGCCCCGGCGTCACCCGCGACCGCCGCGAGGGCGAAGGGCGGCTCGGCGACCTCACCTTCCGCATCGTCGACACCGCCGGCCTCGAGGAGGCGACCCCTGCGAGCCTGGAAGGGCGCATGCGCGCCCAGACCGAGGCGGCCATCGGCGACTGCGACGCCATCCTCTTCATGATCGACGCCCGCATCGGGCTGACCCCGACCGACCGCGCTTTTGCCGATCTCGTGCGCAAGGCCGGCAAGCCGGTCATCCTCGTCGCCAACAAGAGCGAGGGGCGGGGCGGCGAGGCCGGGACACTGGAAGCCTTCGGCCTCGGCCTCGGCGATCCCATCCCGCTCTCCGCCGAGCACGGCGAGGGCCTCTCCGACCTCTACGACGCCATCTGCGACGCCCTGCCCGAGCAGACGCGGCTGGAGGAGGAGGACGAAGAGGAAGAGGACGAGGCGGACGAGATCCCCGCCGAGGGGGAGGTCGAGCCCGAGAAGCCGCGCCGGCCCATCAAGGTGGCGGTGCTCGGCCGGCCCAATGCCGGTAAGTCCACCCTCATCAACAAGCTGCTCGGCGAGGATCGCCTTTTGACCGGTCCCGAGGCCGGCATCACCCGCGATTCCATCTCGGTCAACGTCACCTATGCCGGCATTCCGCTGGAGGTGTTCGATACCGCCGGGCTCCGGAAGCGTTCGCGCATCGATGACAAGCTCGAGAAGCTCTCCGCAGCCGACGCCCTGCGCGCCATGAAGTTCGCCGAGGTGGTGGTGATCCTCATCGACGCCACCCGCCCGTTCGAGGAGCAGGACCTGCGCATCGCCGATCTGGTGGCGCGCGAGGGCCGGGCCCTCGTCATCGGCTACAACAAGGCGGACCTCGTGCCCCGCGGCGGCCTCGCCACCCGGTTGCGCGAGGAGATCGACCATCTGCTGCCCCAGGTGAAGGGCGTACCCATCGTCCCCCTCTCCGGCCTCATGGGTCATGGGCTCGACAAGCTGGTGGCGGCCATCGCGAGCGCCCACAAGGTGTGGAACAAGCGTGTCGCCACCAATCCGCTCAACCGCTTCCTCCAGCAGGTGACGGAAAATCATCCGCCGCCGGCGGTATCCGGCCGGCGGATCAAGCTGCGCTACATGACCCAGCCCAAGGCGCGCCCGCCGTCCTTCGTGCTGTTCTGCTCGCGTACCGATGCGGTGCCGGAGAGCTATATTCGCTACCTGGTGAACGGCATCCGCGAGACCTTCGATCTGCCCGGCGTGCCGATCCGGCTGACGCTGCGCGAGAAGGACAACCCTTACGCGGACTGAGCCTTTTCTCCGCTCAGGCGCTGCGCGGGGCTGGTTGCCACGCTCAAGCGCCGCGCGGGCTTGATGGTCCTCAGCCCTTCAGAAAGGCGACCTGATCGAAGATCTCGCCGAACTGGGTGCCGACGCAGTCGGGCTCCGGGTGCTTCACCGGGACCGGGCCGACCGCCGCATCGAAGATGTCCGGCCGGTAGACCCCCATGGCCTCGCGCGCGGCGTCGGCGGCGAACTCGCCCTGGCCGGCGGCGACGATCTGGGCATACATCCACAGCGCATGGTCCGGCGCCGGCCGGTTGGCGCCATCGCGGTTGAGCACCAGATAGTCCGGATGGGACCTGAGCACCCCGCCCGGCGCGGTGTGGAGCCGGCCGTCCAGCGTGCGGCGGAGGATGTCGGCGGGCAGGTTCAGGTGGCGCGGCTCCCCCAGCAGCTTGGCGAGGTCCTCATGGTTGGCCGGGTCTTCGCACCAGCGGGCCGCGGCGTAGAGGGCGCGCACGAGGCGGTGCAGCACCTCCGGCTCCGCATTGGCGAAGCGGGCGTGGACGCCCAGCACCTTCTCCGGCACCCAGCCGAACAGCTCGGCGCCCAGCACCGCGATGCGGCCCACGTCCGAATCGACCGCCACCGAATTCCACGGCGAGCCCACCGAGAAGCCGTGGATGAGCCCGCCCCGCAGGCTTTCCGCCATGAAGGGCGGCGGCACCACCACGAGGCGCACGTCGCGGTCCGGGTCCACCCCGCCGGCCTTGAGGAAATGGCGGATCAGATAGGTGTGGGTGGAGAAGGAATAGACCGCGGCGAACACCAGCGGGTCACGCCCCTCCGCCTTCCTCTGCCGCACCACCTTGCCCAGCGCCAGCGCCGCGCCGGGGGCCGTTGACAGGTCTTCGCCCACCTCGCCCATGGCCGCGTAGACGTGCTTGTCGATGGTGATGGCGCTGCCATTCAGGTTGAGCGCGAAGGGCACCACCAGCGGCACCCGCACATGGCCGAGGCCGAGCGAGGAGGCGATGGCGAGCGGGCCCAGCATGTGGGCGCCGTCCAGGAGGCCGATGTTCACCTTGTCACGGATGTTGGCCCAGGAGACCTCCTTGTGCAGGTCGATCTCGATGCCTTCGGCCATGGCGAAGCCGCGCTCCGCCGCGGCGATCAGCACGGCGGCGTCGGTCAGGGGGATGAAGCCGATGGCGAGGCGTCTCATCGCAGAAGCTCCGCGGCGGTGATGATGGATTGGGCGATGTCGACGATGCGCTTCTTCTCGTTCATGGCGGTGCGGCGCAGGAGGTGGTAGGCGGCCTCCTCGTCGATGCCCTTCATTTTCATGAGCAGCATCTTGGCCCGGTCGATGGCCTTGCGCTCTTCCAATTGGGTCTTCGCCTCCTCCAGCTCCGCCTTGAGGCGGGCGAAGGCGCGGAAGCGGGAGATGGTGGTCTCGAGGATCGGCTTCACCCGCTCCTTGCGCAGCCCGTCCACCACATAGGAGGCGACGCCCGCCTCAATGGCGTCCTCGATGGTCTTCGAGTCGGTCTGGTCCACGAACATGGCGACCGGTCGCTTCACCTCGCGGCTCACCTGGAACATCTGCTCGATGGTGTCACGGGAGGGGTCTTCGAGGTCGATCAGAATCACGTCCGGATCGATGGCGTAGATGCGCTCCAGCAGGTTGTTGCGGCCGGTGATGCGCAGCACCGTCTCGAAGCCCGCCTCCTTGAGGCCCTCCTCCAGGATGGCGGCGCGCACGTCGCTCTCGTCGACGATCACGATCCTGAGGGTGAGGTCGTTCGCCATGTGGGTCCGGGCTGGGGCTGTCCGCTGGGGCTGGCGGACTCGTATGATACCTCACCTTCCGGAGCCGGTGCGGTCAAGCCTTCCCATATGTCACGCCGGGACCCTTCGGCGTCCGGTGCCATGGACCTCGCCCCCAAGTCCTTCTAGAACGCGCGCGGTGGAGCGCTGCGGCAGGCCGGCCTGCGGCGATCCGCTCCAGTTCGTTCCCGTCCCGGCCGCCGTCCCGACGCCCAGCCGGGCACCTTGAAGGCGTCCATGCGCGACCTTGCCAACTACACGCCCGCCGAATGGCTTGCGCTGACCCCGCTCGCCCAAAGGCTGCGACGCGCCCGCAATGTGCTGGTGGATCGCATCTACGCTCGCCGGCAGGCGCCGGGGCAGGCGGAAGTGGTGGCGCGCATCGCCGCCGAGCGGGCACCGGTGGTCGCCTTCACGGTCGCTTTCAACCTGTCCGACGCGGTGGATTTCCTTGGGCAGGCCATGACGCGGTTTCTGCCGGGGACGCCGCTGGTGGTGTGCGACAATTCCACCGACCCTGCCGCCCGCACCGCCATCGCGGCGCTGTGCGCGCGGCGCGGGCTCATCTACTGCCCCCTGCCGCCGACGCCCTATCGCGGCGCGCGCAACGGCTCCCGCTCCCACGGCGTGGCGCTGAACTGGATCTATGCGAACCTCATCCGGCCCGCCGCCCCGCGCGCCTTCGCCTTGCTCGACCACGATCTGATCCCGCTGGAGCCGACCGACCTTGCGGCTCGGCTCGCGGGCCAGCCCTGCTATGGCATGGTGCGGGAGGGGGAGGGCAATGGCGCCTGGTACCTGTGGCCGGGCTATTGCGTCTTCGATTCCGCGGCGGTGAAGGCCCTGCCGCTCGACTTCGGCACCGACACGCCGCTTACCCTCGACACCGGCGGGCAGAACTGGGGCGTGCTCTACCGCCACCTGGACCTCGCCGGGCTTCGGATGTCGACCCGTCGGCGGGTGCATCTCACGGATCCCGAAACAGGCGAGATGGAGCCGTTCCTGCTGGCGGATGGCTGGCTGCATGTGGGCGGCGCCGGCCATCGCGGCGGTGGGGCGGGGGCGCTTGAGCGGGTGCGGCAGGCCTATGAGGCCGATCCCGAGAGGCTGATCGTGCGCCTTCGGGCGAGCCCGGAGCGGCTCGGCTCATAAAAAAGCGCCGCCGGCTGGGCCGACGGCGCGTTTCACTCAGAAGACGGTCCGCGCCTCACTCGGCGGCGGCGGGAGCCTTGGCGCCCTTGGCCTTCTTGCCACCCTTGGCGTCGGTCGTGCGGTCCTGACGCTCGGCGATACGGGCAGACTTGCCGCGACGGTCGCGCAGGTAATAGAGCTTGGCGCGACGCACCTTGCCGCGACGGACCACCTTGATGGAATCGATCAGCGGCGAATAGACCGGGAACACGCGCTCCACGCCTTCGCCGTAGGAAATCTTGCGGACGGTGAAGCTCTCGTTCAGGCCACCGCCGGAACGGGCGATCACCACGCCCTCGTAGGCCTGCACGCGGGTGCGCTCGCCTTCGACCACCTTCACGTTCACAATCACGGTATCACCGGGCTGGAACTCGGGAATGGCCCGCTTCTCGGCGAGCTTGGTCGCCTGCTCGGCTTCGAGCGTCTGGATAATGTTCATTGTCGCCAACCTCTTGGTGCCGCTTCGGAGCATGTCGCCCCGGCGCCACGTCGTGTCGTTTTAAGTTAAGGGACGCGGCTCCATACAGGAGAAAAGGGGCGCTGTCATTCCCTTTCCGTCGTGGATCCGTCACGCGCCCGGGCAAGAAGGTCCGGGGCAAGAAGGTCAGGTCGCCGCGCGCGTGTGACGGCTTCCGCCTCGGCCTGCCGCCAGCGGGCGATGCGGGCATGATCTCCGGAGGTCAGCACCTCGGGGATGCCTTCCCCCTCGAACAGTTGCGGCCGGGTGTATTGGGGATATTCGAGCAGGCCGTGGGAGAAGCTCTCGTCCGTGCCGCTCTCCACCTTGCCCATGACGCCGGGAATGAGCCGCACGCAGGCATCGAGCAGCAAGAGCGCCGCCGCCTCGCCGCCGGAGAGCACCACATCGCCCACGCAGACCTCCTCGAGGCCGCGCGCCGCGACGATGCGCTCGTCCACCCCCTCGAACCGCCCGCAGAGGATGACCGCGCCCGGACCCGCCGCCAGCTCCCGCACGCGGGCCTGCGTCAGCGGCCGGCCGCGCGGGGTCATCAGCAGGCGGGGGCGGGGATCGTCGGGCGGGGAGACGGCGTCGATGGCGCGGGCGAGCACATCGGCCCGCATGACCATGCCCGGTCCCCCGCCGGCTGGGGTGTCGTCCACCGAGCGGTGACGGTCGAGGGCGTGGTCGCGAATCTGCACCGCCTCCAGCCCCCATAGCCCGTTCGCCAGCGCGCGGCCGGCGAGCGCGTGGCCGAGCGGGCCGGGGAACATCTCAGGATAAAGGGTGAGGACGCTGGCGCGGAAGGTCATGAGGTGAGATGGGCGCTGGGCGGGGCGGGAGTCAAATCCGCGTGCCTCAGCCCTCCTTGTCCTCGCCCGCCTCGGGCTCGGGGTCGCGGCGCTCGACGAAGGCTTCGGCGATGACCACCCGGCCCGCCTTCACGTCCACCACCGGCACGGCGTCGCGGGAGAAGGGCACCATGAGCGTCTTCGCCCGGATGCCGGGGAGGGCAGGGGCATATTCGAGGATGTCACCGGCGCCGAAATCGTGCAGCGCGACAACGGTGCCGATGCGCGCGCCGGTCTCGTCCTCCACTGCGAGGCCGATCAGGTCCGCATGATAGAAGGTGTCCTCGTCCTCCGGCGGGGGCAATGCCTCGCGCGGGACATAGAGGTCCACATTTGTCAGCGCCTCGGCGGCGGTGCGGTCGGCGACGTTGGCGAGGCGGGCGACGAAATGGTCCTTGGCCGCGCGCAACGCCGTGATGCGGTAGCGGGTGCGGCCGGTGGCGTCGGTGAGCGGATCGTAATCGAGGATCGCGGCCGGATCCTCGGTGAAGACGAACAGCCGCACCTCGCCCCTCACGCCATGGGGGGCGCCGATGCGGGCGACGAGGACGCGGTCGGTCATCTGATCTCCGGTGCAGTGCGCCTTCAACGGGTTGGTGGCGGCGGCAGCGGCTCTAGCTCTTATGTCCGGCTTTGCCAAGCGGAAGGCCCGCGCCCCATCCGCCGCGCGGCGCTTTCGCGCTCCCCCGAGGACCATCGGAAGCTTGCCCGGCGGCGGCGGCTGATGCACCTTGCGCCCCCATGTCGAGCCATGCCCCCCAACCCATCCTTCTCGATGCCGTCCGCCTCTCCGGCCTTCTGGACCGCATCGCCGCCCGTATCGGCGCAGCCCATGTGCGCACCGACGCCCACGACCTCGCCCCCCATCTGGTGGAGGGGCGGGGCCTCTACCAGGGAACGACCCCGGCGCTGGTCGAGCCCGCCAACACGGAGGAAGTCGCCTTCGTGGTCACCGCCTGCGCCGAAGCCGGCGTGCCGGTGGTGCCGCAGGGCGGCAATACGGGCCTCGTCGGCGGGCAGGTGCCGTTCGGCGCGCTGCTGCTCTCGCTGCGCCGGCTGAACCGCGTCCGCGACCTCGATCCGGTGGACCTCACCGTCGTCGCCGAGGCCGGCTGCACGCTGTACCAGGTGCAGCAGGCGGCGGAGGGGGCGGGCTGCCTGTTCCCGCTCTCCATCGGCTCGGAAGGCTCCTGCCAGATCGGCGGCAACCTCTCCACCAATGCCGGCGGCACGGCTGTGCTGCGCTATGGCAATATGCGCGAACTCACCTTCGGCCTTGAAGTGGTGCTGCCGGACGGGCGCATCTGGAACGGCCTGTCGCGCCTGCGCAAAGACAACACCGGCTACGCGCTGAAGGATCTCTTCATCGGCGCGGAAGGCACGCTCGGCATCATCACCGCCGCCGTGCTGCGCCTTTTCCCCGCGCCGCGCGCCCGGGCGACGGCGTTGCTCGGCATTGCCGATCCCGAGACCGCGCTTTCCCTATTCCGCCGCCTGCGCAATGCCGCCGGCGACAGCCTCACCGGCTTCGAGATCATGCCGGACTTCGGCATGGAGATCGTGCTCAAGCACATGCCCGGCTCGGTGCGTGCGCTGGCGGAGCGGCATCCCTGGTACGTGCTCGCGGAACTCACATCCACCCGTCCCAACGACGACCTGTCCCAGCTCGCCCTCGACACGTTCGAGGCGGCGTTCGAGGCGGGTGAGATCGAGGACGCGGTGGTGGGCTCCTCGGAAGCCCAGTGCGACGCCTTGTGGAAGCTGCGCGAGGACATGTCCGACGCGCAAAAGTTCGAGGGCGGCTCCATCAAGCACGATGTGTCCGTGCCCGTGTCCAAGGTGCCGTATTTCATCGCCGAGGCGAACCGGCTGTGCGAGGCGCACATGCCGGGCATCCGGATCTGCGCCTTCGGCCACATGGGCGATGGCAACATCCACTACAACCTCAGCCAGCCCGAGGGCATGGACAAGGCGGCCTACCTCGCCACCTGGGAGGAGTTCAACCGCATCGTCCACGATCTCGTGGCCTCGCTCGGCGGCTCCATCTCGGCGGAGCATGGCATCGGCATCCTCAAGCGCGAGGAACTGCCCATGTACAAGGACAAGGTGGCGCTGGAACTGATGGCCGCCATCAAGCGCGCCGTGGACCCGCGCGGCCTCTCCAATCCCGGCAAGGTGCTGCTGGATTGAGGGACGCATAAGGCGCGGCCCCTTCAGGAGCCGCGCCGTTTTCCTGTTCGCCCCCGCTCGGGCTTGTGAGACTTGGGTCCTAGCCGGGCCGGCGGCGTACAGCGAAGGCGGTGCCGACCGCGAGGGCGAGGGCGGCAGCCGCGCCGGCAATCACCATGCGCGGATGATGGTGGTCGAGCATCAGGCCGAACAGCAGCGGCCCCACCAGCGAGCCGATGTCGAAGCCCGAATAGACGATGCCGAACACCTTGCCCGTCGCGCCGGCTGGTGCCGCCGTGCGCACGAGCACGTCGCGCGAGGGGGTGGTGAGCCCCATGAAGAAACCGACCAGCGCGATCAGCCCCACAGTCACCTCCGGCGCCGTCTGAAGCCAGGCGGCGAGGAAACCGAACAGCGCAGCAGCGGCGAGGCCGCCCATGGCGATCTGGTGGTGCTGGGCGGAGCGGTCCGCCACATGCCCGCCGACGGCGACGCCCGCGGTGTTGCCCACCTGGAACAGCGCCACGGCCAGCGTCGCCAGCGCCACCGCCGCGCCGAAGCCCTCCTGCAGCGCGACGATGGAGAAGCTCTGCAGGCCGGAGAGGGCCACCGAGGTGAGGGTGAAATAGAGGAAGGCCATCAGCACCACGGGCATGGCCAGCACCTGCAGGAAAGACAGCGGTGCTCCTCCGGCCGCCGCGTGGGCTGCACGTCCCGCCGGCGCGCGCAGCGGACCGCGGAAGACGGCGAGCAGGAGCCCCACCAGCAGTACCAGCAGCCCCATGGCGATGAGCGCCGTGCGCCAGCCGAAATGCGCGCCGATCGCGCCGGACACGATGGGCGACAGGCCGAAGCCGATGCTCCCCGCGATCACATGGGCGGCGAAGGCGCGCCCGAGCCGTGGCGCCGCAACCTTGTGGCTGAGGATGGAGAGGTCGGCCGGGTGATAGACGGAATTGCCCAGGCCGGCGAGCGCGGCCAGCGGCAGCAGCAGCAGATAGGTGGGGGCAAATCCCATGGCGGCCGTTGCGGCACCTTGGGTGAGGATGCCCGCCAGAAGCAGCCGATCGGCACCGAAGCGGTCCACCAGCACGCCGGCCGCCACCTGTCCGGCGCCCGAGAACAGGTAGAAGACGGACAGCACGAGCCCCAGCTCGATGAAGGAGACCTGGAGGTCGGCCCGCATCATGATGAAGAGCGGGGCGAGCGCGAGCTGGAGGAAATGGCTGCAGAAATGAGCGCTGCAGACGGCGCCGATGGAGGAAACCTCGGCCGCGGGCCAGCGGGCCGCGCGCGCTTCGATGGACATGACAATCCTCTCCGTCCCCGGCGGGGCACCGGGATCAGACCGGCACGGCTGCGCCGCCCCGGATGCTGCGTTTCCCCTCTCTGGTCGGCGGGAGGCCGTTGCACCGGCGCTTTCAGGCGTCAGCTGTCGACCTCCGGTGAGGGTTGGCTCCCTCGATGCTTCAGGTACGTGTTTCCAAGACCCTGCCGGGCACGCTTACCGCCTCGGCGCCCGGCACGCACGCATATTCTGCCGTGCGCCCGCACTGGCGAAGCATCAGGCGTCACACAGGGGCACGATCAGCGTGTGCGGCGCGGGCCGTGGCCGCCGAAGTAACGCAGGGTCAGGCAGGTGATGTCGTCGGCCTGAGGCGCACCGCGCTCGAAGACGTGCACCGCCGCCAGCACCCGTTCGTTCAGCTCGGCCACCGACCAGTCGGCGGCGCCGCCGCGCAGCAGCTCCTCGACACGTTCCTCGCCGTAGGGCTGCTCGTCGATGTCGAAGGCCTCGGTCACGCCGTCCGTATAGAGGAAGAGCGTGTCGCCGGGGGCGAGGTGCAACTCGTGCTGCTGGTAGACGAAGCCTTCCAGCACCGCCACCGCCATGCCGCCGGTGGAGGGCACGGTGGTGACCTCGCCGGAACGGGCGATGCGGTAGGGCAGGTTGTGGCCGGCATTCACATAAGTGACCTTCCCCGAGGAGAGGTCCACCACGCCATAGAGCACGGTTACGAACAGCATCTGCTCGTTTTCCACCGCGAGCAGGTCGTTCAGGCGGCGGATACAGCCCGCCGGAGAGCGCTCGAACAGCGCGGTCGAGCGCAGCAGGGTGCGGGAGATGGCCATGAACAGGGCGGCCGGCACGCCCTTGCCGGAGACGTCCGCCACCACGAAGCCGAGCGTGGTGTCGTCGACCATGAAGTAGTCGTAGAAGTCGCCGCCCACCTCGCGCGCGGGCGTCATCTGGCCATGCACGGCGACACGCGCATCCGGCGGAAATTCCTTGGGCAGGATGGCGAGCTGTACCTGACGGGCAATCTCCAGCTCCTGTTGGAGGCCGGCGAGCTTGGTCTTGGTGATGAGGGCCTCGCGCAGCTCCACCACCATGGACGAGAGCCGGGTGTGCTGCTCGACAATGCGTCGCGACAGATCGTGGAGCACGCGGGCGACGCGCTTCAGCTCGTCGTCATTCTCGTTCTCCTCGCCCTTGGCGAGGAGAGCCAGAACCTCCTCCCGGTCGGTCGGGTCGATGGCGTCGGCAAGCGCCTGCAACTCGCCGGAGATCACCACCTCCTGCCGTCGCCGCACGCGCTCGCGCTGGCGCCGGCTCTCGGCGAGAGCCTGCACGTTGCCGCGCAGTGCCACCACCGCCTCGGCGATGCGGCCGATCTCGTCATTGCCGGCATGACCCACCGTGACCGAGGTGTCGCCGCGCGACAGGGCCTGCAGCACGTCGATGGCCGATTCCAGGGGCCGGAAACTGTACCAGAGGAAGACATTGAGACCGATGACGCCGAGCAGCACGAGGCCGATGGCGCCGGCTACGGCCGACTGGCGGATGAAGGCGGTCGCCTGCACCGTCTGGGTGGTATCTTCCAGGCTCACAAGCGCGCCCACGGCGCTGCCGCTCACGTCCGCGATCGGAATGGAAGTGACGTTGTAGTTGCGCCCGTCCAGCAACAATTGCTCGGCGGTTGGGCGGCGCGGCGTGATGGAGACCTTGGCCCGTTCCCACAGGCGGAAATCGGTGCTGGCGACCACCCGCCCGCGCAGGGTGATGAGGGTGGTGGCGGCGCTGATGCCGCGGGCGAAGCGCTCCATGCCGAGCGCGGCGTCGCGTCCGAGCACCAGCACGGCCCGGCCGCGGCCGGGCAGTTCCACCGTGCGGGTGGTGATGACGATCACCTGCGAGCCGCTGATCTGCCGCAGCCCGGAGAGCACCTCTCCCTTGAGGGCCCGGTCGAGACTGCCAGCGTCGAGGATGTAGCGGGCATTGGTGGTGCCGTCGCTGAACACCACCTCGCGGTCGGCCGCCACAACCTCGAAATAGGTGGCCGGGTCGTCGATATCGATGCCGACCTCTCGGATCGCCGCGGCGATGCCCGGGCGGTCCGAGAAGCTCAGCGCGATGCGGAAGGGCGAGGAGGTGTCGATGCGCTCGAGGATGCGGGCGAGATTGGCGGTCTGGAAGGCGACGATCTCGCGCCAGAGGACGGTCTGACCCTCGATGGCCAGCTCGCCCTCGCGGGCCTGGGCGACGCGGTCGCGCAGCACCGTGGCGCCCCAGATGCCCAGCATGAGCACGGTGAAGCCGGTGGCGACGATGAGGGTGATGCGGGTCCGCAGCAGCATCACGACCCTCGCACCTTGTCGGCGCGGCCGGGCGGCGCCATCACTTCGCGCCGGACCCGTTCCACGTCCGGCCTGAGCCCGCCGTCAAAATCCACCGCCAGAAGCTCCTCCGCATAGGCCTCGAATACCGATCGGCGCTCGGCCACCCTCCGGTTGCCGTGTTCAAGTTCCCGGAAGGCCCGGCCCACCGCCCCCCGCGCACCTTGGCGGCGGCGGTGCTGAATCATCACGTCGCGCTCGCCGTACTGGCCGTTCACCGCCTCGGCCAGGCCGTTGGCGAGGCGGGTGCGGGCACGCTCGAGCGCATTGCCCACGAGCAAGCCGGCGGCCAGCGCCGCCAGCGCCGCACAGACCGTCACCACCATCGCCGCCTTCAGGCCGATGTCGGCGAAGGAGGTGGCGAGGGCGGCGGGATTTGTGGTGACTTCCACCGCCGCCACCGTATTTCCGTCCACCACCACGGGAGCGCTCACCGAATCGGTGCCGGAATGCTCACCGATGGCGCTGCGGATCTCACGACCGTCCGATCCGCGCAGCACGATCTGGGTCAGGCCGGGCGTGCGGGTCAATGTCTCGGAGAGATGCTGTTCCACGCCGGGAAGCAGCTTCAGGGGGATGCCGAAGCGTGCCGCCTTCTCGAACTGCTGGGCGAGGGTGCGGGCGACCGAGGTGCCGATTACCAGCGCGTCGCGCCGCGCACTCTCCTCGACCCGGGCGCGATAGCCGTTGACGAGCACCGCCGCAGCAATGCCGCCGAGAACGAGGGTGAGGATAAGGGCGAACAGCCCGGTGACCATGCGCGCGCGGCCGCTCTCAGCGATCTCAGGCCGCATCGTCGAGTGCTCCAAGCTGGCCAAGGCCCCGGTCGACCCGCGCCTCGGCATCGCGCCAGCTCTTCACGGTGGCCTCGGCAAGGGGCGCAAGGCCGCCATCGTCGCCGGTGGACCCGCCTTCCCCCCGCAGCACCTTTCCCACCCGGTCGAACGGGCGCGTCAGCACGTGGACGAACGCCACGGCGGCAATGATGGCGGCGATGGACGCGGCGAGCGAAAGCACCCCCGTGCGGATCAGAAGGTCGAGGCCGAGCCGGTCTGCGCGGGCACTGCGCGCCTCGTCCGACACCGTGACCGAGATGCCGCCGGCGACACCGAGGTCGTTCTCGAAGCGGGTACCGAACACCGTGTCGCCACGCTCGGCCGCAGCCCATTGGTTATCGTCGCCCAGCCGCTTCACCCAGTCCGGGCTCACCTCTTCGCCGATCACGCTGCGGTCGGTGGAATAGATGGCTCGGCCCGCGGAATTGAAGATGTCGATGGCGAGGATGGAGGGGTCGCCCGCCTTCTCGCGCTCGATGCGCGGCTGCAGCAGGGAAATCTGGTCCAGAAGCAGGCCGATGGAGAGGTTCGCCTCGGTGGAGGCGCGCAGCGTGCCGAGCAGGTTGGCGACGCGGGCACGCTCGATCTCCTCGCCCACCCGATCGCTGGCCGAGAACGCGATCACCGCGACCGCCACCACCGCAGCGGTCACGGATACGACGGCGACCAGGATGAGCCGGCTTACGAAAGTCATGCGGGGAACTTCGGTGGGGTGGACGGCCCGGACGTTAACCGCGCACTCGCGGCCAAACCAGACAAAAAACTCCCCTGCGACCAAAAAAACCTGCATTGTCAGCTTGCTTTTCGTGGCATGAAGGTCGGGCGGTCGGGGCCGGACCATAGGGCAGGGCGCGAAGGGTTCGGCGCGAAAGTCGAGACGCCAAGGGTCGAGCGCGAAGGGTCATGAGGCGGACCACACTGGGGCTCATCATCGTGTTCGCGTTGATCGCGGCCGCGTGCGTCGCCTTCGGCGCCTATTTTTCCTACGTGACGCTCATCAATGCCCATCGCGGGGTCATCGAGGCCCGCTGTGGTATCGCCGCCCAGCGTGTGGTGGACGTGGTTGAAAAGGCCGCTTCCCTCGGCATCGCCCTTCCCGCGCAGCAGACGCTGACCGCGGTATTGGAGCGGGAGGCCCGCGTGGAGGACGCGATTCGCTCCATGGACCTCACAGACGAGCATGGCATCGTCCTGTTCTCCAGCGAGCCCGGGCGCGTCGGCCTGGATACGACTCGGGACACCGAGCGCGGCCTGACCCGTCCGGTGCGCAACGACATAGGCCAGAGTCTCGGCCGCGTCGTGGTTCGGTATGATTCCAAGATCCTGACCGATGGCGCCGCGACGCTCGCCTCCGACCTCAGGCGGATCGCCCTTCCCACGCTCCTGTGGGCCGGCGCGGCGACCTTGGTCATTGGCCTGCTTCTCGCCGCTTTGCTGCAGCGGGCGGTCCGGCGCGCCGCGGAGCCGCATCTGTGGCCGCCGGCTGCCCGCGCTGCGCTCGCCTCGGTCGAAGAGGCGCACCGCACGGCCGGGCCGTCGGCCACCGGCGTCACCGGTGGGGGCGCCGGATGATCGGTCTTCGCGGCGGCATCTCCATCGCCATCGTCATCATCCTCTGTTCGGCGCTGGCCGTGATCGGCTGGGGGGCGGAGCAGGCGGCCCAGCGCACCATCGCACCGGAGATCGTCGCCAAGGCGAATTCGGTCGGCCGGGCCGCCGCCGACCTCGTCCAGCGCGCCGCGGCGGTCGGCGTGCCTTTCGACCGGTTGGTCGGGGTGAACCGCTATTTCGATGACCTGCGGGCGGCCAACGTCGAGTTCACCCAGATCAGCCTGAACGCTGCGGGCGGCAAGGAACTGGCGCGGTCGGGCGCGGTCTCTTCCGGCGGCGACGCGCCACGGGTCTTTGTGCCGGTGGAGGATGCCGACGGGCACCGCCTGGGCGACGTCATGATCGTGGTCGATCCCAGCGTCGTGTCCCAGCAGGTGGGTGCGGTGCTCGTCGATGTCGCCTTCATCGGCATCGTCGCGCTGCTGGTGGCGCTGGAACTGGTGGCTCTCGTCGTTGGCACCCGCGGCCTCGAATCCCTGGTGGCGGTGGAGCGGCGGCTCAAGGCGCTGAAGCGCGGCGTGCTCTCCCGCCAGGAGGGCGGTGCGGGGGCCGCCGGCGACCTTATCCTCCCCATCGACCGGCATGTGGATACGCTCGCCGGTCGCCATCTCTCCCTGCGCGCCGAGGCGGAGCTCAGGGGGGATGCCGAGGCCCTTGCCCGGCTCGACGAGATCGAAGTCCGCACCGGCCTCGGCCGGGTCCAGGCGGCCGAGAGCGAGGCCGCAATCGCGGTGCGCCCGGCCCTGTTCCTGTTCATGCTGGCCGAAGAACTCACCCGCCCCTTCCTGCCGCGCGCCGCACAGGCCCTCGGCGTGCCGGCCGGCTTCGGCCCCGATGTGGCGGCGAGCCTGCCCATCGTCGCCTTCATGGCGGTGGTGGCGCTGTGCCAGGTGCCGTTCGCCTCCCTGTCCGAGCGGCTCGGCCGGCGTCCGGGCTTCCTCGCCGGCGCGGCACTGGCGGCGGCGGGTTACGTGGTCTCGGCGATCAGCCCGCATTACGACGTCTTCCTCGCTGCCCGCGTCGCCACGGCGGTGGGCTATGCGCTGGTGTTCGTCTCCGCCCAGGGCCACGTGGTGGATCTGTCCTCGGGCGCGGCCCGCAGCGCGGCTCTGGCCGTGTTCGTGCGGGCCATCATGGTGGCGAGCCTGTGCGGGCCGCCCATTGGCGGCGTCATCGCCGACAGGCTGGGACCGGGCGTCGCCTTCGCGACCTCGGCCGGTCTCGCCCTCGTGGCGCTTCTGGTGGCGCGGCTGACGCTGCCGGCCGCGGAGCGGCATCGCAGCGTGGCCAATGTGGGGCTCGCCGACCTCAAGGCCGCGGCCCGCGCACCTGGTCTGATGTCCCTGCTCCTGGGCTGCGCCTTCCCCGCCAAATTCCTGTTTGCCGCCTTGTGCTTCCTGCTGGTGCCGCTGGAACTGCAGCGCGAGGGCTTCTCTTCCGCGGCCATTGGCCGCTTCCAGATGATCTATCCGGTCCTCATGGTGATCGGCGTGCCCTTCTTCGCCGCCCTGGCCGATCGCTTCAGCGCCCGCGCCGGATTCGTGGTGGCGGGGGGGCTGGTGTCGGGCATCGGCGCCCTGGCCGTGCTGCTCCATCCCTCGGTGGCGCTGATCGTCGTTGCGCTGGTGGCGCTGGGCTGGGGACAGGCCATGTCCATCGCGTCCCAGTCGGCGCTGGTCGCGGATACCGCCACCAGCATGGGGGCGGGCCGGGCGGCCGGAGTTCTCGGCCTGTTCCGGCTGGTGGAGCGGTCCGGCAACGCCGCCGGTCCCGCCAGTGCCGGCTTCCTGCTTTCGACGCTCGGCTTCGCGGCGGCGACCGGTTTCCTCGGCGCTGTAGCGGTAGCCGGAGCCATGCTATTTGCGCTATCTGGACGCAGAGTCTTCGTCCATCATTCGCGCCGCCCATCCTCTGCGGCCGCCTCGGAAGGGAGTTCCGCCTGATGGATCGCCGTTCCCTCCTCGCACTCGGCCTCGGCGCGGGTGCTGCGGGGCTGGTGGGCACTGTCCCCGGCGCCTTCGCCCAGACCAATGGCGGCAACGGCCAGCCGCGCCCGGCCGGCACGCCTGCACCTGCCGCCCGTGGCGAGGCGTTCCGTGTCCTGATGCTCACCTTCCGCGGTGATACCGATGTGGAGCGCGGCTTCCGCGACTACTTCGCGGCCAACGACATCAAGGTCGAGTTCATGACCCGCGACGTGGAGCGGGACGCGAGCAAGGTGAAGCCGATCCTCGCGGAAGTGCTGCCGACCTTCCGGCCCAACCTCATCTACACCTATGGCACCCCGTTGACGCTCGGCGTCGCCGGTCCCTATGACGCGCCGTCCACCGCCGGTTTCGTGCGCGATATCCCGGTGGTGTTCGCCCTGGTGGCGGCGCCGGTACAGGTGAAGATCGCGCCTTCGCTCGCCTCTTCGGGGCGCAACGTGACGGGCGCGGTGCACGTGGTGCCCACTGACGTGCAGATGCGCGCCATGCAGAGCTACAAGGCGTTCAAGAAGGTCGGCGTGATCTATTCGCCGAACGAGAGCAACTCGGTCGCCATCATCGACGAGATGAAGGCCTTCTCCGCCACCATCGGTGCCGAGGTTCTGGCCCAGCCCCTGACCATGGTGGGCAGCAAGCCGACCGGCGACGGGGTCGAGGATTTCGTGAGGAACCTGAAGGCGCAGGGCGCCGAATGGCTCTATCTGCCGGCCGACACCTTCCTTGCCACCATCTTCGACCGGGTCGGCCCGGCGGCACTGGCGGCGGGGCTTCCCACCTTCGGCGCGACGGAATTCTTCCTGCGCGAGGGGCTGGGGCTTGTCGGGCTGGTCAGCCGCTATTATTCGGTGGGCCAGCTCGCCGCCTCCAAGGCGGCCGAGATCCTGGTCCAGCACGTGCCGCCCCAGGACATCCCGATCGAGACGCTGAAGCGCTTCGCCCTCATCATCAACATGAACGTGGCCAAGCAGCTCGGCGTCTACCCGCCCATCGCCATGCTCAATTATGCGGAAGTAATCACGTGATGAACGCCCTGCGCGAGGCCGCGCCGACCTCTACGCTGACGCAGCGCATGCTCGGGCCGGGCGATCTCGACGCGATCGACACCCTTCATCATCTGGCCATCGGGCCGCTGGTTCGCCCGGAAGTGGTGAAGCCGGAGAACCGTTCGTACTTTGAAAGCATTCTCAGCGGCCGCGGCCTGGTGATCGGGCTCTATGATGGCCCGCTGCTCGCCGCCTACGGCATCCTCCAGCACGACCATTCGCCGAAGGATGGTCCGCACCGCCTGCTTGGGCTCGATCCCGCCTTGTCGGTGGGCCGGCTGGCCGGGGCTTCGGTGCATCCGGCCTATCGCGGCCGTGGACTGCAGCGGGTGCTGATCGCTGCGCGGGTCGATGCGGCGCCCGCGGACATGGTGCTGTTTTCCACAGCGGCGCCGGTCAACACGCCGAGCTGGGCGAGCCTGCTCGTCGAGGGCTTTCCCATCTACGACATCCAGCTCTTCTTCGGCGGCTATGCGCGCTACGTGATGGTGCGCGACTTCACCACCTTCGATCCGCAGGAGACCCTTCTGGTCGATCCGCTGGATACAGCGCGGCAGAAGGAGCTCTTCGCCGAGGGGTGGCACGGCTACGCCCGCTGCCGCACCGATTCCGGCGCTGCCGGCGTGCTGTACGCCCGCCCCCGAAAAGCCTGACACCCCCAGCGGGCAGGCCCTTCCGGGGCCCCTGCTCCGCGTCACGAAACTGTCGTATGGTTTGCTGAATCTGTGCCCACGCGGTGCGGGCATCCCGATCCAGAGAGATACTGGCCCCATGAAGATCGAGAGGACCCCCCTCGGCCCCGACATCATCCTCGTGCGCCTGGAAGGCCGGCTCGACATCGCCGGCGCGGCGGCGGTGGAGCCGGAGTTCAAGTCGTCCTGCGAGGCCGCGCGCGTGCTCGTGGTGGACTTGTCCGGCACGCCGTTCATGGCCTCCATCGGCATCCGCCTGCTGCTTGCGGGTGCCAAGGGGCTGCATCGCAAGGGGGGCATCATGGGGCTTTTCGCATGTGACCCTCAGGTGGAGAAGGTGCTGCGCTCCACCGGGGTCGATCAGCTCGTCGGCATCCACGCCACGCGGGACGAGGCGCTCGCGGCGGCGGGCATCTCCCCGGCAACCTGACGGCGGATCCCATGGCGACGCCCGCGGCCGGAACCCTTGTCTCGACCATCGATGTGGGCGCGCGCATCGACGACATCACCGACGCCACGGGCTGGCTCGGCACGCTGGCTGACGAACAGGGCTGGCCGGATGCCACCCGCTTCGCGCTGGAGCTGAGCCTCGAGGAGGCGCTGACCAACGTCGTCTCCTACGGCTTCGCAGGCACCGACCGGCAACCGCACATCCGAATCGAATGCTGGCGCTTGCCAGAAGGCCGGGTGGCGGTGCGCCTGATCGACAACGGCGTGCCCTTCGATCCCACCAGCATCGCCGAGCCGGTGGTCCCCGACAGCATCGAGGACGCCCGGATCGGCGGTCACGGCGTGCAGCTGATGCGGCATTTCCTCGAGACGCTCGACTACAGCCGGGAAGGTGAGGAAAACCAGCTGACGCTGGTGGCCAACGCGGCCGGCTGAGGTTGCTCACAAGAGTGTCGCACTCCGCGGTCTATGATGTCCGCTCGGGGAGCCGTGCCGCAGCATCCGCGAAACATTGAGCGAGTCTGCGGCTTTCCTCTGGTGCCGTCGGGTCTTTCTTATCGATGCTTGTCATTGCCGAGCTCCTGGCCGGCCTCGGCCTTCTGTTCGTCGGCCTCAAGGCCATGGCCACACACCTGCAGCAGGCCACGGGCCGCAAGGTGCGCGCACTGCTGCGCCGGGCGACGCGCTCCCCGGTGATGGGGCTGCTGTGCGGGACGCTGGCGGGAGCGGCCACGCAATCCTCCAACGCCGTCGCGGTCATCAGCGGCAATCTCGTGCGCGGCGGTGCCTTCACCACGCGCGATGCCATTCCGGTCGTCGCCGGCGGCAACGTGGGGACGTCGGCGCTGGTGTTCGTGGCGGCGATCGATTTCCGCCTGCTCGTGCTTTACATCGTCGGCATCGTCGGGCTCGCTTTCCATTTCAAGCTGGACCGCCGTCGCGGCATGGCGCAATGGATGGGCGTCGCCTTCGGCCTCGCGCTGGCCCTGCTTGGCCTCGATTTCATCAAGCAGGCGCCACGGGCGCTGGACATTGCGTCGGTCGCGGGCAGCCTCGCCGACCATCTGACTCCGCTCCTCGGCTTCTTTCTCGGGTTTGCGGTTTCCGCCGTCAGCCAGTCGTCCTCGACCCCCACGATCCTCGTCCTGGCCCTGATGCAGGCGGGCCTCCTCGGCCTCCACGATGCGGTCTTCATCGTGCTCGGCGCGAATCTTGGTTCCGGGTTTGCGGCCATTCTCTCGGCCGGCGGGCTGGAGGGGACCGGCCGCCAGCTCTGCTATGTCCATGTGCTGGTGAAGGCCGTGGGCTGCCTCATCGTCGGAGCCTTCTTCGGCCTTGGCGGGGTGGTCGGCTTCGACGGCTTCTCGGCCCTCTCTGCCGTGGGCAACGACAAGGCGTCCATGTCCCTGTCGGTTCTGTTCCTCGCCCTTCAGGTGGCGGGCGCGATCCCGGTGGCTTTCGCGCGAGGGCTTTCCGAAAGGTTCGCCGCCGCCATGAGCCCGCCCACGCTGGAGGACGGCGCCTCCCGCCCGCGCTTCATCCATGACGAAGCGCTGGCGGACCCCTCGACGGCGCTCGACCTCGCCGTTAGCGAGACCCTGCGGCTCATCAAGCTCTTGCCGACCCTGCTGCCGGACCTCGACCAGACGGACAACGGCGACGCCGGCGAACGGCTGGCCCTGTGGCGTGGCGCTGCCTCGGTGGGCCTTGCGGTGGACCAGTTCATTTCGGAGCTCATCGCGGTCGGCCTCGCCCGCGACAGTCTGGAAATCGCCCTGCATCACCAGGCGCTTGTGGAGAACGTGCGCACGCTTCAGGACACGCTGCACGACTTCACCGAGGTGGTGGAGGGCTTCGACGAGGTGCCGCCGCTCGCCTTTGCCCTGTCGGAATCGTTACGGGCGATCACTTTGTCCCTCGCCGACGCCACCGATGGGCCGGCCGATGATCTCGACCTCATCATCGCGCTCTCCGGCGATCGTTCAGAGATGTTGAACCGCATCCGCCGCCAACTTGCCGCTACGGCACTCGACGCGGGGGCGGACGCGCGGCAGCTGCTGCTGGCGACCAGCCTGTTCGAGCGGGCGATCTGGCTGGTGCGCCGCAGCGCGATTGCGTTGCGCACGCCAGAGAATGAGGATAATCCGGAGCGTCCGGCCGCCGCGGAGGCGGACATCAAGCGAGTAGGGGCCGATGCACATCGAACGTGAGCAGGTCGGAAGCGACGTGGTGCTGAAGGTGGCGGGGCGTCTCGACACGCCCAATGCCAAGCCGTTCGAGGCGAGCCTCATGGAGGTCGTCTCCATGACCGACGGGGGGATCGTGGTGAACCTCGCCGGAGTGGACTATGTGTCCTCCTCCGGTCTGCGGGCTCTGCTGGTGGCTGGCAAGGCCATGCGCGGGGCAAAGCGCAAGCTCGCGCTCTCTTCGCTCCAGCCGCAGATCCGTGAGGTGTTCGACATCTCCGGCTTCTCGACCCTGTTCGAGATCAACTGATTCTGCCGAGATTTGGGGCCGGATCGGTCGCGAGGCTGATCTAAAGTCCAGCGACCGGCGCCCACAGCACGTCCTCGATCCGCCTCGCTCCGCTTGCCAGCAACGCGAGCCGGTCGAAGCCGAGGGCGCAGCCGCTGGCCGGAGGCATGAGCGCCAGCGCCGCGAGGAAGTCCTCGTCGAGCGGATAGCGCTCCCCATAGAGCCGTTCCTTCTCGTCCATGTCCTTTTCGAAACGCCGGCGCTGCTCGTCCGCGTCCGTCAGCTCGCCGAAGGCGTTCGCGAGTTCCAGCCCGCAGCAATAGAGCTCGAACCGCTCGGCGAAGCGCGGATCCTCCGGCTTCTGCCGGGCGAGAGCCGCTTCGCTTACTGGATAGTCGGTCAGGATGGTGGGGCGGCCGACGCCGAGATGAGGCTCGATCTTCTCCACCAGCACGCGCGAGAACACGTCGCCCCAGGTGTCGTCGGGCGCGGTGCGGATGCCGGCCTCGGTCGCGGCGCGGGCGAAGGTGGCGGCATCCGGTGCTTCCCCTGCGGTCGGCAGAACGGCCTCAAGGTCCATCCCCGCATGGCGGGCGAAGGCTGCGACGAGCGTCAGGCGCTCCGGGGCGGCGAAGGGATCGCAGGTCTTGCCGCGATAGTGGAAGGCCGAGGCTTCGCCGGCCTCGGCGGCGCGGGCGAGGAGGGCGGCGCAATCCTCCATCATCGCCGTGTAGGGCGCACCGGCGCGATACCACTCCAGCATGGTGAACTCGGGATGGTGCGCCATGCCACGCTCCCGATTGCGGAACACGCGGGCGAACTCGAAGATCTTCGGCTCCCCGGCCGCGAGCAGCTTCTTGGCCGCGAACTCGGGTGAGGTGCGCAGGTAAAGTCGGTGAGTTGTCCCGTCCGGGCCGATCAGCTCAGTCCCGAAAGCGTGGAGATGGGTCTCGTTGCCCGGCGAGACCTGCAGCGCCGGCGTCTCGACCTCGATGAAACCGTCCTGCGCGAAGCCTGCGCGCACGGCGGCGGCGATGCGCCCGCGCGCGAGCAGGAAGGGGCGGCGGTCCGCGTGAACGTCGGGTCGCCACCACGGCGGGGAGGGAGGCGCCAGCGAAGAGTTCGATACCGCCATGACGTAGGTTCCTCGTTGCGGCCACCTGGGCTGCCCGCCGCCACTGGGCCTCGGGGCCGGAAAGACGAGTGCAAGACTGGCGTTGCGCGCCATTATCGCTATGGTGCGCGCCGAACCAGCCAGACGGCGCCGCCGTCAACCGTTTTCCAATCGGCGCGGGCGCCGCGCATCAGGTCAAGGAAGAGCCGACGTGGTCAAGGTTATCGCCAGCACCCTGCGCAAGGGCAACGTGGTCGACATCGACGACAAGCTGTACGTTGTTCTCACCGCCGAGAATATCCATCCCGGCAAGGGCACGCCGGTGACGCAGCTCGACATGCGCCGCATCTCCGACGGCGTGAAGATCTCCGAGCGCTACCGTACCACCGAGCAGGTGGAGCGCGCCTTCGTGGAAGATCGCCCGCATACCTTCCTCTATGAGGATTCCGACGGCTACACCTTCATGAACCCGGAAACCTACGATCAGGTGACCGTGCCGAAGGATGTGATGGGCGACCAGGCCGTCTATCTCCAGGAAGGCATGGAATGCATGCTCTCCACCCACAATGGCGTTCCGATCGCCATCGAGCTGCCGGCCCGCGTGGTGCTGGAGATCGTGGACACCGAGCCGACCGTGAAGGGCCAGACGGCCTCTTCCTCCTACAAGCCCGCCATGCTCTCCAACGGCGTCCGCACCATGGTGCCGCCGCACATCGCGTCCGGCACGCGCGTTGTCGTCATGACCGCCGACGCTTCCTACGTGGAGCGCGCGAAGGACTGACCTTCCGCTTGTGATCCCGGAAGGGCCGTTTCCGGCCCTTCCGGTTTTCTTTCAATACCTTGCTGCGGCGCGTGGAACTTTTCCCCCGGCCGCTGGTTGACCCCCGACATGGCCCTGAGGGGACATGCAGTCAGCCAAGGCGTTGAAGAATGATCTTGTCGGGAAGGCGGGTGCTCGTCGTTGAGGACGAGTTTCTCGTGGCACTGGGGCTCGAAGACAATCTGAGGTCGCTGGGCTACACCGTGGTCGGGCCGATCGCGAGCCTCGCCGCCGCCGTCTCCGCCGCGTCGTCCGAACGCATCGACGCCGCGATCCTCGACGTGAACCTTGCAGGCGAGCCGGTCTATCCGGCCGCGACGATCCTGGCCGAGCGCGGCATCCCCTTCATTTTCTGCTCGGGCTATACTGGCAGCGTGCGCATGCCGGCGGAATTCGTCGACGCGCCGCGGGTGGCCAAGCCCTACACCAGCCGTGTCATTGCCGATGCGCTTGCCGACCTCATCGGATCGGGTCGCGGCCCAGGCGGCAGCGACCGCGGGAGGCGGGATGTCGCCGCCTCCAACGATATGTGATCTTCCAGAGAGCCTGATTCAGGCCGCGCCGGCGGCCTTGTTCGCCTCAGCCTTCGGGCCACCGCGGGCGACACCGACCATGGCGGGCCGCAGAACGCGCTCGCCGATGACGTAGCCGGCCTGCACCACCTGCACCACGGTACCGGTCGGCACGCTCGGGTCCGGCACCTCGAACATGGCCTGATGAAGGTTGGGATCGAACTTCTCCCCCTTCGGCTCGATCTTGCGGATGCCGTGCTTCTCCAGCGCCTTCACGAGGCCGCGCTCGGTCAGCTCCAGTCCGTCCAGCAGCGCCTTGAAACTGCCTTCTGCGGTCGCCTTTGCGTCCGCCTCCACCGAACCGAGGGCACGGGCCAAATCGTCCGCCACGTTCAGCACGTCGCGGGCGAAGGAGGCGATGCCGTAGGTCTTGGCGTCCTGGATTTCCTTCTCGGCGCGGCGGCGCACATTCTCCGCCTCCGCGAAGGCGCGCAGGAACTTGTCCTTGAGGCTCGCGATCTCGGCTTCCAGGCGCGCCTTGTCGCCCGCCGGATCGCCGATGGCGGCGTCCGCCATGGCGGTGGCTTCCGCCTCGGCGGTCGCCTCGTTCACCTGTGCATTGCCCTGCGCGGCACCGTTTTCGCTTGCGTCGCCGCCGGTCTCGGGCGCGCGCTTCTGCTCGCTCATCCGGTTACTTCCCCTGCCTTGAGATTCGCCCGAGGTCACAACGCCGCCGGGCAAAGGCCAATCGTCCCGGCGCATATCGGGGCGATGGGGGGAAAAATCAAGTCGTGGTGATCCTTATCCCTCACGCAGCGTCCGCACCCGGTGCGCCCAGCACCCGGCTCACGAGGCGGGCGGTGAAGTCCACCATGGGGACGATGCGGCCGTAATTGAGCCGCGTCGGGCCGATGACACCCAGCACGCCCAGCACGCGTCCCTGCCCATCGCGGTAGGGCGCGACGATGGTGGAGGAGCCGGAAAGGGAGAACAGCCGGTTCTCCGAGCCGATGAAGATGCGCAGCGCCTGCGCCTCCTCCGCCCGGCCGAGGAGTTCCGAGACCTCGCGCTTGGTCTCGAGATCGTCGAACAGCAGGCGGATGCGCTCTAGATCCTCCAGCGCCCTGAGATCCTCCAGCAGCTTCGCCTGACCGCGCACAATGAGGGTCCGCTCGCCCGGCCCGTCGCCGGACCAGGAAGCGAGCCCCGCCTCCACCACGCGCGCGGTCAGGGTGTCGAGGTCGCGGTTGATCTCGGCGAGCAGGCTCTCCATCTCCTGACGGGCGTCGGAGAGGGTGCGGCCACGGATGTGGGCATTGAGGAAATTGGTGGCCTCGGTGAGGGCGGAGGTCGGCAAGCCGGGAGGAAGGGCGAGCGCGCGGTTTTCCACCTGCCCATCCTCCGATACGAGGATGACGAGGGCGCGGCCCGGTTCCAGGGGTACGAATTCCACATGCTTAAGGCGGGGATCGGTCTTGGTGGCGGTGACGACCCCGGCACCGCGGGCGAGGCCCGAGAGCAAAGCGGAGGCTTCCTGCAGAACGCCTTCCACCGTGGTGGTGCGTGCGGCGGCGAGCACCTGCGTCTCGATATTGGCCCGGTCACGCTCGTTGACGTCGCCCACCTCCATGAGCGCATCGACGAAGAAGCGCAGGCCGCGCTCAGTGGGCAGGCGCCCGGCGCTGGTGTGTGGGGCATAGATCAGCCCGGCCGCCTCGAGGTCCGCCATCACGTTGCGGACCGAGGCGGGGGAGAGGGTCATGGGGATCAGGCGGGCGATGTTGCGTGAGCCCACCGGCTCACCGGTGGCGAGGTAACTCTCCACGATCTGGCGGAAAATCTCGCGCGAACGCTGATCGATCTGCGCGAGGCCGCCGGTCGAGAGGGGCAGGAACGGATCGAGCGCCACGGGTTCAGCCTTCGGAGCCAAGGATTTCGCTGGCTCTAATGTGTCCCTCGCCGGGGCCGGGTTCAAGCGCCACGCGGGGGCTCCTACCACCCTTGCTTTCCTCCCGGCGCGCGGCGCTCTAAAAGGAGCGCCCATGACGCACAAAGAGGTATCCATTATGCGGCCCAGCAAGCGCGCCCCCGACGAGATGCGCGCGGTGTCCTTTGAACGGGGCGTGATGCGCCACGCGGAAGGCTCCTGCCTCGTGAAGTTCGGCGACACCCACGTTCTCGTCTCCGCGACGCTGGAGGAGCGCCTGCCGCCGTGGCTGAAGGGCCAGGGACGCGGCTGGGTGACGGCGGAATATTCCATGCTGCCCCGCGCCACCCACGACCGCACCCGGCGCGAATCCACCACCGGCAAGCAGTCCGGCCGCACCCAGGAGATCCAGCGCCTGATCGGGCGTTCGCTCCGCTCGGTCACGGATCTCGTGGCGATGGGCGAGAAGCAGATCACCATCGACTGCGACGTGCTCCAGGCCGACGGCGGCACCCGCACCGCCTCCATCACCGGCGCCTGGATCGCGCTTCATGATTGCCTGAGCTGGATGAAGTCCCGCTCCATGATCAAGGAGATGCCGCTCAAGCAGCACGTGGCGGCGGTCTCCTGCGGCATCTATGAAGGCACGCCCGTGCTCGACCTCGATTATGCCGAGGATTCGGTGGCCGAGACGGACGCTAACTTCGTCATGACCGGAACTGGCGGCATCGTGGAAATCCAGGGCACGGCGGAGAAGACGCCCTTCACCCAGGACGAACTGCTCTCGCTGCTGTCGCTGGCCCGCTCGGGCGTGGATCGGCTCGTCTCCCTCCAGAAGCTGGCGATCGGCTGATGGCGCGCCAGCTCACCGGCCGGCTGGTGGTGGCCACCCACAATCCCGGCAAGCTCATCGAAATGAAGATGCTGCTGGAGCCTCACGGGGTGGAGGCCGTCTCCGCCGGCGAGCTCGGTCTTCCCGAGCCGGAGGAGACCGAGACCACCTTCGAGGGAAACGCCCGCCTGAAGGCTGTGGCGGCGGCCAACGCCGCCCAGCTTCCGGCGTTTGCCGACGACAGCGGCCTCGTCATTGAGGCCCTCGGCGGTGCGCCGGGCATCCACACAGCCCGTTGGGCGGGACCCGACCGCGATTTCGAGATGGCCATGGAGAAGGTGGAGGCCGAACTTCGGAAGGTCGGCGCCACCGAGCCCGACCAGCGCCATGCCCGGTTCGTCTCGGCGCTCTGCATCGCCTGGCCGGATGGGCATCTGGAGGAGTTCGAGGGCACCGTGGACGGCACCCTCGTTTGGCCGCCCCGTGGCGCCAAGGGGTTCGGCTACGATCCCATGTTCCTCCCCGAGGGCCATGTGAAGACCTTCGCCGAGATGACGGCCGACGAGAAGCACGGCATGCCGCCCAAGGGCTTCGGCCTTTCCCATCGTGCCCGCGCCTTCCTGAAGCTCTCGCAGGCTTGCCTGAAGGGGTGAGCGCAATCTTGGATCAGGCTCCGTCCGCGAACCCTCCGGCACGCCCTCTCCCGATCGGGGGCGAGGGTGTTGACGGCATCGAGGACACGCAGGGCGGCTTCGGTGTCTATGTGCATTGGCCGTTCTGCAAGGCCAAATGCCCCTATTGTGACTTCAACAGCCACGTCCGGCTCGTGCCGCCGGACGAGGCGCGCTACATCGCGGCCTTCCGGCACGAGATCGCCCACATGCGGGCCCTGTCGGGACCGCAGAGGGCGCAAACGGTCTTTTTCGGCGGCGGTACGCCCTCCCTCATGGCCCCCGCCACTGTGGGCGCGATACTGGAGGCCATCAACGAGGCTTGGCCGCTCACCGCCGATGCCGAGGTGACGCTGGAGGCGAACCCGACCTCCGTGGAGGCGGAGCGGTTCCACGGCTACCGGGCTGCGGGTGTCAACCGCGTCTCCCTCGGGGTGCAGGCCTTGGACGATGCGGACCTCCAAGGGCTCGGGCGGATGCACTCGGTCGCCGAGGCGCTGGCTGCCGTGGGCATCGCGCGCAATGCCTTCGATCGTGTGTCCTTCGATCTCATCTATGCCCGTCCGCGCCAGACGCCCGAAGCCTGGGCGGCTGAGCTGCGGCGCGCGCTCGCCGAAGGCTGCGAGCACCTGTCCCTCTACCAGCTCACCATCGAGCCAGGCACGCCGTTCGAGCGGCTGTACGGTGCCGGCAAACTTATCCTGCCCGACGATGATCTGTCCCGCGCCTTGTGGGACGTGACGCAGGAGGTGACGGCGCAGGCCGGCCTTCCCGCCTATGAGGTTTCCAACCATGCCCGGCCGGGTGCCGAGGCGCGGCACAATCTCGTCTACTGGCGCTATGGCACTTACGCCGGCATTGGTGCCGGAGCCCACGGGCGTCTGGTATCGGGCAAAATCCGCCACGCCACCTTCACCGAGCGGTCGCCGGAAGCGTGGCTGAAGCGGGTGGAGGCGGCCGGGCACGGCATTATTTCCGACGAGACGCTGTCGGCAGCCGAGCAGGCTGACGAAATGCTGCTCATGGGCCTGCGCCTGAAGGAAGGCTTGGACCTCGCCCGCCATGCCCGCCTCGGCGGCCGCGTGGATCCGGAACGCCTCGCCACGCTGGAGGCGGAAGGGCTGGTGGCGCTCAATGCCGGACGGCTGTGCGTGACCGCCGCTGGATTTCCGGTCCTCAACGCCGTGATCGCCGCGCTGGCGGGTTAGGTTCGCCACGCGGGAACGCTTGCCAACGCCGTGCCGCCTGCTTAAGTCCGCGTGGGGTTTGGGACTGCCTGCCGAGGAACGCGCACCATGTCGCTGGATGCCGACCAGATCGTCGAACGCCGCCGCCTCCGGCGGAAGGTCACATTCTGGCGCGTGCTCGGGGTGCTCGGCGTCGTCGCCGCCGTGGCGGTGGGCGTGTCGGCCCTGCTCGGCCGCGACATACCAGCCTCCTCGCCCCACGTGGCGCGGATCATGATCGGCGGCATCATTCGCAATGATCGCGAGCGGGTGGAGCTTCTGGAGGAGATCGGACGCTCCCGCGCCAGCGCCGTGATCCTCTCCATCGACAGCCCCGGCGGCACAGTTACGGGCTCCGAGCAATTGTACGACGCGCTGCGCCGCCTCGCTGCCAAGAAGCCGGTGGTGGCCGTCGTGGAAGGCGTCGCCGCCTCCGGCGCCTATATCGCGGCGCTGGGGGCCGACCACATCGTGGCCCGCCGCAATGCGCTCGTCGGCTCGGTGGGCGTGATCTACCAGTTTCCCAACTTCACCGAGCTTCTGAAGACCGTGGGCGTGACCATGGAGGACATCAAGTCCTCTCCGCTCAAGGCTTCGCCCAACCCCTACACGCCGGTGACACCGGAGGCGCGCGCCGCGGTGGATTCGCTGGTGAAGGACAGCTACGCCTGGTTCAAGGATCTCGTGGGCGACCGCCGCAAGCTCTCCGACGCCAAGCTCGCGAACGTCTCCGACGGACGCGTTTTCACCGGTCACCAGGGCCTCGAACTCCAACTGGTGGATGAACTCGGCGACGAGCGTACCGCCCGTGCCTGGCTCGCCCGCGAGAAGGGTGTGAGCGAGACCCTCAAGGTCCGCACTTGGCGCACCAAGGAGGTCGGGGACGAGTTCGGCTGGCTTCTGGGCGCTGCGCGCGGCGTCGTGAGCGCTCTCGGCTTCCCGCAGGCAGCGGCGCTCCTGACGGATGCGGCGAAAGGCGCGCTGGAGCGCAGTCAGCTTGACGGTCTGTTGGCCCTCTGGCACCCTCGGAGCTAGGGTTAAGATTGCGTTCACAAGCGCTTGGCGACCATCCGACAAAACCGATAACAACGCCGGACGTCCGGCCGCCCACCGTCAGGGATGCAGGGCTTTGGCTTGCTTTCGGCGGATGATTTCGAGGGAACTGGGGCCAACATGATCAAGTCCGAGCTCGTCCAGAAGATCGCCGAGGCCAATCCGCATCTCTACCAGAGGGATGTGGAGAACATCGTCAACGCGATCCTGGAGCAGATCGCATCCGCGCTGGAGCGCGGTGATCGTGTCGAACTGCGCGGCTTCGGCGCCTTCTCGGTGAAGAAGCGCGACGCCCGTGTCGGCCGCAACCCGCGCACCGGCAAGCAGGTGGACGTAAGCGAGAAGACCGTTCCCTATTTCAAGACCGGCAAGGAGATGCGCGAGCGTCTCAACACTGGAAAGTAGGCCCCGTGAGCCGCTTCCTCTCCATCCTCATCGGCCTGCCTCTGGCGATCCTTGCGATTGCGCTCGCGGTTGCGAATCGAAAGCCGGTCGTCCTCTCCCTCGATCCGTTCGCGCCGGACCATCCCGCATTGTCGGTGACGCTGCCGCTGTTCGCCATCATCTTCGCTGCGGTGATCGTCGGGGTCATCGCCGGCGGGGTTGTCACCTGGGCGCGGCAGGGCCGTTATCGTCGGGAGGCCCGCGCCGCCCGCCGCGAGCACAAGCGGGCCGAGGCGGCTCGCCCGGCTCCGTCCTCGCAGCTCGGTCTGCCGGCGCCGCGGCACTGAGCCTTCCCTTTCGCGAAGCCTTGTCTTCCGCTCTGCGTCGATCTGCAGGAGCCGTCCCGTGCGAACGGGGCGGCTCTTTCGTTTCGGCTCACGCGCGCGTGCCGTCGGGACGAGAGAGGTGCCGCCGTGCGAGGGGCAGCACGAGGTGCACCATGCCCATCACCATGGGTGGAACCGCGAGAAGCGTGGAGGCCCAGATGGGCCATCCCGCGGTGAGGGGCGACAGGAGCGCCAGGATGGCGTTGATGAGGGCATAGGCGCCGATCATCATCAGTCCCAGAAAGCGGAGGTGGGCGAGAATGGCGAAACTGCTCATGGCATCAGCTCCCGAAGCAGCGTGGCGTGGACTGATATAAACGAAACGATCCGTTCCGATGCAGTTTGATATATACGTCCCGTTTCGTTATGCAAGAGGAAAGTTGCGGAAGGCCTTCAGATGCCCGACACCAGCCATGCCGATCGCCGGCGCTCATCTATCGGCGCACGGCGCAATCCGGATGCGGAGGCGGCCATTCTGACGGCGGCGCGCGCGCTACTCGCGGAACGGGGCTATGCCGGCTTTTCCATCGAGGAGGTGGCGCGGCGCGCCGGGGCCGGCAAACCGACCATCTATCGCTGGTGGGCGACCAAGGCAGATCTGCTGATCGACGTCTACGCGGCGGAGAAGGCGAGCCACATGGCCTTGCCCGATACCGGCGCCCTCTGGAGCGATATTCTCGCCTATACCCGCGCCTTGTGGGGGTTCTGGCGGGACACGCCCTCCGGCAGCATCTTCCGGGCACTCATCGCCGAAGCCCAGACGACCGACGCCGCCCTGTCCGCCCTGCGCGACAAGTTCCTGCCCGACCGGCTCCGCGACCTGCGCCACATGTTCGAGCGCGCAGCGGACCGCAGGGAGATCCGTGCGTCGGAGATCGATGACCTCCTCGGCCTCTATATCGGCTTCAACTGGCTGCACCTTTTGACCGATCGCCTCGCCGACGATGCGCCAGCGATCGAACGCACGGCACGGCTTATCGCCGGCCAGCCGCCCGGCGGCGCCTGAGCGCCGGCCCGGCATTTCCGATGGGGCGAGTCAGTAGAAGCCGACCGGGAACCAGCGCAGATAGAGGTCGGTATAGACGCCCTTCTCCCAGATGCGCTGGAGGGCGAAGTCGATGGCGTGGCGCAGGGTATCGTTGCCGTCCTTCACAGCCACGGAAAAGCCGTCCCCGAAGAAGCGGCTTTCGGTGAAGGGGCCGCCGACAAAGCGACAGCAGCCGGCGCTGTCGGTGCCGTTCAGCCAGAGCGCGAGGGTGATGCCGTCGCCGAACAGAAGGTCCACCTGCCCGGCCTTCAGCGCCTCCTGCGCCGCCTTGAGGTCGGGGTAGGGGCGGATGGCAGCCTCGTTGAAGAAGGAGCGCAGATAGGCTTCGTGCGCGGTGCGGCTCACCACGGCCACCTTCTTGGAAGCCACCTCCTCGGGCGTCGCCTTCGCCAGCGTCTCCTGGCTGCGGCCCACGAAGCGCGCCGGCGTGCCAAGGTAACGCTCGGAAAAATCCAGCGTCGCCCGGGACGCCGGGGTTGCGACGAGGCCGGCGATGGCCGCTTCCGCTCGGCCCTGGTCCACCACGTCCGCCACATTGGCGAACGCCGCGGTCTGGAAGCTGCAGGTGACGGAAAGTTCTGCGCAGATCGCCCGCGCCAGATCGATGTTGAAGCCGGAAAGGGCTCCGGTGGAATTGATGAAGTTGAAGGGCGGGTAATCGTCCGTCGTGACGAAGCGCAACTCCTTCGGGAGCTTGGCCGCATCGGGGCGCTCGAGCCGGCGCTCCACGTTCCAGAAATTCGGCACGACGACCGGCGTGATGGCGATCTTGTCGGCCCGTTCCACCAGAGGCGGGGGGCCGCCCTGCGCCGGCTTCGCCTGTCCCGCCGGCGGCTGCTGGGCCCCTGCTGCCCCTGCCATCAACGCCACCGTGGCCAGAACCAGAGCTTTGAGGCCGGCCTGAAGCGTGGGCGTGCGGCGGGCCGCACGGATGCTCAGGAAAGAGGCTGGTGGAAGCATTGCGGCAAGCTTACCCTAGGGTTGCATGAGGGTCGGGGCATGGTGGGGGATGCCGGTGCCGCCCGCAAGGGGCGAAGCCATGTAAGCCATGACGCGGGCGAGGACCATCGCGACCTTGGGCGCGAGCGGGTCCGCGCTCAGGATGATGTGGCCGCTGCCGTCCCGCTGCCGGCATCCCTCCCGCGCACCGTGCTGGCCTCCGAGCTTCGTCCCTATCGCGATCATGTGGATGCCGACGAACTGCATGCGGCTGCCGTGCGAGCCGGGCTCGTTGGCGTCGGTGTCGACGAGGTGCTGGTCGCCTCGGGTGCACTCGATGACGAAACCGCCACGCGTCTCCTCGCCCGCGATCTCGGTCTTCCCGTTGGGGCGCCAAACCTGGCGAACCTGCCGGACGACCCGGCGATGGCGGAGGCCGTGCTGCGTACAGGCACCCTCGTGGTGGGGACCGGGCGACCACGCTTCGTGATGGCGGCGCGTGGCCGCATTGTCCGGCGGCTTCGACGGGGGCTGAAGCGGGATGCGGGTCTTGCCTCGCGCGTGGAATTGATCAGCCCGGCGGCGCTCGCCCGGCGCGTCGACGCGGTTTGCGCGCCCAGCTTCGCCGCCGCCGCGACGGCACGTCTCGTCCTGTCCGATCCGCTCAAGTCGGCGTCGACACTGCGGCCCGGCCGCATCGTCGGGCTCGCGGCCGCCGCCATCGGCCTGCCGCTCGCGCTGCTGCTGGCACTGGCGCCGGAAATGGGCCTTCTCGCCGTTCAGGCGGCTCTTTCGCTTGTCTTCCTGGCGTGGATCGCCCTGCGACTCGCCGGCTGCCTCTATGTGCCGCCTGAGGAGCCGGTGCCGGCCCTCGATGCGCGGTCTCTGCCGGTCTATTCCCTCCTGGTGCCGCTCTATCACGAGACAGCGAGCCTGCCGCTGCTGGTCGCCGCCCTCTCGGCGCTCGACTATCCCCCCGAGAAGCTCGACATAAAGCTCGTGGTCGAAGCGGACGACCATGCTACGCGCGCCGCCATCGCCGCGCTCGAGTTGCCGCCGCACATGGCGGAGGTGGTGATCGCGCCGGTCGGGCCGCGGACCAAGCCCAAGGCGCTGGAAGCAGCGTTGCCCTTCGCCCGCGGCAGCATCGTCGCGATCTATGACGCCGAGGATCTGCCGGAGCCCGATCAGCTGCTCCGGGCCGTCGCCGCCTTCCATGCAGGCGGGTCGAAAGTGGGTTGCGTGCAGGCGCGGCTGTGCATCGACAATGGCGGCGACAGCTGGATCTCGGCCCAGTTCGCCGCCGAATATGCCGGCCAGTTCGATGTTCTGCTGCCAGCGCTCAGCGCCCTCGGCCTGCCCATTCCGCTCGGCGGCACCTCGAACCATTTCCGCCGCCGCGTGCTCGATCAGGTGGGAGGATGGGACCCCTACAACGTCACCGAGGACGCCGACCTCGGCATCCGTCTCGCCCGCGCCGGCTGGCAGACACGGGTCATTTCCTCCACCACCTTCGAGGAGGCGCCCGTCACGCGGCGCGCCTGGATCGGTCAGCGCACCCGCTGGCTAAAGGGCTGGGCGCAGACCTTGCTGGTGCACGGCCGCCGGCCGCGGGCGCTGGTGCGCGATCTCGGTCCGGGCGGTACACTCGCGCTGGTGCTGCTCACGGCCGGGCCTTATGCGGCGGCGCTGGTGCATCCGCTGTGCCTTGCCCTGTTCATCGCCGATATCGTCCGCGGCGTCGCCGGGCTGCCGTGCACCCACATGGCGGAGGTGGTGACGAGCGCGCTTACCTACACCACCCTCATCGCCGGCTACGCTGGTGCGGCCGCGACCATGACCGTCGGGCTCGGCCGGCGGGGCATGAGGCCGGGCTGGCGGACGATCGTGGGCATCCCCTTCTACTGGCTGCTGCTGTCGGTTGCGGCGTGGAGGGCGGTGATCGAGCTGATCCGCAGGCCGTACCACTGGCAGAAGACCGAGCACGGCGCCGCCCATCGCGGCGGCGGCGGGGGGCTCAGAAGTAGCGCTTCAGCTCCGCCGCAGCCTCGGCCGGAGGGCGTTTGGAGTTGAACGGCGCGACGAAATTGCCTTCTTTGTCCATGAGATAGACCACGGCGGTGTGGTCCATGGTGTAGTCGCCGTCCTTCAGCGGGACCTTGCGGGAATAGACGCGGAACTCCCGCTTGATCTGCTCGGTGGCCTCCGGTGTGCCCGACAGTCCGACGATCTGCGGCGAGAAGCTCGAAACGTAGGACTTGAGCACGTCCGGCGTGTCCCGCTCGGGGTCCACCGAGACGAAGAAGGCCTGCGCCTTGCTTGCGTCCGGCCCCAGCGCGTTGAAGATTTCCGACATCTCGAACAGGGCGGTCGGGCACACGTCCGGGCAGTGGGTGAAGCCGAAAAAGATGAGCGTTGGCTTGCCCTTGAGGGCCGCCTCGGTGATCGGCTGCCCGTTCTGGTCGGTGAGGCTGAAGGGCCCGCCCACCGCCGCCTGTCCCGTCACCTTCGGCGGCGGCTCCGGCAGGAACAGGGTGACGGCGGTGACGAGGATGAGGGCGCCGGCGGCGAAGGCCGAGAAAAGGGCAATGATCTTCGTGCGTGGCGACATGTTTTCAAGGCCTTGGGGGCGGTCGGGGAAGCCTCAGAGGCAGCCGGAAAAGCCGGCGCTCAGGAGATCGAAGAACACGGCCGCGCCGTAGCGCGCCCACAGCGCCAGCCCGCCCGCACAGAGCATGGCCAAGGCCACGCCGAGGCCGATGACACCGGCGCGACCCAGGCCCGGTCCAGACGCGGCCTCGCCCTCGGCGTGCGGTGCAAGCCGTTGCGAAACCTCGGTTTCCTGGGACAGGGTGACGGACATGGCGCGCCGGTTGGGATGAAACCTCAGCAGCCACGATAGCGCGGGCGGCGGTATTTATCCAATCCGCGCCGGTCAATCGCCCGTGACAGGGCGCCTCACCAGCGGTCGGAGGGGGGTGCGCCCTGCCATTCGGCGATGCGGCGCAGGGTGGCGGGGCTGGTGTCGGAAGGCAGGTCGTCGGGCGGGAAGAAGTCGGCGGCGACGATTTCGAGGTTCCGCTCGGGCCGGGGACCGATCACCAGAGCCGCCGTCCGGTACAGGACAACGTGGTCGCGTCCACCCACCAAGGGGTTGAAATAACAGCCGGAAATCGTCAGAGGCCCCTCGGCCTCCACATTGGCTTCCTCGCGCAGTTCGCGCCGGGCCGCCTGTTCGGCGGTCTCGCCCAGATCCACCCCGCCGCCGGGAAAATGCCAGCCGGACACGTAGGTATGTCGGACCAAAAGGAGCCGTCCGGCCGGGTCGGTGGCCAGTACCCGGACACCGAGAGTCATGCCGTGGCGCATGCGGCGCAGGAGGGGGAGGGGGGAGAACATGCCTGAGCATACCCCCTCCCGGCACGGACGAAAGGGTGGTTCACACCACCCTGTCAGGTGCGTTCACCCCACCTATTCGGCGGCGTTCGGGAGCGGTTCAGGCCGAACCCACCGCAAAACCGGCGCGCGGGCGGCGCGGGTCTCGTCCAGACGACGGCGGGGGGCATAATGGGGGGCACCGAGGAAGCGCTCCTTGTCCCCCGCCTTGGCGGCCATGGCGAGGTCGCGCAGGGCACCGAGGAAGAGGTCGAGGGAGGCCTTCGATTCGCTCTCCGTCGGCTCGATCAGCATCGCCCCGTGGACCACCAGAGGGAAGTAGACCGTCATGGGGTGGTACCCCTCGTCGATCAGCGCCTTGGCCACGTCCAGGGTGGAGATGCCGGTGTCCGCCAGCCAGGTGTCGTCGAACAGGGCCTCGTGCATGGCGGGGCGCTCGGCGAAGGGGGCGCTCATCACGTCCATCAGGCAGGCGCGGACATAATTGGCGGAGAGGACGGCATCCTCGGAGGCCTGCCGCATCCCGTCTGCCCCATGGGAGAGCATCCAGCTCAGCGCCCGGACGAACATGCCCATCTGGCCGTGGAAGGCGCTCATGCGGCCGAGCGCCTGCTCGGCCCCGTCCGCACCTTGGTCCTCCACCAGCACCAGCCCATCGGCCGTGGCGACCAGCGCCGGCACCGGGGCGAAGGGGGCGAGGGCCTCGGAGAGCACCACCGGCCCCGCGCCCGGACCGCCGCCGCCGTGGGGGGTGGAGAAGGTCTTGTGCAGGTTGATGTGCATGGCATCGACCCCGAGGTCGGCGATGCGCACCTTGCCGAGGATGGCGTTGAAATTGGCGCCGTCCGAATAGAAATAGGCCCCGGCCCCGTGCACCGCCTCGGCGATGGCCACCACGTCCCGCTCGAACAGGCCGCAGGTGTTGGGATTGGTGAGCATGAGGGCGGCCACCTCCGGCCCCAGCGCGGCCTTCACCGCCTCCGGGTCCACCGTGCCGTCGGCGCGGGCGGGGATGGAGCGCACCTCATAGCCGATGAGGGCGGCGGTGGCGGGGTTGGTGCCGTGGGCGCTCTCCGGCACCAGCACCACGTTGCGCTGCGCCTCGCCGCGTGCCGCATGGGCGGCCTTGATGGCCATCATGCCGCACAGCTCCCCGTGCGCGCCCGCCTTGGGGGTGAGCGCCACGGCGGTCATGCCGGTGAGTTCGAGGAGATAGCGCGAGAGCTCCGCCATCAGCTCCAGCGCGCCCTTCACCGTGGAGAGGGGCTGGAGCGGGTGGATGTCGGCAAAGCCCGGCAGCCGCGCCATCTTCTCGTTGAGGCGCGGGTTGTGCTTCATGGTGCAGGAGCCGAGCGGGAACAGCCCGCTGTCGATGCCATAGTTCATGCGCGAGAGGCGCACGTAATGGCGCATGGCCTCGGGCTCGGAGAGGCCGGGCAGCTCCAGCGGCGCGGTGCGCGCGTGGCCGCCGAGGCGATCCTTGAACGGGGCGGGCTCGGGGATGTCCACGCCCGTCACCTCGGTGCGGCCGATCTCGAAGATCAGCCCTTCCTCAAGGTCGAGGCCCCGGTTGCCGGTGAAGGTGACGGGGCCAGCGCTGGTGCCCCCGACGATGTGCGGCGTCGTCGCGCCACGGCCTTCGCGGTTCATCACAGCACCTCCTTGAGGGCCGCGGCATAGGCGGCGCGGTCGTCCTCGCTGGTCGTCTCGGTGGCGGCGACGAGGATCAAGTCGTCGAGCCCTGACTTCGGGGCGAGGCGGGAATAGGGGACGCCGCCGAGGATGCCCTTGGCGGCGAGCTTCTCCATCACGTCAGCCGCCTTGCCCGGCACGCGCAGGGTGAATTCGTTGAAGAAGGTGTCGTTGAGCACCTCGGCCCCCGGCACGGCGGCGAGCCGGTCCGCGAGGTCGCAGGCCGCCGCGTGGTTGGCCCGCGCCAGCCGGATGAGCCCGGTCTTGCCGAGCAGGCTCATGTGGATGGTGAAGGCCAGCGCGCACAGGCCCGAATTGGTGCAGATGTTGGAGGTCGCCTTCTCGCGACGGATGTGCTGCTCGCGGGTGGAGAGGGTGAGCACGAAGCCGCGCCGGCCCTCCGCATCCACCGTCTCGCCGGCAAGGCGCCCGGGCATCTGCCGCACGAACTTCTGCCGCGTGGCGAACAGGCCCACATAGGGGCCGCCGAAATTCAACGCATTGCCGATGGACTGGCCTTCGCCCGCCACGATGTCGGCGCCCTGCGCCCCCGGCGGCTCGATGAGGCCGAGGCTGACCGCCTCGGTGAACACGGCGATGAGCAGGGCGCCGGCCTTGTGGGCCGCCTCTGCGATGGGCTTCAGGTCCACGATGTTGCCGAACACATCCGGGGACTGGACGACGACGCAGGAGCAGCCGGCATCGATGGCGGCGATGATGTCTTCCGCGCCCGTGGGCACCGGCGCCAGCGCCACCACCTCGTCCGCCGCATAGCGCGAGACGGTCTCGATGGTCGCGCGATAGTGCGGGTGCAGGTTGCCGGCCAAAAGCGCCTTGCGGCGCTTGGTGACGCGATGGGCCATCAGCACCGCCTCGGCGGCGGCGGTGGAGCCGTCATACATGGAGGCGTTGGCCACCTCCATGCCGGTCAGCTCGGCCACCTGCGTCTGGAACTCGAAGAGATATTGCAGGGTGCCCTGCGCGATCTCCGGCTGGTACGGCGTGTAGGAGGTGAGGAATTCCGAGCGCTGGATCAGGTGGTCCACGCTCGCCGGCACATGATGGCGATAGGCCCCGGCACCGACGAAGAAGGGCACCGACCCGGCCGGCACATTCTTCGCCGCGAGCCGGGAGAGCGCGCGCTCCACCTCCATCTCGCTCTTGTGGAGCGCGAGGCGCGGCAGCTCATGCGCGCGCTGGGCGGCAGGAATGTCGGCGAACAGATCGTCCACCGAGGGAGCGCCGATGCGCGCCAGCATCTCGGCGCGGTCATCGGCGGTGAGGGGAAGATAGCGCATGATGCCGCTGATCCCGTTTCAGGCGATGGTGAAGCTCGGGGTGATGACCACCTCCGAGCGCAGGGAATTGGCCACGAAGCATTCGTCGTGGGCCTTGTCGTGCAATGCCGCCACGTCTTCGGCCGTCGGCGTTTTGTCGCCGGAGAAGACGATGGCGGGGTTGAGCGCGATGCGGGAAATCCAGGTCTTGCCCCGCTCGGTCTTGCCGAACGCGGCCATCACCTTGTCCTCGTAGACGTCGATGCGGAAACCGGCCTTGCGGGCGAAATCCAGCACGAACAGCATGTGGCAGGCGGACAGGGAGGCGGCGAGCGCCTCCTCCGGGTCCACCGCATCGGCCTTCGACAAGGGCAGGCGGACCACCGCGGGCGAGGACGAGCCGGGCACGGTCAGCCCGTCGAACATCCATTGGTGCGCGCGGGGATAGCGCCCGTCCGAGAAGACGGCGTCGCCGCGGTCCCAGCGGACGGTGGCAATGGGGGTGTCGTCGCTCATGGTGTCCGCCTCCCGGCGCGTTCAGAGGGTGTCGAGGAAGGCCTTGTAGGCGGCCTCGTCCATCAGCTCGGACAGCTCGTCGGGCTTCGTCACCTTGAGCTTCAGGAACCAGCCCTTGCCCTCGGCATCCTCGTTGACGAGGCCGGGCGCGCCTTCCAGCTCGGAATTCACCTCCACCACCTCGCCGGAGATGGGGGCATAGACCTCGCTGGCGGCCTTCACGCTCTCCACCACGGCGGCTTCCTTGCCGCGGGTGACGGACTTGCCGATTTCCGGCAGCTCCACGAACACCACGTCGCCGAGTTGGCCCTGGGCGTAGTCGGAGATGCCGACCACCGCCACGTCGCCGTCGATGCGGGCGTATTCGTGGTCCTTGGTGTAGCGCACGGTCATGGTCAGCCCCCGGTTTTCTGCTTGCGCGCATAGCGCGTGGGTACGAAGGGAAGAGCGGTGACGACGGCCGGCAGAGCCTTGCCGCGCACCAATATGTCGAGGCGGGTGCCGGGCGCCGCGAGCGCCGGCGGCACATAGCCCATGGCGATGGGCGCCTGCAGCGTCGGGGCGAAGCCGCCCGAGGTGACGCGGCCGACGACCGCGCCCTCGGCCGCGATCTCCGCGCCCTCGCGGGCCGGGGCGCGGCCCTCCAGCTTCAGGCCGACGCGCACGCGGGCGGGGCCTTCCGCCAGCTCGCGCTGGACGCGCGCCGCGCCGGGAAAGCCGCCCTCAAGGCGCCGCCGCTTCTGGATGGACCAGACGAGCGCCGCCTCGATGGGCGAGGTGGAAAGGTCGATGTCGTGGCCATAGAGGCAGAGCCCGGCTTCCAGCCTGAGGCTGTCGCGGGCGCCGAGGCCGATGGCCTTCACCTCCGGCTCGGCCAGCAGCGCCGCCCACAGCGCGGGGGCATCCTCGGCGGCGACGGAGATCTCATAGCCGTCCTCGCCGGTATAGCCGGAGCGGGAGACCTCCACCGGCACGCCGTCGAAGGCGAGGGGCAAAGCGGTCATGAAGTCGAGGTCCGCCGCCTCCGGGCAATGGCGCGCCATCACCATGGCCGCCTCCGGGCCCTGAAGGGCGAGGAGCGCCCGCTCGGGGCGCTGCACCAGATTCACGCTGTCGGGGAGGTGGGCTTCGATGTGGGCGAAGTCATCGCCCTTGCAGGCGGCGTTGACCACGAGGATCAGCGTGCCGTCGGCGTCAGGGTCCGCCGGGCGGGTGGCCATGAAGTCGTCGCGGATGCCGCCGTCTTCGGCCGTCAATTGCGAATAGCGCTGCTTGCCGGGGGCGAGGCTCACGAAATCCGCCGGGGCGAGGGCTTCCAGCGCCCGCGCGGTGGTCTCGTGGTCCGGTCCGACGAGGAGCGCCTGCCCCATGTGGGAGACGTCGAACAGGCCGGCGTGGGTGCGGGTCCAATTGTGCTCTGCGAGGATGCCCTCGGGGTACTGGACCGGCATGAGGTAGCCCGCGAACGGGACCATGCGCGCGCCGAGCGCGCCATGGGCGGCGGCGAGCGGGGTTTCGAGCAGAGGCTCGGAGGGGGAATGCGAATCGGGGGACGATGCCAATGGAGGCTCCGGGACGAACAGCGCCAATTTCCGGGCCTGCCGAACCCCGTTTCCGGTGGTTCTGCGCGGCCCGCGCGGCGCCCCCTCTGTCTGCCGACCTGAGAGATTTCACCGCGCCTCGTGGAAGGGCACGGCTTACTCCTTCGGTGAGCCCAGCCCCGCCCTTCAAGGCGCAGCACGGCTGCTTTCCAGAGTTTCGTCCCCCTGCGGCCCTTGGTGCCTGAGCGGTTCCGGGGCGGTTGCGCCTTCGGCGCCGGCACACCTCAACTCAAGGGTGCCGGTCTCTCCCGCAGGGATCGTCCGATGTCTTGCGTTCCCTCCGCCCTTTTCGCCGGGGCAGCTGGAACGCGGGTGCAGCATAGGCGTTTGCCGCCCGCCGTCAACGCAAGAGCCGGGGAGCCCGTCACACGCCTTCGCGTTGACGCCGGGCGGCTGCATTCCTAAGTTCGCGCTCCTTTTCCGGAGCCTGTCATGTCCTCGTCCGAAGCCTCGCCTGCGCCCGTCGATCCCACCCAGCTCGCCGCCGAGCTGAAGGCGGTCGCGGAAACGGCCACCGCCTGGCCGTTCGAGGAAGCGCGCAAGCTGGTGGAGCGGCTGAAGAAGCGGCCCAAGGACGAGGTGCTGTTCGAGACCGGCTACGGCCCCTCGGGCCTGCCGCACATCGGCACCTTCGGCGAGGTGGCGCGCACCACCATGGTGCGGCACGCCTTCCGCATCCTCACCGAAGACAAGGTGAAGACGCGCCTTCTGTGCTTCTCCGACGACATGGACGGGATGCGCAAGATCCCCGAGAACGTGCCGGACCCGGCCGCGCTCGTGCCCTATCTCCAGATGCCGCTCACCAAGGTGCCCAACCCCTTCGGTGGTGATTATCCGAGCTTCGGCGCGCACAACAACGCCATGCTCCGGCGCTTCCTCGACACCTTCGGCTTCGACTACGAATTCGCCAGCGCCACCGAATACTACTTCTCCGGCAAGCTCGACGCCGTGCTGCTGAAGGCCGCCGAGAAGTACGACGAGATCATGGCCGTCATGCTGCCTACCCTCGGCGAGGAGCGGCAGGCCACCTATTCACCCTTCCTGCCCATCTCCCCCACCTCCGGCCGCGTGCTCTACGTGCCGCTGAAGAAGGTGGACGCCAAGGCCGGCACCATCACCTTCGACGATGAGGACGGCACCGAGCTGACGCTCCCCGTCACCGGCGGCAAGGTGAAGCTGCAGTGGAAGCCGGATTTCGGCGCCCGCTGGGCGGCGCTCGACGTCGATTTCGAGATGTTCGGCAAGGACCACCAGACCAACGCGCCGATCTATGACCGGATTTGCCAGATCCTCGGCGGCACCGCGCCGGAGCATTTCGTCTATGAACTGTTCCTGGACGAGAAGGGCCAGAAGATCTCCAAGTCCAAGGGCAACGGGCTCACCATCGACGAGTGGCTGACCTATGCGAGCCCGGAGAGCCTCGCGCTCTACATGTTCCAGTCGCCCCGCTCGGCGAAGAAGCTGCACTTCGACGTGATCCCGAAGGCGGTGGACGAATATTTCAACTTCCTCGCCCGCTATGCGCAGCAGGACTGGAAGCTGCGCTTCGGCAACCCGGTCTATCACATTCATGCCGGCAACCCGCCTGACGTGGACATGCCGGTGAGCTTCACCATGCTCCTCAACCTCGCCTCCGCCTCCAACACGGAGGACGAGAGCGTGCTGTGGGGCTTCCTGAAGCGCCATGTGCCCGGCGTGTCGGACCAGACGCACCCCAAGCTGCACGAGCTGGTGGGCTATGCGGTGCGCTATTTCCATGACTTCGTGAAGCCCAACAAGGTCTTCCGCATCCCGGACGCAGACGAGCGCGCGGCGCTGGAAACGCTCGATACGGCGCTGGCGGCCTTGCCGGCGGGCGCGAGCGCGGACGACATCCAGACGGTGCTCTATGACGTGGCGCGCCCCATCCCGCGCTACCAGGACCTGAAGGCCAAGGGCGCCACGCCCGAGCGGCCGGGCGTCTCGGTGGAGTGGTTCAACACGCTCTATCAGGTGCTGCTGGGCCTCGAACGCGGCCCCCGCTTCGGCTCCTTCGTCGCCATCTACGGCGTGGCCGAGACGCGCGAACTGATCCGCAAGGCGCTGGCGGGAGATTTCGTGCAGCAGCAGTCCAAGCTCGGTAAGCTTGGGCAGCATTTTCGCGATACCATTCCGCTTTCGAAGCCCGAAGCCTGACTAATCGTAGGGTCGCCGTCATGGCCGAGCTTGTCCCGGCCATCCACGTGGCTCGGCCGGGCACGGCTTCCGAAGGCTGCCCTATCGGCCCGACGTGGTTGCCCGGGACAAGCCCGGGCATGACGGCGGTTCTGGATACCGGAAACCGCTGAAGCGGAAAGGTGAATCGCCCGGACGCGCCGGGCGATGACAGCCGCCCCCTCCAGCCCCCTACGCCGGCATCTGGAAGCTGAGCAGCTTCTTCTGCGGGAAGTCGTAGAGCTTGCCGGTTTCCATGAAGGTGGGCAGGCACAAAGGCAGGATGGCCTCCGCCGCCTCTTCCGGCGCCGGCAAGCTGGATGGGTCTTCGCCGGGGAAGGCCTTGGCGCGCATCAGGGTGCGGATGGGGCCGGGGTTGAAGAGGTTGACCTTCAGGTTGCCGGAGACGCTCTCGTCCGCCCAGGTGCGGGCCATCACCTCAAGGCCCGCCTTGGTGATGGCGTAAGGCCCCCAATAGGCGCGCGCCTTGCTCGCCGCGCCGGAGGTGACCACCACCGCCCGGCCGGCCGGGGAGAGCTTCAGCAGCGGATCGAAGGAGCGCACGCAGCGCCAGTTGGCGGTGAGGTTCACCGCCACCGTGTCTTCCCAGTCCTTGGGGAAGACGTGGCCCAGCGGGGAAAGCGGGCCGAGCACGCCGGCATTGGCCACATAGATGTCGAGCCGGCCGTAGCGCTCGTAGAGCGCGCCGCCGAGCCGGTCGATGCCGTCGGAATCCTTGAGGTTCAGCGGCACCAGCGTGGCGCTCCCGCCCACCGCGCGGATGGCGTCGTCCACCTCCTGCAGCCCGCCTTCCGAGCGGCCCACGCACACCACATGCGCACCGGCTTTCGCCAGCGCCACCGCGGTGGCGGCGCCGATGCCGCGCGTGGCGCCGGTGACGAGGGCGATCTTTTCGGCGAGCGGCCGGTCGGCGGTCATGCGCAGTCCTGTTCAGGGGGAGGGTGCCCTCCCCTGGCGGGAGGGCCGGCTTGCCTTAGCTCGCTTCGGCGAGCAGCGAAAGCTGCTGCTGGGCCACCGCGCCGGCGCGGTCGGTCAGCGGGGTGGGATAGTCGCCGGTGAAGCAGTGGTCGGTGAACTGCGGCTTCACCGGGTCGCGGCCCTCGAAGCCCATGGCGCGGTAGACGCCATCCACCGAGAGGAAAGCCAGCGAATCCGCGCCGATGTAGCGGCGCATGCCTTCCAGGTCATGGGTGGCGGCGAGCAGCTTGTCCCGGTCCGGCGTGTCGATGCCGTAATAGTCGGGATGGGTGATGGGCGGGGAGGCGATGCGGAAATGCACCTCCTTGGCGCCGGCATCGCGCATCATCTGCACGATCTTCACCGAGGTGGTGCCGCGCACGAGGCTGTCGTCGACAAGGACGATGCTCTTGCCCTCCACCACCGAGCGGTTGGCGGAATGCTTCATGCGCACGCCCTGGTCGCGGATGGACTGGGTGGGCTGGATGAAGGTGCGGCCGACATAATGGTTGCGGATGATGCCCAGCTCGTAGGGGATGCCCGAGGTCTGGGAGAAGCCGATGGCCGCCGGCACGCCGGAATCCGGCACCGGGACGATCACGTCCGCATGGGCCGGGCTTTCGGTCGCCAGCACGCGGCCCATGTTCTTGCGCACCTGATAGACGGAGCGCCCGCCCACCACGGAATCCGGCCGGGCGAAATAGATGTACTCGAAGATGCAGGGCCGCGCCGCCATCTCCGGGAACGGCTTGAAGGACTGCACGCCCTCCTCGTCGATCACGATGACCTCGCCGTTCTCGATGTCGCGCACATAGCGCGCGCCGATGATGTCGAGGGCACAGGTTTCGGAGGCGAGGATGGGGGAGCCGTCCAGCGAGCCGAGCACCAGCGGGCGGATGCCGAGGGGGTCGCGGGCGCCGATGAGCTTCTTGTTGGTGAGCGCCACCAGCGAATAGGCGCCTTCCAGCGCCCGGATGGCGTCGATGAAGCGGTCGATGAAGCGCGGCTTGCGGGAGCGCGCCACGAGATGGAGGATCACCTCGGTGTCCGTGGTGGACTGGGTGATGGCACCTTCGCGCACCAGCTGGCGGCGGAGGGTGAGGCCGTTGGTGAGGTTGCCGTTGTGGCCCACGGCGAAGCCGCCCGCGTCCAGCTCGGCGAACAGGGGCTGCACGTTGCGCAGCAGGGTCTCGCCGGTGGTGGAGTAGCGCACATGGCCCACCGCCGCGTCGCCGGGCAGGCGGGCGATGACGCCGGCGTCGGAGAAGGCGTCGCCCACGAGGCCGAGGCGGCGCTCGGAATGGAAGCGGCGGCCGTCATAGGAGACGATGCCGGCGGCTTCCTGTCCGCGATGCTGGAGGGCGTGGAGGCCGATGGCGGTGATCGCCGCGGCCTCGGGGTGATTGTAGATGCCGAAGACGCCGCATTCCTCGCGGAGGCGATCGCCGTTCAGGTCGAGATCGAGATCGGCGCGACCGCCCGCGAGGGGTTCGCCATCCGTGCGGAAGGAGTCTCCGCCGGCCACTGAGATCGGCCCGTCACATCCCAAGTCCATCATGCACCCTCCGCGCGGGCCGGTCAGGCAGCGCCGTGCGAGCTTGCGCCGGGAGGTCGGAGCGGGAACACCCATAGCGCGGAAGGCTCAGCGCCCCCGCGTGGATGTCCCGGCCGGCCGGCCGGTCAGTTGCTGCCCCCAAAAAGAAACCTACCGCTGTCCCCCCGTCGGGGCGGCCGGGGCGGCAGGCGTGTCGCCCTCCTCAGCGGCGGGCGGCTTCTTCAACTTGTTCAAAATGGTGTTTTCAGGGTCATCCGGCAACTGCGCCTTCAGCCACTCCCCCGCTTTCGTGATGGCGGGGAGCGATTTTGCGTTGGCGACCCACGGGGGCTGCTTCTCCGGCGGCACCAGCCAGTTGAAGAACAAGAGCGCGATTACCATCAGCAGCAGGCCGCGGGCGAGGCCGAAGGCGAAGCCCAGCGTGCGGTCGAGGGCGCCGATTCGGCTGTCGAGCACCAGGTCCGAGATGCGCGCGGTGACGATGGAGGCAATGAGCAGCGTGCCGAGGAACAGCAACGCCACCGTCACCGCAAGAGCGGCCGAGTCCTGCGAGATGTATTGCTTCACCACAGGCAAGGCGGACTTGTAGAAATAGACGGTGACGCCGGCCGCGACAGCCCAGGACAGGATGGAGAAGACTTCCCGCAGAAAGCCGCGCACCATCGCCAGGATGCCGGAAATCAGCATCACAGAGAGAACGATAATGTCGAGCAAGGTTATGGGCATCGGCGCATCGATCCGTGATGGGCGCACCGCCAGACGCGCATGCGCGCGACCCGCCCACCCCCGGAGAGCCCAGCCGCGGGGCTGATATAGCTTGCGCGCCCGCCCGCGTCACCTTTCCTCGTCGTCGCCCCAATCCGCATGCTGGACGGCCCTTTGCGGGGGATTGCGGTCGTTCGAGCCCCGCGTCTCGCGCGGGGCAGCGTTGCGCGTCTCGCGCGGGCCTTCGTCCCGCGCCCGGCGGGGCGCGCTGGCTGCGATGCCGGCCACAAGCTCCGCGAGAGAGGAAACCGGCCGCACCGTGACCGGCGGGTCCAGCCCGTCGAGACCGCCGGAGGGGATGACGGCGCTGGCGAAGCCGAGCTTCGCCGCCTCCTTCAGCCGCGCCTGCGCCTGCGAGACGGGGCGCACAGCCCCCGTCAGACTCGCCTCGCCGAAATGCACCGCATCCGCCGGCAGGGGCGCGCCGGTCAGCGAGGAGACGAGGGCGGCGGCCACCGCGAGGTCCGCCGCCGGCTCGCCGATCTTCAGCCCGCCCGCCACGTTGAGATAGACGTCGTGCCCGCCGAGCCGCACGCCGCAGCGGGCATCCAGCACCGCCAGCACCATGGAGAGGCGGTTGGGGTCCCACCCCACCACCGCCCGGCGCGGGGTGCCCAGCGAAGAGGGGGCGACCAGCGCCTGAATCTCCACCAGCACCGGGCGCGTGCCCTCCATGCCGGCGAACACCGCGGTGCCCGGCGCCCCGGCATCGCGGTTGGAGAGGAAGAGTTCCGAGGGGTTCGCCACCTCGGAGAGGCCCCGGCCGGTCATCTCGAACACGCCGATCTCGTCGGTGGGGCCGAAGCGGTTCTTCTGCGCGCGCAGGATGCGGAACTGGTGGCCGCCGTCGCCCTCGAAGGAGAACACCGCGTCCACCATGTGCTCCACCACGCGCGGGCCGGCGATCTGCCCGTCCTTGGTGACATGACCGACGAGGATGACGCAGGCCCCCGTCTGCTTGGCGTAGCGCACCAGCAACTGGGCGGAGGTGCGCACCTGCGTCACCGTTCCGGGCGCGCTCTCCACGCTGTCCGACCACATGGTCTGGATGGAATCGATCACGACCATGTGAACGGGCGGGCCGCCCGACAAGGTGGCGATGATGTTCTCCGCATTGGTCTCGGCGGCGAGCCCCACGTCCGCCTTCTCCAGCCCCAGCCGCTGGGCGCGCAGGCGCACCTGATCCACCGCCTCCTCGCCGGAGACGTAGACGACGCGCTGCCCGCGTTGGGCCAGGGCTGCCGAGGCTTGCACCAGCAGAGTGGACTTGCCGATGCCGGGATCGCCGCCGATGAGCAGGATGGAGCCGGGCACGAAGCCGCCGCCCGCCACCCGGTCCAGCTCGCCGATGCCGGAGACGAGGCGCGGGGCGGGCTTGGCCGTGCCCTCCAGTCTCTCCAGCACCACCGCGCGGCCCTTGCGGCCGGAGCGCTGCGCCGCCGGCACGCTGGCGGCGACCGCGACTTCCTCGGAAATGGTGTTCCAGCCGCCGCACGCCTCGCACTTGCCCTGCCAGCGCGTGTAGACCGCCCCGCAGGACTGGCAGATGAAGGACGTGTCGCGCCGGGCCATGAAGATCACCCTCGGCGCGGGCAGGCCGGCCGGGTCTGGAGGACGAGGCCCGAATCTCGGGCGATGTTCTCTATATACCCCATCGGCCGCGCGGTGGGCCGGTCAAGGCCCCAAGCTTCGCCTCCGGGGTTGCGCGGCATCTGCGGCGCATCCCCAGATGGCGGGAACGGAACACCTCTGCTAATCAGCCTGCGCTGCCCTTTTCCGTCATGTCAGGGGATCGCCCGTGTTCCGAGACAGCCCTGCTTCCGCACCCACGCCGCAAGAGCCGGCCCGGCCCGCGCCGGCCGCCGGCCAGCCCGCCGAATGGGTGCGCGCGGCCACCGATCCCGCGGCCTTCACCGCCGAGCAGCAGGCGCTGGGGCGGGTGTGGACCTTCCTCTGCCTCGACGGGGAGGTGGCGCAGGATGGTCAGTGGTTCCGCACCGATCTCGGCGGGCGCTCGGTCTTCATCCAGCGCTTCGGCGACCGGCTGCGCGGCTTCGAGAATGTGTGCGCCCACCGCTTCCACCCCATCCGCCGCGAGCGCAGCGGGAAGGGCGCCATGGTCTGCGCCTTCCACCACTGGCGCTACAATGCCGAGGGGCAGGCGCTGGGCATTCCGGTCTGCGACGAGGCCTATGGCTGCCTGCCGAAGCAGCTCAACGCGCACCTGAAGCCCATCGAGGTGGAGGCGTTCGCCGGTCTCGTGTTCGGCCGCTTTCCCGATCCGGACGGGGAATCCCTCGCGGACTTCCTCGGCGATGCCGCGCCCATGCTCGCCGCGCTCTGCCCGCCCGGGCGCACCTTCACCCGCTTCGGCGGCGAGGTGCCGGCCAACTGGAAGTTCCTCACCCATGTGACGCTGGATGACTACCACATCGTCGCCGTCCACCCCTCCACCTTCGGCGCCAATGGCTATCTGAAGGCGAAGGAGGTCACCTATGCCCGCTTCGGCCGGCACAGCGCCTATACCACCGAGCCGGGGGATGACCCGCTGGGGGGCGTGCTGGCCGATTGCCGGGCCGGCACCTACCGCGCCCGCGACTATCTGATCGTGAACCTGTTCCCCACCTTCGGGGCGTCCCAGTTCCACGTCATCGATCTCCTCGGCCGCTCCTATTATGCGGTGATGGTGCTGCGCTATGCGCCGCTGGCCCATGACCGCTCGCGGCTGGAGGGCTGGCTCATCGAGGGCCCCATCGCGCCGCCGCGGCCGGGGCTGCTCGGCGTCTTCGACCGCTTCGCGCAGAAGGTGATTTCGCGCATCGTGCCCTTCTATGCGCGCCGCGTGCTGGCCGAGGACAATGCGGTGTGCGAGGGCCAGCAGGAGGTCGCCCGCCAGATCACCGAGGATCAGCGCCTGAGCCCCGCCTTCGAGAAGCGCATCGGCTGGTTCGAGGAGACCTATGCGGCGGAGCTGGCGGCCGCACGGGAGCCCGCCGCCCCCAAGCCCGCCGCCCCCAAGCCCTTCGCCCCTCACCCGCCCACATAGCGGCGGGCGTAGCGGGCGCCCAGCGAGGTGAGCACCTCGTAGCCGATGGTTCCGGAGCGGGCGGCGAGGTCGTCCACGCTGATGCCGTCGCCGAGGAAGACCGCCACGTCGCCCCGCTGCACCGCGCCCTCGGGCAGGTCGGTGATGTCGAGGGTGGCGAGGTCCATGGAGACGCGGCCCACGAGATGGCAGCGCCGGCCGGCGACCATCGCCTCCACCCCCTTGGCGAGGTCGGAGGAGCCGGCGGCCCGGAACAGCCCGTCCGCATAGCCGATGGAGACGGTGGCGAGGCGGCTCGGCCGCTTCAGCCGCTCGGCGGCGCCATAGCCCACGGTCTCGCCGGCCGCGACGCTCGACACCTGGATGATCTTCGCTTCCAGGCGCACCACGGGGCGCAGCGGTGGCACGCCGGTGATGGCGACGCCGCCGTAAAGGAAGATGCCCGGCCGCACCAGCTCGAAGCGGAAATCGCGGCCCAGCAGGGTGCCGGCGGAATTGGCCAGCGAGCCCGGCACGCCCCGGAAGCGGCGGATCACGTCGGCGAACACCGCGCGCTGGCGGGCGGTGAGGGCGTGGCCGGGCGTGTCGGCGCAGGCGAGGTGGCTCATGACGAGGCTGGGCGTGAAGCCGAGCATCCGGCGTGTGCCGGCGAGCTGCACCGCCTCGTCCACCGAGAGGCCGAGCCGGTTCATGCCGGTATCCACATGGAGCGCGGTGGGCAGGTCCGCCCCCTGGTCGCGGCAGAAGTCGCTCCATTCGGTGATCTCGGGCACCGAGCCCAGCACCGGCCGCAGGCGGGCCGCCGCATGGTCGGCGGCGGTCTCCGGCAACAGGCCGTTCAATACGTAGATCACCGCCTCGGGCAGCAGGGCGCGCAGCGCGAGGGCTTCCTTGAAGTGGGCGACGAAGAAGGTGCGGGCGCCCGCCTTCCACAGGGCCGGGGCGACGCGGTCGATGCCGAGGCCGTAGGCATTGGCCTTCACCACCGCCGCGCATTCGGCCGGGGCGGCAAGCGCGGCAAGGGTGCGCCAGTTGTCGGCGATGGCGGACAGATCGACGGTGAGGATGGCGCCGGCTTCGCGCGCCTCACGCTCGGCCTGGTCTGCCGCTGCGGCGCTGGCGGCGGGGTCCTCGGGGGCCTGCGGCTCGCCGGTCAGTGGCGATCCGGCAGGTGGTCCTCCCGCGCCAGGTTGGAGAAGCGGGTGAATTGCGGCTCGAAATGCACCTTCACCGTCCCGGTGGGGCCGTGGCGCTGCTTTCCGATGATGATTTCGGCCGTGTTCTCGGCCGCCTTCATCTCGATCTCCCACTTGAACCACTCCTCTGTGCCGGGCTTCGGCTCCTTGCTCTTAAGATAATACTCCTCACGGTAAACGAACATGACGACGTCGGCGTCCTGCTCGATGGAGCCGGATTCACGCAGGTCCGAAAGCTGCGGCCGTTTGTCGTCGCGGGCTTCCACCTGACGCGAGAGCTGGGACAGGGCCATGACCGGCACCTGCAGCTCCTTCGCCAGGGCTTTGAGGCCCGTCGTGATCTCGGTGATCTCCTGCACGCGGTTCTGCGACGACGCCTTGGACGAGCCGGAGAGCAGCTGGAGATAGTCGATGACCATGAAGTCCAGCCCGCGCTGGCGCTTCAGCCGCCGCGCCCGCGCCACCAATTGGGCGATGGAGATGCCGCCGGTGTCGTCGATATAGAGCGGGATGGTCTGCATGGTCTGGGCGGCGGCGGCGAGCTTTGAGAACTCGCTTTCCGAGATGTCGCCGCGGCGGATCTTGTAGGAGGCGATCTCCGCCTGCTCGGCGAGGATACGGGTGGCGAGCTGCTCGGCCGACATTTCCAGCGAGAAGAAGCCGACCACGCCGCCGGACACCGTCTCGGTGGAGCCATCCGGCCGGGTCTCGCCGCGATAGGCGGCGGCGATGTTGAAGGCGATGTTGGTGGCGAGCGAGGTCTTGCCCATGGCCGGTCGGCCGGCGAGGATCACCAAGTCCGAGGGCTGGAGGCCGCCCATCTGGTGGTCGAGGTCGTCGAGGGCGGTGGCGATGCCGGAGAGGTGGCCGTCGCGCTGGAAGGCCTTGGAGGCCATGTCCACCGATTCGCGCAGCGCCTCGCCGAAGCGCTGGAAGCCGCCGTCGTAGCGCCCGGTCTCGGCGATCTCGTAGAGGCGCTTCTCCGCCTCCTCGATCTGGTCCTGCGGGGTGGCGTCCACCGGGGCGTCGTAGGCCTCGTTGACGATCTCCTCGCCGATGCGAATCAGGTCGCGCCGCACCGAGAGGTCGTAGATGGTGCGGCCGTAATCCTCGGAATTGATGACGGTGGTCGCCTCCGCCGCGAGGCGGGCGAGGTATTGCGGTCCGGTGAGGCCGGCCACGTCCAGGTCCGCGGGCAGGAAGGTCTTGATGGTGACCGGCGTCGCCAGCTTGCCGGCGCGGATCAGCGCCGAGGCCAGCTCGAAGACGCGGGCGTGGATGGGCTCGTAGAAATGGCGCGGCTCAAGGAAGTCGGAGACGCGGTAGAAGGCCTCGTTGTTGACGAGGATGGCGCCCAGCAGCGCCTGCTCGGCCTCCACATTGTGCGGGGCCTGGCGATAGGTGGGTTCGAGGTCGCCCTTGTCCGACAGATCGAGCATGAAGCCGGCAATCCCTTGGTTGGGCAATTCTTGGGTTTGGGCAATTTTTTTGCTTTGGGAAGGTGGTGTAGCAAGAGCGAATGCCCCTGCGCCAGCGGCGCGCGGGCCGATTTTTCCCCGGTGGATGATTGTGGGGATAACGGGCAAAGCGCCGCCGGCTAATGGTACCGGACGCCGCCACCCGCGCCTTGCGTCCCGTGTGCGGTGCGGCAGAGTCCCGGAACCGTCCATGACAATAGGGCGACGCAGCTTGAACGGGGCGGAAAGTGAGCCGCGGTGCGGATTTCTCGCGGTTCTCTTTGCCAGCCGCCGCAAGGTGCGCTACAGGCTTCCCCCGGCGGCACTGAGGGGAAAAGTGATGCGTTCTGTCCAGTCCGGAGCGTCGCGGGCGGCCGCGCGTGGGGAGCCCGTGTTGCGCGCGCGGGTGTTGATGGCGGCCGTTCTCGCACCGTTGGTTGTCGCGCCCTCTCTGGCGCTGGCCCAGGGCGATCCGCTGGCGCCGCCGTCCGATCTCGGCGCGGGGCCGCTGCCGGTGCCCGTGGACGGCACCGCCATCTATGGCCAGAACCAGCCGCCGCCGGAAGGCTACATGGCCGTTCCCGTGCCGCCCTCCACCTGCTCCGGCGTCCGTCAGGTGGTGCGCCAGCAGGGCTTCATCCTCGTCCCCACCGGCGGCGGCAACGCCCAGCGCTACGTGCTGGACCAGCGCTATTGCCAGGACGACCAGACCACCTCTCCGGCCTGGATGCCCACCACGGACAATCCCCGCTGCTTCGTCGGCTACACCTGCGGCGAGGCCAACAATGACGGCGGCAACTGAAACCACCCCTTTCTGAGAGCCGCGCCGGCCATGCGTGTCACCCCTGACAGCGTGCTCTTCATCACGATCGACTCCTGCCGTTACGATACCTTCGTTTCGGCCAATGCCCCGGCCATGAAGACGGTCTCCGCCCTCTACAGGGCGCAGGCGCCGGCGCATTTCACCTATGCCTCCCACGCCGCCATGTTCGCGGGCTTCACCCCCGGTGTGGCGGAGCTGGCGACGCCGTTCCTCAATCCGAAGTTCGCGCGGCTCTTCCGGCTCGATCGCGCCGGGGCGGCGGGCCATGCCCGGCCCGGCTTCTCGGTGAGCGGCACCGACATCGTGGACGGTTTCCGCAACGCCCGCTACGCCACCATCGGCGCGGCGGCCATGGGCTGGTTCGATCCGAAGACGCCGGTGTCGAAGAAGCTCACCGGCAGCTTCGAGCAGTTTCTGTTCACCGGCGACAAGGGCATCGCCACCCAGCTCGCCTTCATCGAGAAGCAGGCGGCGCGGGAGACGCGGCGCGACCTGTTCGTGTTCCTCAACGTGGGCGAGACCCATGTGCCCTATTATTTCGAGGGCGCGCCGTGGGACCGCACGGACAATCCCTGCCTGCCGTTCCAGAAGGTGGACCGCTCGGCCGAGTGCCGCGAGCGCCAGCGCCTGTGCTGCGAATATGTGGACCGCAAGCTCGCCCCGCTGCTGGAGCGCTTCGCCGGCGCCACCATCGTGCTGTGCGGCGACCACGGCGATTGCTGGGGCGAGGACGGCCTGTGGGAGCACGGCATCGCCCACCCCATGACGCTCACCGTGCCCCTCCTCATCCGCTACCGCGGCCAGCCGGTGCAGGACCTGCCGGCCTGACGCGTGTCAGGTCACGTCGTCGCGTTCGTGCACCTCGCGCCTATGTCACGTCGTCGCGCTCGTGCACCTCGCGCTCATGCGCCTGCCATTGCAGGGCCGAGGGCGGGACGAGAAGGCTGAGGGCGGCGGGGGCGAGGGCGTAGCGCAGCGGCAGGGTTTCGCGCGTCACCTCGCCGTCGGTCGCCACCCAGGCGCGGCGGCGGCGGGCGTGGATGGTGACGCGCCGGGCGGAAAAGGAATGGATGCCCGGCGCGCCGCGCCAGGCGTCCACCAGCACCTCGGCGCCGGTGCGCAGCCGCGCGAGGGTGCCGCGATCCTCCGCCACCAGCACCTCAAGCTGCCCGCCGTCGAGACGCGAGCGGTGCCAGCCGGAGGCGTCGAAGGCGTTCACCGTGACGAGGGCGGCATAGGCGTCGATGGATTCGCGGGCGCCCGCCACCTCCACCTCCAGCGACATCCGCCCGGAGCGGAACACCGCCCGCCCCAGCGCCATGAACCAGCCGAAGACGCGGCCGCGGTCGCGCAACTGCTCCCGCGCCATGGCCATCTGGCTGAAGAAGCCCACCCCGGACACGCCGTGGAAGGGCCGGCCGTTGAGGGTGCCCAGATCCACCCGCATGGGCTTTGCATCATGCAGCGCCTCCAGCGCGCCCATCAGGTCGCGCGGCAGGCCGATGTCGTAGGCGAGGAGGTTCATGGTGCCGAGCGGCAGCACGCCGAGCGTCATGTCGGTGTTGGCGAGCACGGACGCGGCATAGGAGACGGTGCCGTCACCGGCGCCCACCACCACCGTGTCGTAGCCGTCGCGGGAGGCCGAGGCGATGGCCGCCGCCATGGCGTCGCCCTCCGCCACCACCACTTCCACGTCGAGGTCGGACCGGGTGAGCGCGCCATCCACGATATCGCGCACCTTGTCGGGACCCATGTCGTGGACGGTGCCCGCTTTGGCATTGAGTACGACCCGCATTCGCCGCATCGTGACATCCTCCAGACCGGCACAAGCGTTGACGCGGCCGGGTGGTTCCCTGTCATCCCGCCACATCCGTGTCGCGGGCGCCGATCCGAGGTGCATCATGTCCACCGCCCCGACCGGAGCAAAGGGCTCCTACATCTTCCGGCTGCGCGCGGGAATCCTGGTGCTCGCCGCCTCGGTGCTGCTGTGCTGGGTCGGCGGGCATTTCGTCGCCCGGCAGTTCGGCCTCGGCCTCGGCTGGGCCATCCTGATCGCGCTCGCCATCTGGACGGGCGTCGGCATCCTCATCGCCCGGCTGGATACGCGCATCTATTACGGAACGGCCCTCGCGGTGACGCTGTTCCTCGCCTACCTCGTCTACGATTTCACCCGCTCGGCGCTGGACTGGTCCAATGGCGTCGCCCTCACGCTGGCGGTGCTCGCGACGGTGCTGCTCGCCTTCACCTTCCACGATTTCCGCCGGCTGAAGCACGAGCTGCGCCTGTGGGCCTACCGCCGGTAGGGCAACTTCCTGTTGCGTTGCAGCAGGTTGTGTTGTGCGCATGGCCGGGCTCAGGCTTGACTTTCCCTCGAGGGAACCATCCAAGTAGGCGCAGGGCGGCCGATGCGACCTAGGGTGGCGGGCGGCTGTGCCGCCTCCAGGTCGCGCGTCCGATGTCGGGTGCGTCGGTGGGCGGAGCATGTCGGACGGACGCCTTTATATTTTTGCCGGACCTATCGTCTCGCTGCTGATCGCCATCGTGTTCCTGCTGGTCTGGCTGCACGATCGCGAGCGCCGCTGCGGGCTCTATTTCGCGTCCGCCTTCTGCGCCTATGCGCTGGCCGCGCTGATCCAGATCACCGGCTTTCCCCGCGAGGCGGGCCCGAACGCGGTGGTGTCGGCCATCGTCTACACCTTCGCCGTGCTCACCCTGGTGGAAGGCGTGCTGGTGCGGTTCGGCCGTGCGGGGTCGGGGCGGCTGCTGCTCGTCATGGCCTGCGCCATCGTCGCGCTGGTGTTCTATTTCTTCTATTTCGACCGCGATCTGGTCGCCCGCATCTATGTGCAGAATCTCGGCTACGGCACCATGTTCGTGGTCGCGGCGGTCAAGATGGTCGCCCTGGAGCGGCGGCGGCCCATCGACCGGCTGCTGTTCTGGGCCTTCCTGCTGTTCGGCCTGCACTTCTTCATCCGCACCGGCCTCACCATGCGGATCTCCGGCGACCTCTTCGAGATCGACCGGATGCGGGAGAACGGCGCCGACCCCGCGGACCTCGCCGCCTTGTTCCGCGCGACGCCGTTCTGGCAGGTGCTGAACTTCTCCCTGCTCATCAGCGGCCTCCTGCTCGCCCTCGCCCTGCTCGGGTCCATCGCCGCCGATGCCATCGACGAGATCCGCCGGGAGGGCCGCTCCGACGCCCTGACCGGCCTCGGCACCCGCCGCGACTTCATGGAGCGGGCGCGGGACATTCTCGCCGATCCCGGCGCGCGGCCGGTGACGCTCATCGCGTTCGACATGGACCGCTTCAAGCAGATCAATGAGGATTTCGGCCCCACCTCCGGCGACCGGATGCTCTCCGTGGTCGGCCGCCTGATCCTGCAGGAGACCTCGCCGCGGGATGCGGCGGCGCGCATGGACGGGGAGGAGTTCGTGGTCCTGCTGGCGCGCACCAACCGCGTCGGGGCCTCCCGCGTCGCCGACCGGTTGCGCGCGGAGCTGGACTTCGCGCGTCTCTCCGTGCTGCCGCCCCACGCCACCGTCACCGCCAGCTTCGGCGTGGCCGAGCAGCGGCAGGGCGAGAGCCTCGACAGCCTGTTGAGCCGGGCCGAGGGCCTCGTTGCCGTGGCGAAGGCCGAAGGGCGCGACGGCCTCGCCACCGACGCGCCGGCCCCGGACCAGAAGCTCGAGCCGGAGTATCGCGAGCCGCCGGAGGCCGATGCGCAGGATGGCGCCCAGGAAGACGCCCAGGACGACGCGCAGGATGGCCCGCCCGATGCGCCGGAGGCGCGATCCCTCCCGCGGCCCGGAGGGCGGCGGATGCTGTGAACGGCCGGGCTTGATCTTGATCAAAGTCCCCGGCCTGCGCGCTGCCTAGCTTTCCCCCATAAACATTCGGGGGAAACCATGCCTGCACAGACCGCCATCTGGCTCGCCGTCATCGTCACCGCCTTCGGCGGCTTCGCTCTGGCCCTCGCTTTGGCCGATCGCTACACCGCCGGCAAGCGCTGAAGCCGGGCCGCCCGGCCCTGCTCGCGTTGCAGCCGGGCCTGCGCCTGCACTAGGCTCCCTGCGGCAACTGCCTTGGGGGCCTCGCCATGACCGGATCTTCGAGGGGACCATCTCCCGCGCCGCACCGCCGGAGCGGGGCTGTCGGGCGTGCGTTCCTCGCCGCGCTCGCTCTGGTCATCGGCGCGCCTGCGGCCCACGCCACCGGAACGCTCGATTGCAGCATCGACGATGCGGCGGTGTCCTTCGCCGCGCAGACGGCCTTCTCCCACGGCATGGGCGGCAGCTTCAACAATTTCCGCGCCGAGCTGGAGGTGAAGCCGGCGGGCAAGGGTGCGGCTCCGTTCGGCAAGCTGGAGCTGGACCGCGAGGCGCTGGTCCACCACTGGTTCCACGGCCACGAGGTGCGCCTTCACCTCTATCACGAGCTGCCCGATCCCAAGGCCGGCTCCGCCGAGCTGGTGATCGAGACCAGGAGCCGGGGCAAGGACGCCGAGAGTTTCGCCGGCCGCTATGTCCTCACCCTCACCACGGTGGATGCGGACGGCACCGAAAAGACCCGCACGCTGAAGGGACGCGCCACATGCTCCGCCGGCTGATCGCCGTTCTTCCGTTCGCCATCGCTTTGGTGCCGTCGCTGGCCCCCGCCGCCGGCCCGGAGGCGCTGCCGCCCTTCGCCTGCACCGGCCCGTTCGCGGCCGACACCGACGAGGCGGCGCTGATCCGTACGTTCGGGCGCGCCAACGTGGTGTACCGCAGCGTGCCCGCCGCCGAGGGCGAGATGGTGAAGGCCTCCGTGCTGTTCCCCGACGACCCCGCGCGCCGAGTGGAGATCATCTGGCTCGACGAGAAGAAGCGGCGGCGGCCGGGCGATGTGATCGTCCATAACCCCGGCCCGTGGCGCACGGCCGAAGGCATCGGCATCGGCGCGACGCTGGCCGAGGTGGAGGCGGCGAACGGCAAGCCCTTCACCCTCTCCGGCTTCGGCTGGGACTATGGCGGCTCGGTGCTGGACTGGGACGGCGGCCGGCTCGCCAAAACCACCGGCTGCCGGCTGCAGCTCCGGTTCGAGCCGCCCGCCGCCTATCAGGGCGACGTGGATGGGGACCGCGAATTCCGCTCCGACAACAAGGACATGCGGGCGGCCAAGCCCGTCGTCTACCAGATGCTGCTGAGCTACGGCGGCGAGTGAGCGTCTCACCGGGAGTGAGCGACTTGCCGCCGTCCCTGTGCTAAAGGGGCGGCATGCCTCCCTCCGCCCGACCCCGGCCCGCCGCCGAGATTGCGCCCGCGCCTGCCGCGACCTCTGCGCCTGTGCAGACCCCCGCGCCGTTCTGGCGGACCAAGACCCTCGCCACCATGACGGTGGAGGAATGGGAGAGCCTGTGCGACGGCTGCGGCCGCTGCTGCCTTGTCAAGCTGGAGGACGAGGACTCGGGCGCCGTCGCCTACACGGACGTCGCCTGCCGCCTGTTCGATGCCGGCTCCTGCCGCTGCGCCGACTATCCCAACCGGTCCGAGATCGTGGAAGACTGCGTGCGCCTCACCCCCGAGGCGGTGGAGAGCATCGGCTGGCTGCCGCCCACCTGCGCCTACCGGCTGGTGCGCGAGGGCAAGGACCTGCCGTTCTGGCATCCTTTGGTGTCCGGCACGCGGGACACGGTGGTCAGCGCGGGCATCTCGGTGCACGGACGGGTCGCGGGGCTGGAAAGCGAGTTCGGCCTGTTCGAGCTGGTGGACCACATCGTCAACTGGCCGGCCCGCTGGCCGCGCGGCGCGAAGGGGACCCAGACAGGGGCACGGGCGCCTGTGAAACGTGCCCGAACGCGGGCCAAACCGGGCGCGTAAGGGAACGGGCGCGTCAGAGACGAGGGAATCCGGACGGGCGCCTGAACGGGCCTATTCCGCCGCCGTGCCGGTCTTCTTCTTGCGGGCGTCCACCGGCGCCGGCTCGATGAGGTGGCGGCATTCCTCGGCGGTGAGCGGCTCGCCGAACACCACGCCCTGCCCGTATTCGCAGCCGAAGCGGGTCATCTCGGCGGCTTCCACTTCCTTCTCCAGCCCTTCGGCCATCACGTCCATGCCCAGGTCGTGGGCCAGATCGATCATGGCGCCGACGATCACCGGCCGGGCGGCGCGGGACGGCCCCTTGGCCACCGAGCGCACGAAGCGCGGGTCGATCTTCACGCTGTCGAACGGGAAGCGCTGGAGATAGGCGAGGGAGGAATAGCCGGTGCCGAAATCGTCGAGGCACAGGCCCGCGCCCAGTTCGCGCATGCGGCCCAGCACCACGGCGGCGTATTCCGGGTTTTCCATCACCAGCCCTTCGGTGACTTCCAGCTTGAGCGAGCCGGGCGCCACCGTGTTGCGGGCGAGCACGGATTTCAGGTCCTGGATCAGATCGTGCCGCAAAAGCTGCCGGGACGAGACGTTGACGTGCATGAACAGCGGCGGATCCACGCGCAAGAGGCGCTGCCACTGGCCGAGCTGGCGCGCCGCGCGGTCGAGCACGAACAGGCCGAGGTCGAGGATGAGCCCGGTCTCCTCGGCCAGCAGGATGAATTCCGAGGCGGCAAGCTCGCCGAGGCGCGGGTGGTTCCAGCGCATATAGGCCTCGAAGCCGCCGATGGCCCGGTCGCCGAGGCGCACGATGGGCTGGTAGCGGACCGAGATCTGCTCCTTCTCCAGCGCCTCGCGCAGCTCCTGCTCCAGCACCACGCGGTCGATCTTCTGCTGGCGCATGGCCGGGCGGAACACCTCGATGCGGTCGCCGCCGATGCGCTTGGCGTAATACATGGCCAGCTCGGCGTCCTTCAGCACCTCGTCGCGCTTCACCTGGTCCGGGCCGGACAGGACGAGGCCGATGGAGGCGGTGACGAACACCTCCCGGTCGGCGAAGGCGATGGGCGCGCGCAGCGAGCGGCGCAGCGTGTCGGCAAAGGTGGTGATGCGCTCGGCGTCGCGCTCGGACATGAGGATGATGCCGAACTGGTCGCCGGAGATGCGGGCCAAAGTGTCCTGCGGCTTCAGAAGCCGCGTCATGCGGCGGGCGACGGTGAGCAGGATGGAGTCCGCCACCGCCATGCCCACCTGCACGTTGAGCTGCTTGAAGCGGTCGAGGTCGATGACCATCACCGTCGGCTTCACCTTGTCGTCGAGGCGGGCGGCGACGAGGGCCTGGTGCAGGCGGTCGAGGAAGAGTTCGCGGTTGGGCAGGCCGGTGAGGTTGTCGCGCACCGCGTCGTGCAGCAGGCGCTCGGCGGCGATGCGCTCGCCGGTCACGTCGGTGAGGGTGCCGATGCAGCGCACCACCTCGCCGTCCGCGCCCACCACCGGGCGGGCCTTGAGGTTGAAGGTGAGATAGTGGCCGTCGATGGCGCGCAGGCGGAAGTCCTGGTCAATGCGGCCGCGGCGCTGGTCGATGATGCCGTCAAGCGTGGCGCGGAAGCGGTCGCGGTCGGCGGGGTGCAGCACCTCCAGCCAGCCGGCGGCCTCGGTCTCCAGCGAATGGCGCTTCAGGCCCAGCGCTTCCTCGGCCTCGGGGGAGGTGTAGATGCGGTCGGTGTCCACATCCCAGTCCCACACGATGAGGCCGGAGCCGGCCAGCGCCAGCGCGCGGCGCTCCAGCTCCGAGGCGGAGCCCTGAATGCCGCCGATGCCGGCGAAGGCGTGCTGCATCACCGTGAAGCCGATGAGCATGACGATGAGCACGAGGCCGCCGGAAAGGGCGGGGGCGGCGAGATCGTTGGTGACGTAGCCGGCGACCGTGAGCCCCGCCATCAGCACCCACACCACCAGCAGCGACCAGGTGGGGATGATGAGCACCGCGCGGTCGAAGCCGTGCTGCGACAGCCAGATCACCACGCCGAAGCCGGCCACCGCCACCGCCAGCAGCGAGAGGCGGGCGATGCCCGCCGCCACCGGCGCATCGAGCAGCGCCACCACCACGAGGGCGGCGAGGAAGACCAGCCAGCCGGCGGCCACATGCACGTAGCGCACATGCCAGCGGTTGAGGTTGAGATAGGCGAACAGGAAGACGAGGAGCGTCGCGGTGAGGATCGCTTCGCCCGCCGCCCGCCAGAACTGCTCGGCGATGGGGGAGAGGCCGAACACCTTCGACCAGAAGGCGAAGTCGAGGCCGATATAGCCGAGCACCGCCCAGGCCAGCGCCGCCGCGGCCGGGAACATCACCGAGCCCTTCACCACGAACAGGATGGTGAGGAACAGCGCCAGCAGGCCGGCGATGCCGATGACGATGCCGTGGTAGAGGGTGAAGGCGTTCACCCGGTCCTTGTAGGCGTCGGGCTCCCACAGCTGCAGCTGCGGCAGGCTGGGCGAGCCGAGTTCCACCACGAAGGTGACGGTGGAGCCGGGGTCCAGCGTGATGAGGAACACGTCCGCGTCCGGCGCCGACTGGCGTTCCGGCTTGAAGCCCTGGCTGGGCGTCAAGGAGAGGATGCGGCGGTTGCCGAGGTCGGGCCAGAACAGGCCGGAGCCGGACATGCGGTAGTGCGGCGCGACGATGAGGCGGTCCACCTGCTCGTCGGTATTGTTGGTGAGGGCGAAGGCGATCCACTCGCCATGGCTGCGCCCGTCGGAGGTCGGCACCTCGATGCGGCGCACGACGCCCTCGGCGTCAGGGGCGGTGGAAATCTGATAGCGGCCGTCCTCGGTGGTCTGGCGCTCGACGGCCGGCAGCAGGTCCACCACCTTGGCATCGAGCCTAAGCGCAATCGCCTCCATCGCCTGCGCGCTGCCGGTGAGCGCACAGAGCAGGAGGAGGAGCGCCACGGGCAGAGCGAGGACGCCGGCGAGAAACGACCGCAAATTCAGGTCTCCGCATCCGGCATGGAACCGGACCGATCAGCCTTGGAACATGCCCGAAGCCGGATGCCCCGCGCATGGAGGGCGCGCGGCATTGCGACGGACGCTGGATTCACCTTGGGGCCATCAGGATGGGAAAACGCCACCACGCACCACGGAACATCACGCAAGGTCAACCGCGCCGGCTTGTGTCGAAGAGGCTGCGCCGCGGTCCACACCGTGAATCATCTATCCAAGCGTTGCGGCCGGAGCAAGGCGCACGCGCGCTCTGGCATCGTTCCAGACTGGAAAGAGGGGCCCCGGAACGACGATGCGCGCCCTTGGGGGGCGCGCATCGCGGATCGGGTGATCGGTTCGCTCAGAAGAAGCGGCGGGCGGCGTCGCGATCCTCGGCGAGGGGCGCGGGCTCACGCGAGAGGCGGGCGGCCTCCTCGCGGCGCACATATTCGGAGAACGGGTCGAGGGCGGCTTCCACCGCTTCCTCGGCCTGGGCCGAGACCACTTCCAGCGGCGGCTGCTGCACCGGGCGGGCGACGGGGGCGGCGGCGGCCTCCACCGGAACGGCGCGGTCGGAATCGGTGGTGCGGGACGCCTTGGCGTCGAGCCACGGCAGCGGATAGGGCGAGGCGATGAAGGCCACGCCGTCTTCCTGCTCCCAGGCGATCATGTGGACCGCTTCCTCGGCCGGCATGCCGGGCAGGGAGAACATCTGCGGGATGTCCCGCGCGCTGCCGCTCCAGCCGATGGTGTGGGCCAGCTGGAAGGCTTCGTCGAGGAAGGCGGTCACCGCCGCGAGGCGGTCGGCGCGGAGCGACTGGGCGAAGTCCACATCCAGAAGACGGCGCAGATACGCCTCCACGCTGTCGCCGGCCGCCCACTGGGAGCCGGAGGCGAACTGGTAAACATAGACGCGCGGATTAGCCATCACGCAGCTCCGAATAATCTCTACTGGGCGCTCCTCATATCAAAGGAGCCCAGGAAACACAAAAGTGCGCCCAAAGAGCATGCGCCGTGCCGATTCAATGGCAACTAAGCCGGCGCTTCATTCTCCTTGCGGGAGGGAGGTACGCACTGGCGGCGGGTTCCATTCAATCTGAGGGGACCCCGGACCATCCTGAGGCCGGGATGGTTAATTCTTCGTTGCCGCCCAGCGGACGCAAGGTCATTCCCGCGGCCGGGCGATATTGTACAAAGAGGCCATGCAGATGCCTCCCGCCCCCGGCACCGATCCGAAAAGCCATGGCCTGTGGGCGATGACCGCCCCGCCGCCGCCGGAGACCACCCCGCTCGCGGGTGACGCGCGTGCCGACGCGCGGGTCGATGTGGCCGTGGTGGGTGCCGGCTATACCGGCCTTGCCGCCGCGCTCCGGCTGGCCGGGGCGGGCGCGCGGGTGACGGTGCTGGAGGCCGCCGGCATCGGCTCGGGCGGGGCGGGGCGCAATGTGGGCCTCGTCAATGCCGGGCTCTGGGTGATGCCGGACGACATCGTGGCGACCCTCGGCGCCGAGAAGGGCGAGGGGCTGCTCTCGCTCCTCGGCGGGGCGCCGGCGGAGGTGTTCGCCCTCGTCGCCCGCCACGCCATCCCGTGCGAAGCGACGCCCAACGGCACGCTGCATTGCGCGGTCGGTCGCGCCGGGCGTGCCGAGATCGAGGCCCGCGCCGCCCAGTGGCAGGCGCGCGGTGCGCCGGTGCACCTGCTCGATGCGGACGCGGCCCGCGCGATGATCGGCGGCGGCACCTATCGCGGCGCGCTGCTGGACGACCGCGCCGGCACCATCCAGCCCCTCGCTTACGCCCGCGGCCTTGCCCGCGCGGCGATGGGCGCCGGGGCGGTGATCCATACGGCAAGCCCGGTGCGGGCGGCGGAGGAGGGGGCCGGCGGCTGGGTGCTGCGCACCGATGGGGGCCGGCTGGCGGCCGACTGGATCATCGTCGCGACCGACGCCTACAGCTTCGGGCCGTGGGAGCGCCTCGCCCGCGAGCAGGTGCCGCTGCCCTATTTCAACTTCGCCACTCCGCCGGTGCCGGACGCCCTGCGCCAGCGCATCCTGCCCGGCCGGCAGGGCATCTGGGACACCCAGCAGGTGCTCACCTCCCTGCGCTATGACGCGGCCGGGCGGCTGGTGTTCGGCAGCATCGGCGCGCTCGGCGGGCTGGCGGGCGTGCATGAAGCCTATGCCCGGCGGGCGTTGGCACGGCTGTTCCCGGAGCTGCCGCCGGCGCCGTTCGAGGCCGGCTGGTTCGGCACCATCGGCATGACCGACGACGCCCTGCCGCGCTTCCGGCGCCTCGCGCGCAACGTCGTCTCCATCAGCGGCTACAACGGCCGGGGGATCGGGCCGGGCACGGTGTTCGGCCGCCTGCTGGCCGATCTGGTGCTGGGGCGCATCCGGCTGGAAGAGGTGCCGCTGCCGGAACGCGACGTGACGGTCCCGCGCTGGCGGGCGGCGCAGGCCGCCTTCTATGAGGCCGGTTCCGCCGCCGCGCATCTGGTGGGGGAGCGGGGGCCGGGCTGACGAGCCGGCGGCCCGGCCTGCCGCGAGGCGAAGGTGGCGCTATTCCTCCGTCACGCTTTCCCATGTGGCATGGCGGGCATGGGGCCGCTTCGCCAGGCGGTCGGTGATGGCGTCCAGTTCGGCGGGGACCACCGAGGTGGTCACGAGCTTCGCCACCAGCACCACGGCGCCGTCGGTGCCGGATTCCTCGTCCACGTCGCTGACGAGATATTTCTCGCCCTCCAGCGTGTCGATCAGCACGTCGCGCAGATCGGCGGCGGCGGCGGAATCCACCGTGAGGCGCACCTCGTAGCTGACTTCCGAGCGGCGGGCGTCGAGGGGTGCGCGGTCGATGGCGCGGGCGACGGGGCGCAGCACCGTGTTGCCGGCGATGATGATGAAGGTGATCAGCGCCGCCTCGGCCAGCCGGTCGGCCCCGGCGCAGCTGCCCACGGCGGCAGAGCACCAGAGCGTCGCCGCCGTGTTGAGGCCGCGCACGTTCATGCCTTCCTTCATGATGACGCCGGCGCCGAGGAAGCCGACGCCCGTCACCACGTTGGCGGCGACGCGCATGGCATCGCTCGGTCCGCCGAGGCTGGCGGCGAGATCGACGAAGGCGGCGGAGCCCACGGCCACGAGCACGTTGGTGCGAAGCCCGGCGGTGCGCTGGCGATACTGCCGCTCGGCGCCGATCAGCGTGCCGAACAGGAAGGCGGCGGCAAGGCTCACCACGGTATCGAGGAACTGCACCCCGTGGAAATTGGAAACGAACTGCACCCGAAACTCCTTCCCCCTCGACACCGCCGGCGACTGTATACCGCCTCGCCCAGGATGATGGCGAAGCCAAGGGCAGTGTGCGACCGGCCGTCCTGTTTCACAGCTGCGCGCGCCGGATTGTCGCGTCAGCGTGGAACTGCTAAAAACCCGCCCCATGCGACAGACGCGTGACCATCGCCACAGCCTCGACCGGGCGGCCCATTGCGGGGCCGGCCCGTTCGCGCGCACGACGATGGAGTTCGCGGCGGTGCCCGACCATGTGCGCCTGCCCGGCCGCTTCTTCGGCCGCTTCACCACGGCGGCGTCCTCGGTGCTTTGACGCCCGCCCTTGACGCGCCCGCACGCGGCGCGACGGACAACCGCCCTCCATCGTTACCGGCCCGGCCCCACCGACGCGCGCCGGCCTCTCCTCAGGACACAATGCGATGAACGCCCCGGTCAACGGCCCCAAGACGCTCTACGACAAGATCTTCGACGACCACGTCGTCTCCCGGCAGGATGACGGCACCTGCCTGCTCTACATCGACCGCCACCTGGTGCACGAAGTGACCAGCCCCCAGGCGTTCGAGGGCCTGCGCATGACCGGCCGCAAGGTGCGCGCGCCGCAGAAGACCCTCGCCGTGGTGGACCACAACGTCCCCACCACCGACCGCACTTTGCCGAACCCGGACCCGGAGAGCGTCGCGCAGATCGCCGCGCTCGCCGAGAACACCAAGGAATTCGGCGTCGAATATTATGACGGCTTCGACAAGCGCCAGGGCGTGGTGCACGTGGTCGGCCCCGAGCAGGGCTTCACCTTGCCCGGCACCACCATCGTCTGCGGCGACAGCCACACCTCCACCCACGGCGCGTTCGGGGCGCTGGCCCATGGCATCGGCACGTCCGAGGTGGAGCATGTGCTCGCCACCCAGACGCTGATCCAGAAGAAGGCGAAGAACATGCGCGTCACCGTCTCCGGGCCGCTGCCCGAAGGCGTCGGCGCGAAGGACGTGGTGCTCGCCATCATCGGCACCATCGGCACCGCCGGCGGCACCGGCTACGTCATCGAATATGCCGGCGAAGGCATCACCTCCCTCTCCATGGAAGGGCGGATGACCGTCTGCAACATGTCCATCGAGGGCGGCGCCCGCGCGGGCATGGTGGCGCCGGACGAGAAGGCGTTCGAGTATCTCAAGGGCCGGCCGAAGTCTCCCAAGGGCGCCGACTGGGATGCCGCGCTCCGCTTCTGGCAGACCCTGCGCTCGGACGAGGGCGCCCATTTCGACGCCGAGATCCATCTCGACGGTGCCAACCTGCCGCCCATCGTCTCCTGGGGCACCAGCCCCGAGGACGTGGTGTCCGTCGAGGGCTTCGTGCCCGATCCGGCGCTCATCGAGGACGAGGGCAAGCGCGCCGCCAAGATCCGCGCGCTGGGCTATATGGGCCTCACGGCCGGCACGAAGATCCAGGACATCACCATCGACCGGGCCTTCATCGGCTCCTGCACCAACGGGCGCATCGAGGACCTGCGGCAGGCGGCGGCCATCGCCCGCGGCCACAAGGTGAACCCGAACGTCTCCGCCATGGTCGTGCCGGGCTCCGGCCTCGTGAAGGAGCAGGCCGAGGCCGAGGGTCTGGACAAGATCTTCATCGAGGCGGGCTTCGAGTGGCGCGAGCCGGGCTGCTCCATGTGCCTCGCCATGAATGCCGACCGCCTCGCCCCCGAGGAGCGCTGCGCCTCCACCTCGAACCGCAATTTCGAGGGCCGCCAGGGCTTCAAGGGCCGCACCCACCTCGTCTCCCCCGCCATGGCGGCGGCGGCGGCCATCGCCGGCCATTTCGTGGACGTGCGGAACTGGCCGAAGGCGTGAGCCTCTTTCCTTCCTGAACACGGACGGCCGGGCCGGGAGACTCTCCCCGCCCGGCCGTTTTCGTATCCGGGGCTCACTCCGCCAATTGGTAGGTGAGGGGGAGCCAACGGTAGGCTGTGCCCTGCCGCTCCACATAGCCCACCGACGGGAAGGACGTGTGATAGCCCACCACCGGGATGCGGTCGGTGGCGGCCATGTCGTAGATGCGCTTGCGGGTGGCGGCGCCCTGCGTCTTGTCCATGTCGAACAATGCGTGCCACTCGGGATGCGCCAGCGACGCCACCTCGTGGTGGGCGCAATCGCCCCAGACCAGCAGCCGCTTTCCGCCGCTCTCCAGATGGAAGGCCAGATGGCCGGGCGTGTGCCCGAAGGCCTCCACCGCATGGATGCCGGGCACGATCTCGGCGCCCGGCCGCACCCGCGTGACACGATCGGCGAAGGGGGCGAGGTTGCCGGCGAACACCTGCGCGGTGGCGTGTTCGAGGCTGTCGGGCGCCGCTGAAAGGCGCTCGGGCGCGGCCCAGAAGGCGAATTCGGTCTCGCCGATGACATAGCGGGCCTTGGGAAACATCTCCTTGCCCGCCTCCACCAGCCCGCCGATATGGTCCACATGGGCGTGGGAGAGCACCACCACGTCCACCTGATCCGGCGCATAGCCGGCGGCGGCGACCTGTTGCGCCAGCCATCCCCCGTTCGGCCTCGGGATGAAGCCGTTCGCGCCGTTGCCGGCATCGAACAGCAGGAGCTGGGACCCGGTGTTCACCAGCGTCGGGGTGAAGCCGGGGCGGAAGCGCTTTTCCGGCAGCAGGCTGACCTGCATCAGCGCCGCCACCTCCGCCGCCGGCCGGTCCTCCCCGACGATGGGCCATGGCCCGTCGATCATGGCGGCGGCGTCGAGCACGGTCGTCACCTCGAACGCGCCCAGCCGGAAGCGGAAGGGTGTGACGGGCAGGGCGCCGCGCTGGG
>NZ_JAYRPE010000015.1:0-77578 GCF_041911315.1 Xanthobacter sp. | reverse complement strand
CGGGACCGGCAACGCCCGCGGGACCCTGTGCGCCCGCAGCCCCTGCGGGGCCGGCCGGGCCGGGCTTGCCTTCGAAGCAGGCGGCAAGGCTGAGGGCCAGCGCGAGACCCACCACGGCTTTCACCATCTTCATGTGTGTACCCCCCATGGACCTTTTCATTGGTGATCCATGGTGGCGTCTTACCTTGCGGGACGCAAGCGGCGAGAGCGCCGGCGTGGCGGTGAAAAGATGATCCGGCTCAGAGGTTTGGGGGGCGCCACCAACATGGCCGAAGCCGTCGTCAGCCCCGCGCCTTCACCAGCGCGCGCGTCGTCTCCTGAAGCCGCAGCGCGAGGTCGCGCAGCACGGAACGGGCGAGGGAGGGTGTCTTGTCCAGCAGCGCGAGGAACAGGTCCGTTTCCATGCGCAGCACGCTCATGGGCTCACCCGCGCGCACCGTGGCGCTGCGGGCTTCGCCGGTGAGCACGCCCATCTCGCCCACCACCGTATCCTTGGCGAGCCGGGTGATCTCATGGGTGGCGCCGCCCGCCGTCACCTCGATGACGGCGGTGCCGTCGAGGATGACATAGGCGGCGTCGGGCGCCTCGCCCTGGTGGAACAGCACGTCCCCCGGCGCCACATCGAGCCGCGTCGCGGAGAAGGCGAGCAGCCGCAACTGGCTCGGCTCCAGATCGCGGAACATGGGGATGCGGGAGAGGACGCGGGCCTCGTCTTCAATGCTCATGACCTGATCCTTGTCGGCCCCTCACGTCCCGGTGGCGGAGAGTTCCGCCCCCTCGATGCGTTCCACCTGCCCGTGGGCGAGCACGATCACCTGCGCGAACAGCTCGAGCGGCTCGGCGGAATCGAGCACCACCAGCGTCGTGCGCCCTTCGCGGCGGGCGAGCACGGTCTCGATCAGCCGGCTCTGCTCGGACGGCGCCAGCGGGGCCAGAGCGTCGTCGATGATGAGCAGATCGGGCTCCGCCACGAGACAGCGGGCGAGGGTCAGCTTGCCGCGCTCGGCGGCCGAGAGGGGCAGGCCGCCCTCGCCCAGCGCCACGTCGAGGCTCAGGCGCTCCACCTGGGCGATGAAGCCGTCCTGTTTCAGGCATTCGCGCACCAGATCGTCCACCGTGGCGGCGGCGCCGGCGCGGTCGGCGGCGATGCGGCCGAACAGCAGATTGTCGCGCACGGTCAGCGCCCGGCAGTAGCTGTCCGGCTGGTAGCGGGCGAGGGGTGTGCCGGACACCTCCTTCAGATGGGCCAATTGCGCGCGGGTGGCGAGCGCCCGCTGCTGCCAGTCCTCATCAATGAGGCCGAAGCGGTGGCGCGGCTCGCAATAGCGTCCGGCGACGCGCAGCAGCAGCGCCCGCTCGTCCGGCGCCAAACCGACGCCGGTGCCGGCATGGGCGAGGAGGGTGCGCGCGGCGGTCATCTCCTCCGCGCGCAGCAGGCCCTTGGTGTCGATGTCCGCGATTGCGTCCTGTCCGCCGGCAAGCTCGGCGAGGGTGCGCAGGGCGCTGAGGCCGAGGGCGGTCAGATCGTCGGCGACGCCGAGCCGTTCCAGCTCGGGCATCAGGCCGGGGTCGGAGAGCAGCGAGGCGGCGCCGCGCGTGTCGTTCAGCGGCGCCGCGAACAGGATGTTTTCCGCCAGCGTCATGAAGCGGTTGAAGGCGGCGAAGCGGAACGGCTCGATCAGCACGCGTCCCGCCTCCTGCTGGCGGCGGGCGATGGCGTCGGTGACGGCGGCGCGGGCGGTCACGATGCGCTCGGCCAGCGCGGGGCTCGCCTCGGGATCGAGCCGGCGTTCGAGGCCGAGCCGCACCACGAGGTCGCCGAGCCCGGCAAGGCCCAAGGCGGCGAGGATCGCCCGGTCGAGCTGGGCCGCATCGTCGAGGCCGGAGGGTTCGGGCTCGGTGGCCCCGGGCGCCGGCCGGCCGGGGTGGCGCTCCAGCGCGCACAGCATGTTCTCGCGCAGGGACGCGTTGAGCACGATGGGATCGCCGCCGGCATAGGCCACGTGCCGGCCGATGACGGATTCGGGCACGTTTGAGAGGTCGTGCCCGCCAATGCGCACCGAGCCGCTGTAGAGCGAGATGGCACGGCCGCAGACGCGCGCCACCGCGTGTTTGCCGCCGGCATCCGGCCCCTTGAGCGCCACCGCCGTGCCGGCGGGCACATCGAGGCTCACGCCATCGAGGAGAAGGCTGCCGGCGGGGTCCACCACGCCGAGGTCGGCGATCTTCAGCGCGCCGTCGAAGGGCACGCCCTCCCAGCCGGTGTCGTCCTGCGAGCCCTTGGGCCAGACTTCCTGTGTTTCGAGATAGTAGCGGGCGAAATCGTAGCGCACCTGCGCGACGACGCGCTTCTCGTCCCACTCGATCAGCTCTTTCAGCGGCTCGGGGATCTGGCCGTAGGCCGCGACCACCGCCACGAGCTGGCCGATGTTGATGGCGCCGGTCAGCGCCAGCCAGCCGCCGACGAAATAGAACACCAGCGTCGGCACGTCCGACATCAGGAGGTTCAGCACCCGGTCGGTGAAGTTCTGCCGCTTGAGATCGAGGCTCGCCTCGGACACCACGGCAAGGCGCCCGTCCACCGCCGCGCGCTCCCACGGGCTGGTGGCGAAGCCGTGGACGAGGGGCAGGCGATCGATGCCGGCCATCACCCTTTTGCCGAGCGCCACCGCCTCGCGCTGGTAGATTTGCAGCTTGTGGGCGTTGTCGCGCCGCTGGATGCCGAGCAGCACGTAGTTGAGCGCGAGAATGCCGATGGCGCAGCCGCCCAGCGTCGCGTTCTGGGTGAAGATGAGCAACGTCGCCGAACCGATGAGGCCGGCGGACTTCAGCGGCTGGGCGAAGGCCATGCCGGCGAAGGGGGAGATGGGCCCCACCTCGAACCGCAGCATGTTGCCCACTTCCATCGCCTTGCTCTTCATCGGCGCCTCGGGGCGCAGGCGCTGGATGACGTCGAACAGCTGGCGGCGCAGCCCGACGATGATCCGCTCGCCGAGCCGGGCCTTCGCCATCTCAATGAGGCGGGAAATGTGCTGCTGGATGAGCTGCAGTGCGAACAGCAGCGCCGCAAGCCCGGCGAGCAGCCCGAAGGCGGAGACCTCGAACCCGGAGAGATCGATAATGACGCCGCCGCCGAGGAAGTCCGGCCAGGCGAGATCGAAGTCGAACAGCTTGGGCACCGTCCCGCCGATGGAATCCGTCACGCCGTTGACGATGAGGCGCGGCAATTCCAGCGAGGCGTAGTTGAACGGCAGCAGCAGCAGGACGAGGGCGAACAGCTTGATGTGGGACAGCGGCTCGGCGCGCCAGAGATAGGTGAGCACGTCGCGCGGGAGCGCTTCCCGCGTCGCCGGGGTCGTTCCACCGTTCGGGGAGGCTCGATCCGTGCCGCTCATCACGACTTTTCTGCAGGCGGTCTAGCGTGTTGGCAAGGGGTAAGACTGGTGGCGGGAGCGTTCAGGCCGAGGCCGCCGGCGCGTTGGTCTGGTCCGCCGCACCCCGGCACCGCTCCACGTAGAGGCCGTAGAAGCGGGCCAGCCGCGCCGGCGCGCTCGCCGCCAGCGCCTCGGCCAGCGCCTCCGCCTCTCCGAAGCTTCCCGCGCCATAGGCGGCCATCAGCGCGCCGTGCCGTTCTTCCAGTCGGGAGAAGGCATCGGACCGCGAGAAATCCGGGTCGCCGGCGAGGAGATAAAGCTGGCTCGCCTTGGACTTGCCCTTGAGCATGAGGAGATCGGCCTCGAGGAAGGCGAGGTCGCCCGCCGCCTCGCGCGTCGCCTCCGAGACGAGGATGTCCACCCGCATGGACTTGGTGGCGCCCTCGATACGGGAGGCGAGGTTCACGTCGTCGCCGAGGCAGGAATATTCGAGCCGCTGGGCAGAGCCGAGATTGCCCACGCAGCAGGGCCCGGTGGCGAGCCCGATGCCGCAGCGCACGGGATGCCACGGCCGCCCCTGCGCTTCCGCCGCGCGGCGCCACTCCGCGTTCAGAGCCTCCAGCCGCTCCGACATGGCGAGGGCACAGAGTGCGGCGTTGCGGGCGTGGGCGGCATCGTCCACCGGTGCGTTCCAGAAGGCCATGATGGCGTCGCCGATATATTTGTCGATGGTCCCGCCATGGGCGAGCACCACCTCCGTCATGGGCGTGAGATAGGCGTTCATGAAGCGGGTGAGGGCCTGCGCGTCCATGGTTTCCGACAGGGAGGTGAAGTCGCGCAGGTCGCAGAACAGGATGGTGATCTCCCGCGTCTCGCCGCCGAGCACGAGCCGTTCCGGGTTTTCCGCGAGGCGCTCCACCACCTTGGGCGAGACGAAGCGGCCGAACACCGAGCGCACCCATTTCTTCTGCCGCTGCTCGTCGCGATAGAGGGCGAGCACGCCCATGCCGTAGATTCCGAGCACCGCCGCCCCCGGCCCCATGGGGTCGAGCAGCAGATCGAACCGGGTGAAGGCCAGCCAGGCCCCCGCGCCAAGCGCCGCCACCACGGCGAGGCCAAGCACCCCGGCGACGGGCGCGGACACGCGGGGCAATGCCAGCGCCAGCAGGAGTCCAAGAACGCCGGTGAGCACGATCTCCGCGCCGCGCGCCCAGTCCGGCCGCACGAGGCGGGCGCCGGCCACGATGTGCTCGATGAGCTGGGCCTGGATTTCCACGCCGGGCACGGCAGCATCGAGGGGTGTTGCCCGCGTGTCCATCAGTCCCGGCGCGCTGGAGCCGACGAGGATGATGCGCCCCTCCACTTCGGCGGGCGGCACCTTGCCGTCGAGCACGTCGGCCGCGGAGAGAAAGCGGCGAGGGTCGGTGGCGGTGAAGCGGACCCGTACCTCGCCCGCGGCATCGGTCGCCACATCGAGGGCGCCGATCTTCACCGCCGTGATGCCGGACTTGGTGCCGAAGGCCTGATCGCCGCTGGCGTTGGAGGCGCGCACCACATAGGTGGACGCGCCCTGCGCCACGCGCAGCGCCTCCGCCGACAGGCTCGGCACCAGCTTTCCGTCGAGGCCGAGGAGGATGGGCACGCGGCGCACCACCTGGTCGCGATCGGGCAGCCAGTTCAGCGCGCCGATGCCGCGGGCGGCAGCGGCCAGCTCCGGTAAAGGCGCGACGGCGCCGGAGAAGCGCGGCACGAAGGCGCGCGGATCGTCGCCCGCGCTGGCCATGCCCCATTTCTCCGGATAGGCGCCGCCCGTGCCGTGGGTGAGGATGGTGCCGAGCACGGACGGGCTTGCGGCGAGCGTCGCGGCGAGTTGCTGGTCGGAGCTGTCGCGGCCGGCCAGCGCCGCCTCGGCTGGGGCACGGGCCTCGGCGGGCAGCAGCTTCACCACGCTCGCGGGGTCGAGCCGGTCCGGCTCGGAAAACACCATGTCGAAGGCGATGGCCGCCGCGCCGAGGGCGGCCAGCTTCTGCGTCAGCTCCGCCACCGTGGTGCGCGGCCAGGGCCATTGGCCCACGCGGGCGAGGGAGGCGTCGTCCACGTCCACCACCCGCACCGGCAGATCGGGGTCGTACGGGCGAGGGGCGGCGCGCTGGTAGAGGTCGAACAGGCCGTTGCGCAGATCCTGCAAGGGCGCGGGATCGGCCCCCATCACCAGAAGGCCGGCTGCAAGGGGGCCGCCGACGGCGAGCCAATAGAGGCGGGACCACATGCGGCAGGCGATTTCCGTTGCGACGACGGGAGCCTAGCGCGGCAAAAGACGAGGCGGAAGGCGGGGTGAAAGGCGGCGGCTCAGCTCGCCAGTCGCCGCTCGGCGATATAGGCGCGCAGCGCTTCCTCGGTCATGGGGCGGCCGAGATAGAAGCCCTGCACCTCGTCGCAGGAATCGGCCTTGAGGACGGCGAGCTGGCTTTCCGTCTCCACCCCTTCCGCCACCACCTGCATCCCGAGCGCCCGGCCGAGGCCGAGGATGGCCTGCACGATGGCGAGCGCGCCCTTGCTCTGGTCGAGGTCGCCGACGAAACGGCGGTCGATCTTGAGCGCGTCGAACGGGAAGGTGCGGAGATAGCCGAGCGAGGAATAGCCGGTGCCGAAATCGTCCATGGACAGGCGGACGCCGAGCTTCTTCAGCCCTTCGAGGATGTCGAGCGCCTTGTCGGTATTCTCGATCAGCACGCTCTCGGTGATCTCCAGCTCCAGCCGGTGGGCCGGCAGGCTGGTGGCCCGGAGCGCGGATTCCACCGTGCCCACCAGTTCGCCATTGCGGAACTGGACCACGGAGACGTTCACCGAGACGTTCAGCTCGGGCAGGCGGGAGATGGTGTCGCAGGCCTTGCGCAGCACCCATTCGCCAAGCGGAATCACCAGCCCGCTCTTCTCGGCGATGGGCACGAACTCGTCGGGGGCGAGGCGGCCGAGCTGGGGGTGATCCCAGCGGATCAGTGCCTCGACGCCGAGCAGCTCCAGCGTGCGCGCGTCGCAGCGCGGCTGGAACAGCAGGACGAATTCGTCCGAGACGATGGCGCGCCGCAGGTCGCCTTCCAGCGTGCGGCGCCCGGCCATCTCGTCGTTCATGTCGGCCGCGAAATAGCAGCAGGCGCCGGGGCCCTCGTCCTTCGCCCGGTTGAGGGCGAGTTCGGCGCAATGGATCAGGCTGTCGGGCTCGTGGGCATCGAGAGGCGCGAGGGCGATGCCCATGTCGGCCTGCGGATAGGCGACGGCCCCCGAGGGCAGCGCCACCGGGACGCTCAGCGCGGCCTGCAACCGGCGGTGGAGCCCGTCCACGGCCTTCGAATCGGCGAGGCCGGTGGCGACCAGAATGAACTCGTCTGCGCCGACGCGGGCGACGAGATCGTTGTCGCGGACACAGCGACGCAACCGTCGCGCGGTCTCCGCGAGGATCAGGTCACCGGAGGCGAGCCCGTACATCTCGTTGAGCTGGCGGAAATTGTCGATGTCGAGCGCAAACACGGCGAGCGTGCGCCGGCCTTCCTGCGGCGAGCTGAGCGCGCCGGCGAGGAACTCCATCATCAGAAGGCGGTTCGGCAGACTGGTTACGGGATCATGCAGCGCAAGATATTCCGATTGCCAGGGGCCTCGCGCTACTTCATTGGCATCGCTCACGATTCACTCTTGCCGATCATGGCGACGGCGTTCCCGATCCCTGCCACCAAGGGGGTGGTCGGGCGGCCTCCGGCGCATCTTTTCCTCCCCCGAACCCTTCCAGCGCTCGTCGTCGCCGGTTGTCCGAGCTCGGAAACCAACGGCATCGTGGAGCCTCCCCCGAGCGGTGGCAATAGGGATATCGCCGTAAGGTTCACGAGCGTCAAGCTTCCTCTGGTATCTGAGCACCAACATCGGACGGCACGTCAAGGTTGAGGACCACGCGCATCACCGAGGGGTCGTCACTGCCCGGCGTCGCCTTGAAGCCGAGATCCTCGGCGAGGCGCAGCATGGGGCCGTTCTCGCGCATCACGTCTCCGAACACCTGCCGCAGTCCTCTCTTCCTGGCGTGGGCGAGAATCTCGCTCATCAGCTGGAAGCCGAGGCCTTTGCCCTTGAAATCCGACCGAACCATGATCGCGTATTCGGCGGCGTCGTTGTCGGGGTCGGCGATGATGCGCACCACGCCGCAGATGTCCCCATTGTCCTCCTGCGCCACGAAGGCCATCTCGCGGTCGTAGTCGATCTGCGACAGTCGGGCGGCCATCAGGTGCGGGAAGTCCTTCACCGAGCCGAGGAAGCGCATCCGCACGTCCTGCGGGTCGGAGCGGTGCACCACGTCCACAAGTCCGGGCTCGTCCTCCGGCCGGATCGGCCGCAGCGCCACGGTCGAGCCGTCGGTCAGCTCCAGCGTCTTCGACAGGTCGGACGGGAAGGGCTTGATGGCGAAGCGGTCCGTGCCTTCCACCCGCGTCGGATGCACCACGATGCGCGCGTCGAGGGCGAGGACGCCGTGCTCGTCGGCGAGCAGCGGGTTGATGTCCAGCTCGGCGATCTGCGGCAGGTCGGCGAGCAGCTCGGCCACCTTCACCAGCGTGCCAGCCACCGCATTCATGTCGGCGGGCGGATGGTCGCGATAGCCGGCGAGCAGCTTCGCCACCCGCGTGCGCTCGATCATCTCGCGGGCCAGCACCCCGTTGAGCGGCGGCAGCGCCACCGCCCGGTCGCCGATGACCTCCACCGCCGTGCCGCCCTGGCCGAATAGCACCACCGGGCCGAAGGTCTTGTCATAGCCGATGCCGGCGATCAGCTCCTGGGCATTGGGCCGGCGGATCATCGCCTGCACCGTGAAGCCCTCGATGCGCGCGCCGGGGCGCTTCTCCGCAACGGAGGCGACGATGGCCCGGCAGGCGTCTTCGACCGCTGTGGAGGAGCGCAGGTCGAGCCGCACGCCGCCCACGTCGGACTTGTGGGTGAGGTCGTGGGACAGCACCTTCACCACCACCGGGAAGCCAATCGCCTCGGCAAGGCGCCCGGCCTCTTCGGGGTTCGTGGCGATACGGGTGTCCACCACCGGGATGTCATAGGCGGCGAGCACCGCCTTCGCCTCCACCTCGGTCAGGGCCGAGCGGCCGGCGGCGAGAACCCCCTCCACCAGCCGGCGGGCGGCGGGGCGGTCGGGCTCGTCGAAGGAGCGCGCGGGCGGCGTCTCCATGAGAAGGGTCTGGTTGCGCTGGTAGGCCACCAGATGGCCGAAGGCGCGCACCGCCTCGTCCGGCGTGTCGTAGGTGGGAATGCGGCGGCCGGCGAAGCGGCGGCGGGCGTTGGCGGCGGCGCTCTCGCCGAGCCAGCAGGTGAGCACGGGCGCGCGCTGGCGCGCCTCCAGCACCGCCATCACCCCGTCGGCGGCGGCGCTGCTGTCGGAGAGGGCGTTGGGCGCGTGCAACACCAGCACGGCGTCGGAGCCCTTGTCGGCGAGCAACGCTTTGAGGGCGGCGCCGTAGCGCGCGCCGTCCGCATCCGCCTGGATATCCACGGGATTGGAGCGCGACCACGTGCGGGGCAGCACCTTGTCGAGGGCTTCCACCGTCGCCGGCAGGAGGGTGCCGAGCCGACCGGCGCTGCCCTCCAGCGCATCCACCGCCACCACGCCGGCGCCGCCGCCATTGGTGAGGATGGCGAGCCGCTCGCCGGTGAGGCGGATGCCGGCGGAGAGCGTCGTCACCGCCTCGAACAGTTCGCGCATCTCGTGGACGCGTAGCATGCCGGCGCGGCGCAGCGCGGCGTCGAACACGAGATCGCTGCCGGCGAGCACGCCGGTGTGGGACAAGGCGGCCTGCGCTCCCGCCGCGCTGCGGCCGGCCTTGATGACGATGACCGGCTTGGCGCGCGCCGCGATGCGCCCGGCCGACATGAACTTGCGGGCGTCGGCAATGCTCTCGACATAGAGCAGGATGGCGCGGGTGGTGTTGTCGAGGGCGAGATAGTCGAGCAGGTCGCCGAAATCCACGTCGGCCTTCTCGCCCAGCGCCGCCACATGGGAAAAGCCGAAGCCGCGGGCGTGGGCCCAGTCCAGCACCGCCGCGGTCATGGTGTCGGACTGGCTGACGAAGGCGACGTCGCCCTTGGCCGGCATCAGGTGGGCAATGCTGGCATTGATGTGCGGGCGGGTGGAGATGAAACCGAGACCGTTCGGCCCGATGATGCGCAGGAGATGCGGACGCGCCGCATCCAGGAGCGCCTGACGCTGTTCCGCCCCCTCGAACTGCTCGCCCGGTCCGTAGCCGGCCGGAAGTACCACGGCGGCGCGGCAGCCCTTCTCGCCGAGTTGCGAGATCACGCGGGGCGCCTCGTCGGGCGGCGCTGCGACGACGGCGAGGTCCACCGGGATGGGCAGGTCCGCCACCGAGGCGTAGTTGAGCGAGGAGCGGATGGCCCGTTCCTTCGGATTGACGGAGAGGATGGGTCCCTCGAACCCAGCCTCGAACAGGTTGCGCGCGGCCAGCGCACCGACGGTGCCGGTGCGGTTGCTGGCGCCCACCAGGGCAATGGCACGGGGATGGAAGAGGGCGTCGAGATTGCGCGTGGTCATGGCGGCCTCGATGCTTCGGACCCCGCCTCAGGTTCGGCGCGGCGGTCCGTCGGTAACGCTAGGGAAAATGGGGCAAGTGGGAAAGGCGAAATCGTCTCAGCAGGGGCGGGAGCGAACGAAGCTGTCGCGCACCGCCTCGGCCAGCTGGTTGCCGAGGAGCGGCTTCTCGATGATCGCGACCCCCTGGTCGGTGGCGCGCCGGCGCACATGCAGGGCCGGGTTGCTGGTGATGAGGAAGGCCGGCAGATGGACGTGGCGCCGGTCGAGCTCCCGCAGCAGGTCGAGACCGTTGATCCCGGGGAGATTGTAGTCCACAATCATGCAACCGCCACAGGACAGGTCGGCCGCAAGCACGTCCTCCGAGCGCGCATAGGTCTGCACGTTGAAGCCGTCCACCTCGAGGGCGAATTTCAGTGAATTGCAGACCGCCGGATCATCGTCGACGATATGGACGACGAACGCGGGCGGCTCTTCCAACGCCATCATCCCAACGATTCTCCCACGACCCGTTCGCGGGTCCGCGTGGTCGGTGCCTATAACCTACTTTGGGAGGGGGCTCCGGGGCCTTGCGTTAGATCAAGCGGGCTGAGGAGCGCAGTTCGATGCCGGAAGGGCGGTTCAGGTCGGGCGCGGCGCGATGCCGGCGAGCAGCGCCATGCGCACCAGTTCCGACAGGCTCTGCGCCTTCATCTTGGTCATCACGTTGGCCCGGTAGACCTCCACCGTGCGGGGGCTGATGCCGAGTTCATAGGCGATGGTCTTGTTGGCCTGTCCGGCAACCAGACACTCCAGCACCTGCCGCTCGCGCTGGGACAGGCCGCCGATGCGGTCCACCACCTGCTCGCGCAGGGCATCGTGCTGGCTGGTCTTCTGGCGGCGGTCGAGCGCCGATTTCACGGTGTCGAGGATGGCCACGTCGTCGAACGGTTTCTCCAGGAAATCGGCGGCGCCGAGCTTCATGGCCTCCACCGCCAGCGGCACGTCGCCGTGGCCGGTCATGACGATGACCGGCACGCTGGACCCCTTGTCCTTCAGATGCTGGAGCAGATCGATGCCGGTCATGCCCGGCATCCGCACGTCGGTGATGATGCAGCTCGTGGCCGGGTCGGCGGCGGGCAGCCCCGCCTCCACGAACAGGCGGGCGGATGCGTGCTCGTGCACCACGTGTCCGGCGGTCGAGAGCAGGAAGGCGAGGGATTCGCGCACCGCATCGTCGTCGTCGATGACGTGGATCACCGCTGTCTCCTCAATCATGCACCGCCTCCGCATCGCCCACGGCGCGGAGGGTGAATCGGAATACGGCGCCGCCGCCGGGATTGGGCTCGGCCCAGATGCGGCCTCCGTGCGCCTCGATGATGGTGCGCGAGATGGAAAGCCCCACGCCCATGCCATGCCGCTTGGTCGTGACGAACGGCGTGAACAGCTGCGCGCCCATCTCCGCTGAGATGCCGTGCCCGGTATCCGAGACGCTGATCATCACCATGTCGTCCTCTACCGCCTCCGTCCTGACCAGAAGCTGGCGACGCGGTGTCTCCATCATCGCCTCCAGGGCGTTGCGCATCAAGTTCAGCAGCACCTGCTGGACCTGCACCTTGTCGGCGAGGACGAGGTCGCATTTCGGGTCGTAGAGGAAGCGCACCTGGATGCCGTGCTCCTTCGCCCCCACCAGGGCCAGGGCGCTGGCCTCCTCCACCAGCTTGGCGAGGCTTTCCACCCGGCGCTCGCTCTCGCCGCGGGAGACGAAATCCCGGAGGCGGCGGATGATCTGGCCGGCCCGCAGGGCCTGCTCGCCAGCCTTCTCGAGCGCGCCCTGCAACAGCTCGACCCGGACCGTGCCGGCATCCAGAAGGCGGCGCGAGCCCTTGATGTAATTGGCGATTGCGGACAATGGCTGATTGAGTTCGTGGGCCAGCGTCGAGGCCATCTCGCCCATGGCGGTGAGGCGGGAGATGTGGACCAGCTCGGCCTGAAGCTCCTGGAGGCGGGCCTCGGTCTGCTGCCGCTCGGTCAGGTCGCGGATGAAGCCGGTGAAGAAGCGCTCGGAGGTGGAGCGCATCTCGCCCACCGCCAGCTCCATGGGAAAGGTGGTGCCATCCTTGCGCTCGCCCACCACCACGCGGCCGATGCCGATGATCCTGCGCTCGCCTGTGGCAAGATAGCGCGCGATATAGCCATCGTGCCCCTCGCGATGGGGCGAGGGCATGAGCACCGAGACATTCTGCCCCACCGCCTCGGTCGCGGTGTAGCCGAACAGGCGCTCCGCCGCGGTGGAGAAGGAGCGCATGATGCCGCGCTCGTCGATCACCACCATTGCGTCGGGCACTGTGTCGAGGATGGAGGAGAGGTGTGCCTCGCGGGCCAAAAGGTCGCGGTCGCGCGCCGCCGCATCGAGGCGGGTGCGGCGCAGGCGCTCGCCGAGCACCGCGATGCCCAGCCCCACCGCGAGGAACAGCGCCGGCGCGGCGAGATCGAGCCGCGCATCGATGCTGGAAAGGCCGCGCAGCGCGACGCCGCCGGCAAAGGCGACGGCGACCGCCGCGCCTCCCGCCACGAGGCCGCGTCCGGACACCAGAATGATGACCGCGAGCTGCAGCAGCAGCGCTTCGCCGCTCAGCGGCTGAAGCCCGGCGAGACGGCAAAGCAGAAGGGCGACGAGCGCCGCGGCAGAGCCGCGCGCAGCATCGCCGAGCATCTGCTTGTTCCCGTGCGCCACTGGCCCCTCCGCCGCCACCAATGCCATGCCAACCGCCACTTTATGCGACGTCCCGCCGCTACGTAATAGTACCTAAGGGGACCGACTTAAGTGTTCGATCCGAATTTTTCCCGTGCGTTCCGCCGGTTATCCCTTTCTCAACTCCGATGGAAGGGTCAACCGATGCCGAGCCCCGCAGCAGCGATCGCCCACAAGACCTACGCCCAGCCCCGGGCTTACGACAGCAAGTCTTTCGCCGAGCCCCTGTCTTCTGCACGGCCCGCCCATCGCTGGACCGAGGAGGCTGACACGCGAACCCCCACTGAAGTGGTCGCGCGCCTCGGAGTGGTTGCGAGCTATGCCCGCAACGCCGAAATCTTCGGCGAGGATCAGCCGGCCGAAAATCTCTACATCGTTCTGTCCGGCGCCGTGCGCATCTGCAAGCTGCTCGGCGACGGCCGGCGCCAGATCGAGACCTTCTGTCTCCCCGGCGACGTGTTCGGCTGGGAGATGACCGGCCGCCATCGCTTCTCCGCCGAGGCGGTGAGCGAATGCAAGATCGTGCGGGTGAAGCGCTCGATCCTGTTCTCCCGCGCCTCCGACGACGCGGAACTCGCCCATGCCCTGTGGGCGCTGACCGCGGCCGAGCTTGGCCGCGCCCAGGATCACCTTCTCGTCCTCGGCCGCAAGACCGCTCAGGAGCGTGTCGCCACCTTCCTGCTCGACATGGCCGAACGCGCTGGCGCGGGCCAGGGGCCGAACGGGATCGAGGTGACGCTGCCCATGTCGCGGCAGGACATCGCAGACTTCCTCGGCCTCACCATCGAGACGGTGTCGCGCACCCTGACCCATCTCGAAGAGATTTCCGCCATCGCCCTGCCGTCCTCGCGCCGTGTGCTGCTGCGTGACGGCGCGACGCTGAAGCGCCTGAACTCCTAAAGTTCTTCCCCCGGCACGCTGCGCTCTCTCCGATTAGCAGCGTTCCCCCTTAGGCCCGCTCCGGCCCCTGGCCTCGGCGGGCCTTTTCTTTTGTGCCCGTGCGTTTCGGTGTGTTGGCCTTTGGTGCGCCCGGCCGAGCTGGCTCGGCCGGGAAGCTCAGCTTAGACGGCGGCGGCGTGCCGCTTCTTTTCCGGCGCCGCCGCCCGGCTGGCCACCAGGCGCGCGTCGAACACGGCGCATACCACCCGGGTGAACGGGCGCGCCGCCTCCGGCACTTCGACGACCGCGCCGCACCGCACCGCCAGCCCGTCGGCGATCAGGGGCTCCAGCGTCTCGATCTCGTCCGCGAACGTCTCCGGCGGGAAGCCGAAGCTCCTGCAGGCGTCGTCGAGATCGACCGCGAGGTCGCACATGAGCCGCTCGATGACATGGCGCCGCAGCCGGTCCTCGTCGCTCACCGCGATGCCGCGGGCGATGGGCAGCGCGCCGGCCTCCACCGCCTTGTGCCACTGGGGCGTGGCGGCGAGATTCTGCACGTAGCCCTTGGGCAGGGCGCCGATGGCCGAGGCGCCGAAGCCGATCAGCACCGGCGCGTCGTCCGTGGTGTAGCCCTGGAAGTTGCGCTTGAGCGAGCCGTCTGCCGCGCGCTGGGCCATGGGGTCGTTTGCCTTGGCGAAATGGTCCAGCCCCACCGCCCGATAGCCGTGGCCCGCGAGGATGTCGGCCACCAGCTCCGCCTGTGCGAGGCGCTCGGCGGGGCCGGGCAAGGCGTGCTCGGGAATGAGCGCCTGATGCTTCTTCATCCACGGCACATGGGCGTAGCCGAACACGGCGATGCGGTCGGCGTCGAGCGCCAGTGCCGCTTCCACCGTGCGCCGCACGGAGGCCTGATCCTGATGCGGCAGGCCGTACATGAGATCGAGGTTCAGCGCGCAGATGCCCGCCGCCCGGAGCGCGTCGGCGACCTGTTGCGTCTCCTCCAGCGACTGGTGGCGGCCGATGGCCTCCTGCACCTTCGGGTCGAAATCCTGCACGCCGAGGCTGGCGCGGTTGAAGCCCTCGCGGGCGAGCACCGCCACCTTGTCGGCATCCATCACCCGCGGGTCGATCTCGATGGCAATCTCGGCATCGTCGGCGAAGGCGAAGACATCGCGCAGCGCCAGCATGACCGCGGCGAAGTCCTCATCCGCCAGCATGGTGGGCGTGCCGCCGCCAAAATGCAGGTGGCTCAGCTTCATCCGTCCCGGCAGGTGGCGGGCGACAAGGCCGATCTCGTCCACGAGCCGGTCGGCATAGGCCTTCACCGGCGTACGGCTGCGCGCCACCGCGGTCTGGCAGCCGCAATAGAGGCAAAGCTCGGCGCAGAACGGAACGTGGATGTAGACCGAGACCGTGCCGTCCGGCCGCAGCTCCTTGAGCCAGCGGGCGTAGGTCGCGGCATCGACCTCCGGGGAGAAGTGCGGCGCGGTGGGGTAGCTGGTGTAGCGCGGCACCGGCTGCCCGTAGCGGGCGAGAAGGGTGTTCGTATCGGGGCAGGTGATATCGGGGCAGGTCATGCTGGCGACCATGCCGCCGGCTGCCGGCCTGCGCCTTGATGTGGCGCAAGCCCTTGTTCCCTCAGGCGCTTGTTCCGTCTCTCCGCTCAGTAGGAGAGGAAGGCGCCGGCGAAGATGCCCTGGGCCCGGTCGTCGCCCGCAAGCTTCCAGCGATACTGGAGCGTGAAGTCGAGGTAGGAGCGCGGAGCGGTGTATTCGTCCTCGTTGAACCAGTAGCGGGCGGTGATGCCCGGACCGATGCCCATGGCGAACGGTGTCGCATAGGCGGTGTCGTAGCCGCCGCCGATGGCGAGGTAGGGCCACAGCACCAGATGGTCGGAGATGGCGTCCATCCGGAAGGCCTGGCCGTAGCGCCCTTCGAAGGTGGCCACGGTCTCCGGCAGGCTCACGAAGTAATTGTAGTCGGCATAGATCTGCCAGGCCCGCCAGTTGTCCACGTCGACCCGAAGATCGGTGCCCTCAGCCTTGGAATAGGCGGCGCGGAGCAGCAGATCGTTGCGGGAATACTGGCCGACCGGGAAGAGGTAGGAGATTTCAAACACCAGGTTCTCGGTCGAGAACGGCTTCCAGCGTGCACCGACGGAGCCCTGGATGGTGTCGAAGCCGGTGGCTCCCCCATTGTCCGCATAGACCGTGCCGAAGCCGCGCACGAACAGCTCGAAGATCGAGCCGTCGCGATAGCCGATCCCCGGCGGGCGCCAGTAGATTTCGCCGCCGGCACCCACCGTGTGGTTGGAGCCGTTCGAGGTCTGCGGGACGAGGAAGGAACCGGGCGCCACGCCCACCGGGCCGTAGCTCACCGAAGCGTAGGCGCCCCAGGTGCGCGTCAGCTCGGCCACCTCGCGCCTGAGGCCGAAGAGATATTGCGGGTCGAGCTGGAGCTTGCCGTCCCGCGCCTCGTCGATGGCCGACTTGAAGTAATCGACCGCCTCCGCATTGTGATAGGTGCGGCGGGCATTGTACGCGGCATTGATGAGGTTGGTGCCGCGCAGCCGCCAGCGGCTGTTCGCCTCGGAGAAGTATTCGTAGGCAAGCTCGTCCTCGCCCGCCTGGCTCGCCAGCACCGCGAGGTCCACCGCCTTCAGGCCGCGCAGGGCCCCGCTGTTGTAGGCATTCTGGAACAGCGCACGCGCCTCGTCCTTGCGGCCGAGCTGGGACAGCACGCCGATGCGGGCGGAGAGCATCGCCATCCGCTCCTGCGGGGTGCGCGCCCGGGCCGCGGCCCGGGTGAAGGCCGCGAGCGCCCCTTCCTTGTCGTCGAGTGCGAGGGAGGCGAAGCCGATGCGCGCCTGGACCTCGTAGCTGTCCTCGTTGGCGTAGGGCTCAAGCGCCCAGATCGCGATTTCCGGCTGCTTGGCGGACAGCGCCGCGTCGGCGAGGCCGAGGCGCACGATGCGCACCTGGGCCGGCGGCAGGTTGGGCGAGCCCAGCGCCGCCTTGTAATCGGCGACGGCGCCGGAGAAGTCCTTGGCCTGCATGCGCAGGTTGGCCCGCTGCACCAGCAGGGTGGCATCGCGCGGGCTCGCCGCGAGCAGCCGGCTCGCCACCGCCTCGGCCTCGCCGTAGCGGCCGGCCGATGACAGGGCGTTGAGCAGCAGGGTCTGGTAATTGCGGTTGCCGGGCTCGGCATTCACCGCGCGGCGCGCCTCGGCGATGGCGGTCGCATAGTCCTTGCGGCCGAACGCGGCATAGGCGGCACTGGCGGCGGCATAGCCGGGGGAGCCCGGATTGAGGCCGGCGACGCCCGGCGCCTGCATCTGCGGATTGGCGAACACCGAGCAGATGACGCCGTAGCTGGTCGGCTGGCACAGCACGGCGGGCTGCTGGAGGGACGGCTTGGTCGCGTTCGGCGCCTTCACCTGCGCCTCCGCCTGCTTGCGCAGGACGCCGACCTCCTTGTTCTTGTCGGCGTCGAGCGCTTCGAGCGCCTTCAGCGCCTCCTCGGGCTTGCCGGCCGCCATGGCGGCGTTCGCGGCGATGAGCCGGTAGTTCAGCTCCTCGAGGTCGGTCAGCAGGTTGCTGTTGAGCACGGTGTCGAATTCGCGCGCCGCCTCGTCGCGCTGGCCGGTCTTCTGCAGCAGCCACGCGCGCAGGATGTGGGGCAGCGGCTCGTTCGGATTGTCCGCGACGGCGCCCGAGGCCGCCGTCTCCGCGTCCTTGAACTGGCCGGCGGCCATCAGCGCATCGATGAGGACGATGCGGAAGATGAGCGCGTCCGGCGCCCGCTCCACCGCCTGCCGCGCCGAGGTGACGGCGGTCGAGGCCTTGCCGCGGCCGATGTCCTTGATGGCCTGCACGGCCATCGGCTCGGCGAGGCGCTTGTCGTTGGCCGCGCGCAGGGCGATCAAAGAGGGGTCGTTGTCGCCCTGGCTGATGGCGTCGCGGATGGCGACGTCCAGCTCCTTGTACTTCTTGGAGCGATCGAGCGAATCGATCAGCAGGCGCCGCCACTGGGCATTGCCGGGATTTTCCTTCAGCGCTTCCCGGATGCGGGCCTCGGAGAGGTTGTCATTACCCTCGCGATAGGCGCCGAAGGCTTCGAGCGCGGCATCGTAGCCGGGGGTGTCGCTGACCCCGCCCCCGGGCGGCGTGGTCGCCGGGATGAGGCTGCAGGATGGGCCATAGGGCGTGTCGGTGCACTTCTGGAACGGCACCGGCAGCGTCTGGGTGGCGTTGGCGGGAACGATCTTCGGATTGCGCTCCTGCGCGCGGGCGACACGCAGGCGCGCCTGCACCGCCGCATCGGGCTCCACCGGTTCCAGAAGCTTGATCGCCCGCTGGGGGTGGCCGGCGGCGATGGCGGCATCCGCCATCACGAGGCGCGCATCGTGGGCGGTGGGCCCGGTGAGCACCTCGTCCTTCAATGCCGTGTCGAAATCCTGTTCCGCCTCCGCCACCTTGCCGAGGCGTAGCCGGACATAGCCGCGCAGCGTGCGCGGCAGGAAAGACTGCGGATCCACCTGGATGGCTTCGCCCGCCGCCTTGTCGGCCGCCTCCAGCTGGCCATCGGCGAGCAGCGTGTAGACGAGCAGCACGCGATAGCTGAGGTCGTCGGGCACCAGCGCGACGGCCTTGCGGGCCTGCTCGATGGCGGCCTTGGGGTTGGATGCCTCCAGCGCCTTGTTCGCGGCGACAGAGGGCTCCTGTGCCAGCACGCGGCTCTGCGCGCGAACCCGGGCCGTGAGCGCCTGATCGGTGATGCCGGCGGCGATGGCCGCGTTGCCGGCGACGACCGCTTCGGCGGTCTTGCCCTGGGCATCCAGCGCATCCATCAGCAGCAGCCAGAGCCGCGGCACGTCGGGGCGCAGCTTGAGCGCCTCGCGGGCATTGGTCACAACGTCCGCATATCTCTTCTCGCGTTGGGCCGCATAGGCGCGATCCGCTGCCGCCCACGCCGCTCCGGTCAGTTCCGGCGGCTGCGGCGCCGGGGTGGCCTGCCGGGCCTGCGGCGCCTGCTGAGCCTGCGGCACTTGCTGGGCCTGCGGCGCTTGCTGGGTCTGCGGTGCTTGCGACGGCTGGGGCGACTGCGCCCATGCCGGTCCCGCCGCGAGCGTCAGCGCCGCGATCGATGTCGCCAGCACGTGGCCGAGAGCGATGTCGCGCAGGAGCCTCTTCCGATCCCGGTCGAGGGTGAGCGCAGGGGAGGTGCGGAAGTGAATGGCGGTGGTCATGGGGCCACCTTGGCATCGATTACTTAAATGGCAGTTAACCTTAACAGGCAGGGTTAATAATCAGATGCCGTAAAGGGATCATTTACTTTGATGGCGCGTTTGTTGCCAAAGCGTAAACGAAAACGGCGCGCGCGGAGGCGTTCGGCGCGCGCCGTTAACACTTCGGCAGGAGACCTTAACGAAATCTCTATCGGCGAACCGCTGCCAGCATCCGGTCGCGCCAAGTCTGGGGGGGCATGATGGAGGGCACGTCCCACTGGTCCGTCGCCTGCGGGCCGCTGTGGAACGGTCCCTCGTTGAACTGCCAGAGCAGCACCTGCGGCGGGCTCTTCGCGAAGTCGGGCGAGGTCACGTATTGCAGGAAGGTCGCCCACGGGCCGACATTGCCCGGGTTCCAGGTGAGCGACACCGGCCGGTCGAGGGCGTTCGACAGCTTCTGCGGGAAGCCGAGATAGGGCTGGACGAAACTGTTGCCGATGATGTGCACCGGCGCGGGAGCCGAATCCACTAGCGAGGTCTTGGCCGGCGCCGGCGTGCGCACGGTGTAGAGGTCCGGCCCGATCTGCTTCTGCTGGTCCGGTGTCAGGAAACGCTGGGCGAGATCGCCGAGATGACGTTGCGTGACCCATTCACCGAGCTTGTCACCGGGCGGGCTGCCGGCGAGCTTGCCGACCTTCGCTTTGATGGCCTGCGCCACCGCATCCGCCGCCGCCTCGGAGGCCCAGGAGGTCCAGTGGTAATCGGCTCGGTAGAAGCTGGTCTGCTTGCCTGTCTGGACCGACTTCAAGGCCGGGCGCAGGTCCACGGTGTCGATGCCGGCCTTCCTCAGCTGGTCGATGATGAAGTCGTACTGGCCGGCGACGTCGGCGGAAACCGCCGTCCCGTCCGGCAGCTTCTCCTTGTAGAAGGGCGCCTTCATGGGCACGACCATGACCATCAGCGTCACGTTGCGCGTCGCAAGCGCCGCCTTTGCCTCCTGCAGCAGCGCGACGTTGGCGGTGATGCCGGCGCGGTTGAGGACGGTGATGCTCTCCCAGCCGGGAAACAACCAGCCGTCCTTGCCCGAGATGATGCCGCTGTTCTGCGCCGCCGCCGGGGTGGGCAGGCCGGCAATGCCCGCCGCCAGCAGGCCGCCCGCCAGCATGGTTCCAGCCAGGAAGCGGCGGCGGGTGAATGCGCGTCCAGCACCGGCGACCTTCGTCATTTCGCATCTCCCAGAAAGCGGCGCTCGACATCCGTCAGCGGCCGGGTGAGTGCCCGCATGGGGAATTCCCACACCACGAGGCGCGTTTCAGTCAAAATCTGCGGCTCGTCCATCAGAAGTTCGAGAAGCTGGCCGGCAAAGCCGGAGCCGTCGCGGCTCTTCTGCGCCACCTCATAACCTGAGGCGGCCTGGAGAAAGTCGAGGAAGCCGGAATTGCGCGAGAAGGACGAGCCGGCGAGCACCACCTGCGGTCCCGGTACGTCATCCAGCAGCCCACCGGTGCGGGTGATGGCGGCGGACACCTCCGGCTCGTGGTCCGGCTCGGGGCCGGACCAGCGCCAGGTACGCTCAAGTCCGGCGAGCCGCATCAGGTCGCCGACGCGCGGCTGGGGTGGGCTCTCCGAAAGGGTGATCTTCTGCGTGCCCGGACCGATGCGCTTGCGCACCGCCTCTGCCACCCGCCCGGCGGCGAGCTTTGCGCCGGCGACGTTCCAATGGGTGTCGGTGCGCAGGAAACCGTCGGCGCCGGGGAAGCCGGGCGCGATCTCCACCTGATCGAGCCCCAGCGCGCGGCTCTGCGCCCACCATGCATCAAACCGCCAGCGCGCCTCGCCGGAGACCGAGGCGCCGCACAGATGATCGGCCGCCAGAAGCGCCTTGTCCGGAACGGGGAGCACCAAGAGGGCGACGTTTCGCGCGGCGAACTGGTCGCGGATCTTCGCCGCGATCTTCAGCCGGGTTTCGAAATTGGCCCGCGCCTGCGGCGTCTCGATCATCTCCTCGCGGTAGAACAGCCAGCCGGGGCAGCCGGCGCGCACAAGATCACCGGCATCTCCCAGCACCTTGTAGCCGAGGCCGGAGACCACATCCTCCAGCCCCGTCAGCTTGGGCAGTGCCGCGGTGATCTGCTTGTCGAGCACCGCGGTGAAGCGGCCGGTCAGGACATTTTCGGGGGACGCCGCCGCCGCGAGCGCCGTGCGCGCCTCCTCGCCTTTCAGGTGCATGGCGACGAAGCCGAGGCCGGTCAGCATCAGCGCCAGGAAGGCGAGGGTTGCGAGGGCGCGGGCGAGATGCGGCATCGTCCCCCCCTCAGAACTGGAAATAGAGGAAGGGCACCACCATCCGCCCCTGCAGCACCAGCACGGCGAACAGGAACAAAGGCAGCGCCGTCCAGGCGCGCAGCCAATGGCCGGGATTGGGCGCGGAGGGATCGATGCGCATGAACTTCGGCAAATAGACGAGGCCGATGCCGAGCACGACCGTCGCGATCTCCACCGGCCGAATGGCCGCGCCCATGGCCGGGCTCAGCGGGATGCCGTTGGTACCAGCGAGGCCGGAAAAGATCACCCCCGCCTCGGCCCAGCTCTGCGCGCGGAACAGCGCCCAGCCGACCATGACGAAGGCGAGCGTGAGGACATGCCCCGCAAGCGCCCCCGTTCCCGGCAGGCCGAGGTTCTTCCACACCCGCCCGACCATGAGCCCGAATCCATGCCAGAGGCCCCATACGAGGAAGGTCCAGCTCGCGCCATGCCAGAGGCCGCCGAGGCCCATGGTGATGAGGAGGTTGGTGGACACGCGGCCCGTGGACCCGCGATTGCCGCCCAGGGGAATGTAGAGATAGTCCCTAAGCCAGCTCGACAGCGAGATGTGCCAGCGCCGCCAGAACTCGGCCAGTGAGGTGGAGAGATACGGGTTGTCGAAATTCTCCGGGAATTTCAGCCCCACCATCAGGCCGAGGCCGATGGCCATGGCGCTGTAGCCGGAGAAGTCGAAATAGAGCTGGAGCGTGTAGCCGGTGACGGAGAGCAGCACATCCGCCGTGGTGGGATGGGCGATGGCGTAGCCGGCATCCACCATGGGGGCGAGGGTGTCGGCGATCAGGACCTTCTGGGCGAAGCCGAGCATGAAGCGCTCGACGCCGAACATGAATTCGGCGCGGTGGAAGGTGCGCTCCTTCAGGCGCTGCGCCACCCATTCGTAGCGCACCACCGGACCCGCCACGAGGTGGCCGAACATGGACTGGTAGGTGGCATAGTTCACGAACGAAGGCTCGGCCTTCACCGTCCCGCGGAACACGTCCGTGGAATAGGAGATGGCGCCGAACACGAAGAAGGAAAGCCCGATGGGCAAGAGCACGCCCGGCCAGCCCCAGACCGAGGCGGTGAGCACCTCGGTCGAATGCACCAGCATGTTGGCGTATTTGAACCAGATCAGCGACGCGAGCGGCCAGACGATGCCGATGAACAACGCCCAGCCCCGCGCCCGCCCTTCGGCACGGGAGATCCACAGGCCCGTCGCCCACGACCAGATGGCGATGGAGACGATGAGCGGCAGGAAGTCCGCCCGCCACCAAGCATAGAACAGCCAGGAAAAGGCGAGGATGGCGACATTGCGCGCCATGCCCGGCGTCAGCGCATAGACGATGAGGAAGACCGGGAGGAACAGGAAGAGGAAGCTATCGGAGGCGAAGACCATGGGGCCGGATCAGTTGCCCGGCCCGCGATAGGGCTCCGTCTCGTCGCGCTGGCCCGTCAGCTTCGGCCCGTTGGCACCGGGCAGGAGGAACAGGCTGTAATGGTCGCCCGCCTTCAGGGGCGGCAGCTTCAGCGGCTGCGACACCGCCGTTCCGCAGCTTGCCGCCAGAACCGCCTCGATGGGATTGATGGCGCGCTGGCGGGTGTCGTTGGTGGCGACGCCCTCGAACACGACGGGACCGCCATCCGCCACTGCCACGCTTGCCGCACAGCCGGGCACCAGATTGTAGACACGCAGCTGCGCCTTCAGATCGTTGCGGCCCTCGGTGGGATCGGTGATGACCACTGCGGGCCCCGAGGCCGGCACGATGACGGTGGAGAAGGCATCGGCGGGCGGAACGATGCCGCCCTCGGCCGGCTTGCCGGCAATGCTGACGGCGAGCGGGGCACCGCCCTTCACGATGCGGTAGATGGTGGCGGTGTCGCCGGCGGGAACGGCCGCAGCCGCCGCGCTGCCGATTGAGATGGGCGCGCCGCTCGCGGCAAGGTCCACCACCCGGACATAAGCCGAGCCGGTGGGCGGCTTCGGCGCATAAAGACGGGTCAGTTCCTGCGCAGCCGCAGGAGCAGCAAGAGCGGCAAGCGCAAAGGTCGCCAGCGCGAACCGCCGCATGGCGCGGCCCGAAACGGTCAAAGCGGCATTGGACGCGAGCATGAGCGCGATCCCGGACTGACCGGCAGACCCTGCGCCGGTTTCACTTGGCGACAGTTAGGGGTTGCATCCCGTCAAGGCAACGGAGCGCCCCCTTCAACTGCCGTTAAGGTTACGGGATAAGGGCGGCCGACGCCACCAGCTCCGCCTCAGCCGGTCGTCACGCACACTTGGCCGCCAGCGCCTGCGCGACCTTGGAGGCCGGCGTGCGACCGAGCGCTGCGGTGATCGCGCGGCCGGCGGCGGCGAGGCGGTCGAGATCGACGCCGGTCTCGATGCCGAGGCCGTTGAGCATGTAGACGAGATCCTCGGTGGCGAGATTGCCGGACGCGCCCTTGGCATAGGGACAGCCGCCAAGCCCCGCCACGGCCGAATCCACGCTGGCGACACCGATATCGAGGCAGGCCAGCACGTTGGCCAGCGCCTGCCCGTAGGTGTCGTGGAAATGGATGGCGGTGCGCTCCAGGCCGATGCGTTCGGCGACGGCTCCGGTCACCGCCTGCGCCTGGTCGGGCGTGCCGACGCCGATGGTGTCGCTCACCGAGACCTCGTAGCAGCCCATGGCGGTGAGGGCTTCCGACACCTCCACCACCTTCGCCACCGGCACCTCGCCCTGATAGGGGCAGCCGAGCGCGCAGCTCACATAGCCGCGCACCGCGACACCCCGTGCGCGGGCGAGATCGATGAGAGGGGTGAAGCGCTCCAGGCTCTCGGCGATGGTGCAGTTGATGTTTTTCTGCGTGAACGCCTCCGAGGCCGCGGTGAACACCGCCACCTCCTCGATGCCGCAGGCGAGCGCCAGCTCCAGCCCTTTCAGGTTGGGCGCCAGCACGGTGTAGCGCACGCCGGCCCGGCGGTTGATGGCGCCCAGCACTTCGGCGGTGTCGGCCATCTGCGGCACCCATTTGGGCGAAACGAACGAGCCGGCCTCGATCATCTTCAGCCCGGCGTCGGCGAGGGCGTCGATGAGCGCCACCTTGGCATCGAGGGGCACGATGCCCGGTTCGTTCTGCAGCCCGTCGCGGGGGCCGACCTCGACGATGCGGACGGAAGCGGGGCGGGCCATCAGGCGTCCTCCAGAACCAGAAGCTCGGCGCCCTCGTCCACGAGGTCGCCCACGGCGAATTTCAGCGCCTTCACCTTGCCATCGCGCGGCGCGGCGACGGTATGCTCCATCTTCATCGCCTCGACCACCACCAAAGCGGCGCCCTTCGTCACCTCCTGCCCTTCCTCCACCGCGATGCGGATGATGGTGCCAGGCATGGGCGCGACGAGGCGGCCGGCGGTGCCGGTGGCGGCCTGCGAGGCGAGGCGGGGATCGATGAAATCCACCGCATATTCTCCGCCGCGCACGAACACGGTGAGGCGGTTGCCGGTGCGGATCACCCGCGCCGAAAGGGCCACCCCGTCGAGGCGGGCACGCAGGCTGCCGTCCGCTTCCGCCTCGCCCTCCACCGCCATATCGCCGCCGGGCAAGGCCAGGATGAAGCCGTGGGGGCGGAAATGGGCGCGGATGTCGATGCGCCGTTCGCGGTCGGCAAAGGTCAGGTCCACATGGGCGTCGCGGTTGAGCCGCCAGCCGGGCGCGAGGCCCCAGGGCGACCACGGATCGGCCGCATCCACCGTCTCCGCCGACTGGCGCGCCTCCTCCTTCAGGATGGAGAGGGCGGCGAGGGCCAGCACCATGTCGTCCACCGGCGCTGGGGCGGGCAGCAGCACGTCCTGGTGGCGGGCGATGAAATTGGTGTCGAGTTCGGCCGCAGCAAAGGCCGGATGGGCGGCGATGGCCTTCAGGAACACCCGGTTGGTGGCGAGCCCCACCACTTCCGTGGCGGCGAGCGCCGCCTCCAGCCGCCGCACGGCTTCGAGCCGGTCGGCGCCGGAGACGATGATCTTGGCGATCATCGGATCGTAGTGAATGGAGACCGTATCCCCCGCCCGCACGCCGGTATCCACCCGCGTGTGGTCGAGATGGGAGGGCAGGACGAGGTGATCGAGCCGGCCCACCTGAGGCAGGAAGTCCCGCGCCGGGTCCTCCGCATAGAGCCGCACCTCGATGGCGTGGCCCTCAAGGGGAATCTCCTCCTGCGTCAGCGGCAGGGTCTCGCCCTGCGCGACGCGGATCTGCCATTGCACCAGATCCTGACCGGTGATGGCTTCCGTCACCGGATGCTCCACCTGAAGGCGGGTGTTCATCTCCATGAAATAGAAATGCTCGCCCTCGGCGATGAACTCCACCGTGCCGGCGCCGCGATAGCCGACTGCCTTGGCCGCATCCACCGCCGCCTGGCCCATGGCGGCGCGGCGCTCCGGCGTCATGCCGGGGGCAGGGGCTTCCTCCACCACCTTCTGGTGGCGACGCTGGATGGAGCAGTCGCGCTCGTGGAGATAGACGCAATTGCCGTGGCTGTCGGCGAAGACCTGCACCTCGATGTGGCGCGGGGTGGTGAGATATTTCTCCACCAGCACCTTGTCGTCGCCGAAGGCGCTCTTCGCCTCGCGCTGGGCGGAGGCCAAAGCCTCCGGGAACTCGGTGGCCGAGCGCACCACCTTCATGCCCTTGCCGCCGCCGCCGGCCGAGGCCTTGATGAGCACCGGGAAGCCGATGCGCTCCGCCTCGCGGGCGAGCAGGCCCGCATCCTGATCCTCGCCATGATAGCCGGGCACAAGCGGCACGCCCGCCTTCTCCATCAGCGCCTTGGCGGCGCTCTTGGAGCCCATGGCGCGGATGGCCGAGGCGGGCGGGCCGACGAAGACGATGCCGGCCTGTTCGCAGGCATCGGCGAAGGCGGCATTTTCGGAGAGGAAGCCGTAGCCGGGATGGATGGCATCCGCCCCGCTCTTCTTCGCGGCGTCGAGAATGGCGTCGATCCTGAGATAGCTCTCGCGCGCCGGCGCCGGGCCGATGGGATAGGCCTCGTCCGCCACGGCCACATGCAGCGCGTCCGAGTCCGCCTCCGAATAGACGGCGACGGTGCGCAGGCCCAGAGCCTTGGCGGTGCGCATCACGCGCACGGCGATCTCGCCGCGATTGGCGACGAGCAGGGTGCGGATGGGACGGATCATGCGGCCCCCCAATTGGGTTTTCTCTTTTCGAGGAAGGCGGTGACGCCCTCGCGGCCGTCGGCGCTGGCGCGCTGGTCGGCGATGCGATGGGCGGTGTCGGTGATGACGTGGTCGTCGAGGGGCTTGTCCACGGCGGCGACGAGCGCCTTGGTGGCGGCCACAGCGGCGGGGCTCGCCGCCTTCAGCGCCTTGAGATGGCGGGCGATGGCGGCGTCCAGCTCCTCCGCGGGCACCACCTCATGAACGAGGCCCAGCCCCAGCGCCGTCGCAGCGGAAAACCGCTCGGCGGTGAGGAAATAGCGCCGCGCCTGCCGCGCCCCCATGGCCCGCACCAGATAGGGGCTGATGACCGCCGGGATGAGGCCGATGCGCACCTCGGTGACGGCGAATTCCGCCTCCGGCACCGCCACCGCGATGTCGCTGGCCGCGATGAGACCGGTGGCACCGGCAAAGGCCGAACCGTGGATGCGCACGAGGGTGGGCTTCGGCGAGAGATCGATGGTGCGCATGAGCTTCGCGAGGCCCAGCGCATCGGCAAGGTTCTCCTCCCGCGAATAGGAGGCCATGCGGCGCATCCAGTTGAGATCGCCGCCGGAGCAGAAGACCGGCCCATTGGCGCGCAACAGGATGGCGACGGCCGACGGGTCCGCGATGGCCGCCTCATAGGCCTGCGTCAGCGCGGCGATCAGCGCGTCGTCGAAGGCGTTGCGCACCTCCGGCCGGTCGAGGGTGAGGATGGCGACGCCATCTTCGACGGTTGTGGTGAGGCCAGTGCTCGGGCTCATGGATTTCGCCTTTCGCGCCCGTCCATCACATGCGGAACACGCCGAAGCGTGTCTCCTGCTCGGGGGCGTTGAGGGCGGCGGACAAAGCGAGGGCCAGCACCATGCGGGTGTCGGCCGGGTCGATCACACCGTCGTCCCACAGCCGGGCCGAGGAATAATAGGGGTGGCCCTGCACCTCGTACTGGTGGCGGATGGGCGCCTTGAAGGCTTCCTCCTCCTCTGCCGGCCACGAGCCGCCGCGACCCTCGATGCCGTCGCGCTTCACCTGCGCCAGCACCCCCGCCGCCTGCTCGCCGCCCATCACCGAGATGCGGGCATTGGGCCACATCCACAGGAAGCGCGGATCGAAAGCGCGCCCGCACATGCCGTAGTTTCCGGCGCCGAAGGAATTGCCGATCACCACCGTGAACTTCGGCACGGACGCGCAGGACACGGCGGTGACGAACTTCGCGCCATCCTTGGCGATGCCGCCCGCCTCATATTTCCGCCCCACCATGAAGCCGGTGATGTTCTGCAGGAAGACGAGGGGAATATTGCGCTGGCAGCACAATTCCACGAAGTGCGCGCCCTTCAGCGCGCTCTCGGAGAAGAGGATGCCGTTGTTGGCGATGATGCCCACGGGATAGCCGAAGATGCGGGCGAAGCCTGTCACCAGCGTCGGCCCGTAGAGCGGCTTGAACTCGTCGAACTCGGAGCCGTCCACGATGCGGGCGATGATCTGGCGCACGTCGAACGGCTGCTTGGGATCGGCCGAGACGACGCCGTAAATCTCCTTCGCATCGTAGAGCGGCGCGCGCGGCTCGCGGATGTCGAGGGAATGAGCCTTCGTGGTGTTGAGGTCGGCGACGATGGCGCGGGCGATGCCCAGCGCATGGGCGTCGTTCTCCGCCATGTGGTCGGCGACGCCGGAGGTGCGGGTGTGGACCTCCGCACCGCCCAGCTCCTCGGCGGTGACGACCTCGCCCGTGGCCGCCTTCACCAGCGGCGGGCCGCCGAGGAAGATGGTGGCCTGGTTCTTCACCATGATGGACTGGTCGGCCATGGCCGGCACATAGGCGCCGCCGGCGGTGCAGGAGCCCATCACCACCGCGATCTGCGGGATGCCCTGTGCCGACATGTTGGCCTGATTGAAGAAGATGCGGCCGAAATGCTCGCGGTCGGGGAAGACCTCGTCCTGGTTCGGCAGGTTCGCGCCGCCGGAATCCACGAGGTAGATGCACGGCAGGTGGTTTTCCTGCGCGACGCGCTGGGCGCGCAGATGCTTCTTCACCGTCATGGGGAAATAGGTGCCGCCCTTCACCGTGGCATCGTTGGTGACGATGACGCATTCGCGGCCCGAGACGCGGCCGATGCCGGTGATGATGCCGGCGGCGGGCACCTCGTCGTCATACATGCCGTAGCCGGCGAGCTGGCTGAATTCCAGGAAGGGCGAGCCGGTGTCGAGCAGCGTGCGGATACGGTCCCGCGGCAGCAGCTTGCCGCGCTTCAGGTGGCGCTCGCGGGCGACGGCGCCGCCACCCTCCGCCACCTTTTCCACGACGGACCGAAGCTCCGCAACGGAGGCTTCCAGCGCCTCGCGGTTGCGGCGGAATGCGTCGGAGCGGCGGTCGACCGCATCCTCGATGATCGCCATGAGCGCTCTCGCCCCCAATGCCCGGGCGCACGACCGCCGGACCGATGATCGGCCGGAGCGCACGCCCTTTCGCCTCAAGAGAAACGACCTCCACAAGGACCGACGATCCTCGAGGAGCCCGGCTCTCGCGAACCGGCAGCGGGGCAGCCGGAGGCAAAGCGCGCCGATGCCCGCGCAGCTGGGCGCAAGGCGGCTCGGGCGTCTCCCTCGGCGCCGGTCGATGCCGGCTTGGAAACGATCGTACGTTTTTTTATTGGAGGCGCAAGGGCTTTCGCGCTGTCATTTTCGAGGGACGGCGCGCCGTCCCATCACGTCCGCGCGGCCTTGGGGACAGAGGCGGGCCGGCGCGTCGGCTTCTCATGTACCGGAAGCTCCGCGGGGGCTGCGAGGGGCTGAAGCGGGGCCCCTCCGGTGACGCCGCCGATGACCAGCGCCGTATAGGTGTCGACGATCTCGTCCTGGCTCAATCGGCCGCCGGGCAGGTACCACATGCAGATGCCGGTGAGCATGGAGATGATGGCGTAGGTGGCGACCTTGGGCTCGCGCACCTCGAACACGCCTTGCGCCGCACCCTGGCGCAGGATGCCCTCCAGCAGCCCCTCATAGCGCCGGCGCAGGCCGACCACGACGGCGCGATGCGCCTCGTCGAGGCTGCGGATTTCCATGTTGGCGATGAAGACGTGGGCGAGCCGCGTCATGTGGTAGCGCAGGTGGAAGGCGCAGAAGACCCTGAGACGCGCCAGCGGGTCTTCGATGCCGGCGAGGTCCGCCTCGGCCTTGCCGAGCAGATCCTCCATGTGGTCGCGCACGATGTCGAACAGCAGGGTCTGCTTGTTGTCGAAATATTTGTAGAGCGAGCCGGACTGAAGGCCCACCTCGGCCGCCAGCTGCCGCAGGCTCATGGCCTCATAGCCATGCTTGTAGATGAGCTTGACGCCCGCCTGCCGGATGGCTTCGGCGGTGCGTGCGCCGTTGGAACCGATGGTGCGCGCCATTGCCTTTTAACGTTCGATGTCCCGGCCCTTCAAAGGTCCGGCCCGGGTGTCTTCATTGCGCCAGCGGACTGCGCGAACGCGCAATCCGGCTGCGATCCGGGTGGCAGAGTGCGAGCCCAGCCCCCACGATGCAAGATCATCTTGCGACACGAAATGCCGCTTGACCACAATAAAAAAGAACGCTTGATTGTTTAACCAAACCGGCGAAACGACCGGGCCGAGAAATCGGACAACGCACCCGGTCCGCCGCACAGCGCGGAGCGCCGGATGGGGAGATGACGACATGGCCACCCTGCGGGCGTGACCTCTCAATCCTTGTGCATCGAAATGGCGTGGGATGCTTCTCCGGCGTAGTGGACGCAGCCGTCTGCATCCACGTGGCCGGTATCCCCGGTGATGTAATAGTCGCGGCCGAACCGAAATCTGGCCTCCGTCGCCGTTTCGTCCTGGCTGTAGGCGCGAAACCAGAAGAGCGGCGAGCGCGGAACGTGGATCGCCAGTATTCCCTCCGCGCCCACGCCCAGCTCGGCGCCCGTCTCGTCGAGGACGACGAGGGAAAATCCGGGCGCGACCCGGCCGACGGACACACGATCGAGGGAGCGGGGATCATGCGGGTCATGCTTCATGCCGACGATCATGCCCGCTTCGCGGTGGCCATACTGGTTCACCAGCGGCACGCCGAGCTTCTGCGTGACCCAGGAGATGATGTCCTGGGGCAGGGGCTCGCCGCCCACGGTGACGATGCGCAGCGCGAGACGATGCGATGCCGCGACGGGATCGCCGCGGCGCCAGGCCCGGATCTGTGACGGGGCGGCGGTAAGGTTGGTGACGCGGAACTTCGACAGGACACGGTAGCCTTGCGAGACGTCGTAGGGCCCGTCGCAGAACAGGATGGACTTGCCGATCAGGAGCGGGCCGACGAGACCGTAGAAAACGCCGTACTCCCAACCCTGGTCGGTCATGTTCCAGAATACGTCCTCGTCACGGACGTCGAGCCCGTGGCGCATGTATTGCTCGATTTCGGCCAGGGCGCGGACGGGGGTCAGGATGCCGTATCTCGGTTCCACCACCTTGGCCGAATAGGTCATGATGAACGGGTCGTTTTCGCCATAGGTGGCGGCTTCGGCCAGCGGCTCCGCCTCGTAGATCGACGACCAGAACTGCGTGAGGCGCCCTTCTATGCGGTTGATATGGTCTCCCTCCACGAGAAAGACAGGAGTGGATGGCGTGATGTACTTGCGGGCGCGCTCGACCAGCACGCGATCTGCGACGATCGCCTTCGCGCCGCCCGCCTCCAGACGGGCATTCACGGCCGATGCGGAATAGGTGGAAAAGAGCGGCATGTAGACCGCGCCGACCCGCCAGATTGCGAGGGCCGCAATGATCAGTTCAACGCCCTTGGGCAGCATCACGGCGACGCGGTCGCCCTTCCTGATGCCGACGGACGTCAGGACACGGGCAAACCGCGATGAATAGTCCGACAGCCTGCCGAAGCTCAGTTCCGAGGTCTGGCCCGATACCGATTCGTGGATCATGGCCGGAAGGGCGCGCTTGCCCGGCAGGTGCCGGTCGCAGAGCAGGTGAGCGAGGGATATGGCGTTCCCGCAATATTCCGGCCTTTGGTACAGGCTCGGATTGGGCGCGGGGTCAGGCTGTGGCGTGCCTGAGGCCGGAGGTTTCCCGGCCCGATTGCTCATCTCCAGGAAGAATTCGCCGAAGGTGTAGAACCGGCTCGCCGCGTCATAGGCCAGTAAGCCCTCGTGAACGAGCGCCGCGGCAAGACGATGGGCGGTGGCCTTGGAAAGCCCGGTGCCCTCGACGAGTTCCGCGAGGCGCGCGCCATGGGACGGCGCACCGGCCACGGCCCGCAGGACCGAAATGGCCCGGGACAAGCTTTGGGCGCCCTTGGGGCCCGAGTCCGGATCGGAAGACGCAAGCATGTCTTATTATGTGAGACGAATTCAAATCGACCGCAATATTTTTCGCGATCGCCTTAAGTCTCGCTTGAAAGATTCAAACGGTCGCTCGATAATGAAATCAATCAGCGTCTCATAATATGAGATAGCGGCTCATAGAAGCCAACCCGCGATGCGGGATAGGGAGGGGACCATGTCGCTACCTGCCGCTTCGGCCGGAGCTGCCACGGGCGTGTCTGCCCTGCTTGATGTGCAGAACATCTCGCTCCGCTTCGGAGGCCTCAAGGCGCTGTCCGATGTGAGCTTCCATGTGCGCCCCGGCGAGCTGTTCTCCATCATCGGCCCCAACGGCGCCGGCAAGACATCCATGCTGAACTGCATCTCCGGCCGCTACACGCCGAGCGACGGGCGCGTGGTGTTCGATGGCGCCGACGTGACCAAGCTGAAGCCCAATCGCCGCGCCGAGATCGGCATCGGCCGCACCTTCCAGAACCTCGCGCTGTTCAGTCACATGAGCGTGCTCGACAACATCATGGTCGGCCGCCATCACCTCCTGAAGAACAACTTCTTCACCGGTGCGCTCTACTGGATCGGCGGCGCGCAGAAGGAAGAGCTGGAGCATCGCCGCAAGGTGGAGGAGGTCATCGACTTCCTCGATATCCAGCATGTGCGCAAGGCCACCGCCGGCACCCTCTCCTACGGGCTTCGCAAGCGCGTGGAACTCGCCCGCGCGGTGGCGCTGGAGCCCAAGCTCATTCTCCTCGACGAGCCCATGGCGGGCATGAATCTCGAAGAGAAGGAGGACATGGCCCGCTACATCGTCGATCTCAACGAGGAATGGGGCATGACGATCATCATGATCGAGCATGACATGGGCGTGGTGATGGACATCTCCCACCGGGTGATGGTGCTCGATTTCGGCCGCAAGCTGGTGGAGGGCGAGCCCGCCGCCGTGCTGGCCGATCCGCACGTTCGCAAGGCCTACCTCGGCGAGGAGGATCTTGAGATCGAAGAGGCGGCGCCCGCCGCCGTGTCCGCATGATGCGGCAAGGCTGAGGCGCACCATGGCTCCCATTCCCGCCTATCCCGACGTCACGGTCCACGACACCCTGCCGAAGCTGCTGCGGCTGAACGCGAAAGCCCACGCCGGCGAGACGTGGCTGCGCGAGAAGGACCTCGGCATCTGGATTTCCTACACCTGGGGCGAGGTCGCGACCCGTGTGCGCGACATGACCCTCGGGCTCACCACGCTCGGCGTCTCCCGCGGTGACGTGATCGGCCTCATCGGCGACAACCGGCCGGAATGGCTGATGGGCGAGATCGCCGCCCATGCCATCGGCGGCATGAGCCTCGGCATCTATCGCGATGCGCTGGGCGACGAGGTGGCCTATCTCGTCACTTACGCAGATGTTGCGGTGGTCTTCGCCGAGGACGAGGAGCAGGTCGACAAGCTGCTCTCGCTCGACGAGAAGATCCCCACCGTCCGGCACATCGTCTATTCCGACCCGCGCGGCATCCGCAAATATGACGATCCGCGCCTCATCTCGCTGAAGGAGCTGGAGAAGCGCGGCGCCGAGGTGGCTGCCCGCGATGCCGGCGCCTATGACCGCCTCGTGGATGCCGGCAAGGGCGAGGATGTGGCCATCCTCTGCACCACCTCGGGCACCACCTCCCACCCCAAGCTCGCCATGCTCACAGGCGGCGCGCTGCTGAGGCATTGCCGGGCCTATCTGGACATGGACCCGCGCCTGCCCACCGACGAATACGTCAGTGTTCTGCAGATGCCGTGGATCATGGAGCAGATCTACGCCTTCGGTCAGGCGCTCATCTCCCGCATGAAGGTGAACTTCGTGGAGGAGCAGGAGACGCTGATGGCCGACATGCGGGAGATCGGCCCCTCCTTCGTGCTGTTCGCTCCACGCGTGTGGGAGCAGATTGCCGCCGATGTGCGCTCGCGCATGATGGATTCCTCCGCCCTGAAGCGCGGCATGTTCGACCTCGGCATGAAGCTCGGCCTCAAGGCGCTGGACGAGGGGCGGCGCTCCCCCCTCGCCGACTTCATCCTGTTCAGGGCCCTGCGCGACCGCCTCGGCTTCTCGCACCTGAAATCCGCCGCCACGGGCGGCGCGGCATTGGGGCCGGACACCTTCCGCTTCTTCCTCGCGCTGGGCGTGCCCATGCGCCAGCTCTACGGCCAGACCGAACTGCTCGGCGCCTACACGCTACACAAGGAAAAGGACGTCGATTTCGACACGGTGGGCGTGCCGTTCGAGGGCGTCGAGATCCGCATCGACGATCCCGATCCCAACGGCCTCGGCGAGGTGGTCACCCGCCACGCCAACATGTTCACCGGCTACTTCCGCAACGACGAGGAAACGAAAAAGTCCTTCGCCGAGGAAGGCTGGATGCGCACGGGTGATGCCGGCTTCTTCAATGGCAAGGGCCATCTCGTCGTCATCGACCGCATCCGCGACATGGCGAAGACCTCGCACAATGATCGCTTCTCGCCGCAATATATCGAGAACAAGCTGAAGTTCTCGCCTTACGTGGCCGAAGCGGTCGTGCTGGGCGACGGGCGCGACAGCTTGGCGGCGCTCATCTGCATCCGCTTCTCCATCGTCTCCAAGTGGGCGGAGAAGAACCGCATCTCGTTCACCACCTATACGGACCTCTCGGCGCGGCCCGAAGTCATCGCGCTTCTGAAGAAGGAAGTGGAGGGGGTGAACCGGACGCTCGCCGAGAAGCAGCGCATCGGCCGTTTCCTCCTGCTTTACAAGGAGCTGGACGCCGACGACGGCGAGCTGACCCGCACCCGCAAGGTGCGCCGCGGCGTCATCAACGAGCGCTACGGCACCATCATCGATGCCATGTACGAGGGGCAGAAGGTGATCGACGTGGACACCACCATCACCTTCCAGGACGGCACCCGCCAGCGGATCAAGACCAAGCTAGACGTCATCGACCTCGGCGCCCCGCCGCCGGTGAAGGATGACGGAAAAAAGAGGGCGGCGTGATGCAATCCCAGCTCCTGCTTCAGCTCATCATCAACGGGCTCATCATCGGCACGCTCTATGGCGTGGTCGGCATGTGCTTCGTGCTCATCTACAAGGCCTCGCAGGTGGTGAACTTCGCCCAGGGCGAGTTCCTGCTCATCGGCGCCTGGACCTGCTGGTGGCTGCTGACCGCCTGGAACATCCCCTTCTTCTGGGGCTTCCTCATCGCCGTCTGCTTCATGATGGTGTTCGGCATCGCCGTGCAAATGATCGTGCTGCGCCCGCTCATCGGCGAGCCGATCATCTCCGTCATCATGGTGACGATCGGCCTCTCCATCTTCTTCCAGGCGCTGATGAAGTGGATGTTCGGCACCTTCGCGCAGCCGTTCCCGCCCATCTTCCCGGTGGCACAGGTGAACATCCTGGGGCTGCAGGTGCAGACGGCCTATCTCATGTCCACGGGCGTCAGCCTCGCGATCATGGCGGGCTTCGCCTGGTTCTTTAAGTACTCGCGGCTCGGCCTCGCCATGCGGGCCACCGCCTTCTCCCAGCAGGTGGCACAGTCCCTCGGCATCTCGGTGCGCCAGGTGTTCGCGCTCTCTTGGGGTATCTCGGCGGCGGTTTCAGCGGTGGCCGGCGTGGTGGTGGGCATCGTCAACGGCGTGTCGTCGGCGCTCTCCTACTTCGGCATCAAGGTGTTCCCGGCGGTGATCCTCGGCGGCCTCGACAGCGTGTTCGGCGCGGTGGTGGGCGGTCTCATCGTCGGCCTCCTGGAAAACCTCGGCCAATACGTGGACAGCCAGTATCTGAAGTGGGGCAACCTCTACGAGATCATCCCCTTCTACGCCCTGATCATCATCCTGATGATCAAGCCCTACGGGCTGTTCGGCACCCGCGACATCGAGAGGGTCTGAGGTCATGGCGCTCACCTCCCTGCGGCCGTGCGGCGACTATCGCACCAGCTACAAGGCCGACCAGACCATCTTCCAGACGCGGCTGACGCTGATCTTCGTCATCCTCGCCATCGCGGCCCTGTGCTGCACGCCGCTGTTCGCCTCGCGCTACGTGCTGAGCCTGATGATCCAGATCGGCTATCTCGGCATCGCCGCGCTGGGGCTGAACATCCTGGTCGGATTTTCCGGGCAGATCTCCATCGGCCACGCGGTGTTCTTCGGCTTCGGCGGTTTCGCCTCCGCTTATCTGGCCAACAAGGGCGTGCCGGTGCTCTTCGCCATCGTGCTGGCGGGGCTGTGGACCACTGTGGTGGGCCTCATCTTCGGCCTGCCGGCGGCACGGGTGAAGGGGCTCTACCTCGCCATCGCGACGCTCGCCGCCCAGTTCATCCTGCAGGACTTCTTCGTGCGCGCCGAATGGTTCACCGGCGGCACCCACGGCGCCATCGCCGCGCCCTTCACCCTGTTCGGCTACGACATGTCGGGCGATGCGCGCTATTTCTACGTGGTGCTGTTCTTCGTGGTCATCGGCTACATCGGCGCCACCAATCTCATGCGCAGCCGCGACGGGCGGGCGCTGATCGCCGTGCGCGACCATTATCTCTCCGCCGAGATGATGGGCGTGAACCTCACCAAGTATCGCACCATGGCGTTCGGCATCTCGTCCTTCTACGCCGGTATCGGCGGGGCGCTCTATGCGCACTATGTGGGCTTCATGTCGGTGGAGGGGCTCGACATCCTCTTCTCCATCCAGTTCCTCGGCATGATCATCATCGGCGGGCTCGGCTCCATCATGGGCTCGCTGATGGGCACCGTGTTCATGGTGCTGCTGCCCGAGGCCACCGGCTGGCTCGCATCCGCGCTGCAGGGCTCGGCCATCGACCAGGCGCTGCACCTCAAAGACGGCATCACCTACATGCGCGAGATGCTGATCGGCCTCACCATCATCCTCTTCCTCATCTTCGAGCCGGACGGCCTCGCCCACCGCTGGCGCCTTATCAAGGCCTACTGGAAGCTCTATCCCTTCTCCTATTGACGCGTTCAGGTCCCGACGAAACCCGAGCCGAGGCGGCGCAGACCGCCCGGCGCAAGAGGAAACCCAAGGAGCCACAGATGAAGCGACTGACCCTTTCCCTCGTCTCTGCGTTGGCGATTGCCGCAGCGACGCCCGCGCTCGCGCAGTCGATCAACATCGGCCATCTCGCCGACTATTCCGGCGGCACCTCGGACGTGGGCCAGCCCTACGGTCAGGGCATCCAGGACACCATCGCCTGGATCAATGCCAATGGCGGCGTCAACGGCAAGAAGATCAATTCCGACTTCAACGAATACGGCTACCAGGTGCCCCGCGCGCTGGCCGCCTTCAAGAAGTGGGTGGGCACCGACAAGGTGGTCGCCATCCAGGGCTGGGGCACCGCCGATACCGAAGCCCTCGTGGGCATGGTGACGAAGGAGGAGATCCCCTATTACTCGGGCTCCTACTCCGCCTCCCTCACCGATCCCGTGGGCAAGGTGAACGCCAAGAGCGAGCGCGCCGCGCCGTTCAACTTCTTCTACGGCCCGTCCTATTCGGACGCCGCCCGCGCCATGGTGCAGTGGGCCGCCGACGACTGGAAGAAGAAGGGCAAGCCCGGCAAGCCCAAGTGGGTCCATATGGGCGCCAACCACCCCTACCCGAACTCGCCCAAGGAAGCGGCGGCGGAATATGCCAAGTCGCTCGGCTTCGAGGTGCTCGATCCCATCACCTTCGCCCTCACGCCGGGTGACTACACGCCCCAGTGCCTGACGCTGAAGCAGTCCGGCGCCAACTACGCGTATCTCGGCAACACCGCCGGCTCCAACATCTCGGTGCTGAAGGCGTGCAAGACCGCCGGTGTGGACGTGCAGTTCCTCGGCAACGTGTGGGGCATGGACGAGAACGCCATGAAGGCCGCCGGCGAGGCCGCCAACGGCGTCGTCTTCCCGGTGCGCACCGCCGTGACCTGGAACGGCTCGGCGCCCGGCCTTGCCACCGCCAAGGAGATTTCCAAGATGTCGGATGCCTCGGGCGCGGCCTATCGCCCGGTGCACTATCTCGCGGCCATCTGCACCGCCCTCTACATGAAGGAAGCCATGGAGTGGGCGGACAAGAACGGCGGCGTGACCGGCGTGAAGATCCGCGACGGCATGTACCAGAAGAAGGACTGGGTGCCGAAGGGCATGGACGGCGTGTGCAATCCCTCCACCTGGACCGCCACCGACCACCGCCCCACCACCCGCGTGGACCTCTACCGCTCCGTGGTGACGGGCCCCACGGACGCCTCCGTGGCCGACCTCGTGAAGGCCGGCACCATCAAGCTCGAAAAGGTCGCCACCATCGACCTGCCGCGCAAGACGGAACTGCAGGGCTGGTGAGGCTTTAACAGGGCGTCATGGCCGGGCTTGTCCCGGCCATCCACGTGGGACGGCCGGGCGCATCTGGCGCGGTCGGCTCCTGCGGGACGACGTGGATGCCCGGGACAAGCCCGGGCATGACGGTGCGATGAGGATGAATGCCATGGCCGAGGCCGCACTGAAGTTCGAACCCGCCGCCGAGACCGCGCCCCCGCTCCTGTCGGTGGACAATATCGAGGTGGTCTACAACGACGTCATCCTCGTCCTGCGCGGCCTTTCCCTGAAGGTGCCGAAGGGCCAGATCGTCGCTTTGCTCGGCTCCAACGGCGCCGGCAAGTCCACCACGCTGAAGGCGATCTCCGGCCTCCTGAAGACCGAGGACGGCGAGATCACCCGTGGCGACGTGACCTTCATGGGCGAGCGCATCAACGGCATCGAGCCGGATAGGATCGTTCGCCGCGGCATCTTCCAGGTGATGGAAGGCCGCCGCATCATCGCCGACATGACCTGCCTCGAGAACCTCCGCCTCGGCGCCTTCACCCGGCGCGACAACGAGGTGAAGAGCGACATCGAGCGCGTCTACGAATACTTCCCCCGCCTGAAGGAGCGCACCGGCCTTGCCGGCTATCTCTCGGGCGGCGAGCAGCAGATGCTGGCCATCGGCCGGGCCATCATGTCCCGCCCCAAGCTCATCCTCATGGACGAGCCCTCCATGGGCCTGTCGCCGCTTCTGGTGAAGGAGGTGTTCTCCATCATCAAGAAGCTGAACCAGGACCTCGGCGTCACCATCCTCCTGGTGGAGCAGAACGCCCGCGTGGCGCTCTCCGTGGCGGACTACGGCTACATCATGGAGCAGGGCAAGATCGTGCTCGATGGCAGTGCCGAGATGCTGGCGACCAACGAGGACGTGAAGGAATTCTACCTCGGCCAGGGCGGCGGCGAGGAGCGCAAGAGCTTCAAGAACCTGAAGAGCTTCAAGCGCCGGAAACGGTGGCTCTGAGGCTAGCGGGGGCGCCGCGATCTGAACAGCACGGCGTCATGGCCGGGCTTGTCCCGGCCATCCACGTGGAGCGGCCGGGAACACTACCAACCATTTCTCCGGCGGCCCGACGTGGATGGCCGGGACGAGCCCGGCCATGACGGCACCAAAAGGGACAGGGCGCGGGACAGGAAGACACCATGACCGATCCGAACCGCCACTACGACGCCAGCGAGACCCGCGATCCCGAAGCGCGCGAGCAGGCGCTGATGCAGGCGCTCGCCGCGCAGGTTGCCCACGCCAAGGCGAAGGCTCCCTATTTCGCCGCACTGTTCAAGGACGTGGACCCGGCCGCCATCACCACGCGGGCGGCGCTGGCGCAGCTGCCCGTCACCCGCAAGTCGGATCTGCTTGAGATCCAGCCGAGGAACTATCCCTTCGGCGGGCTGAACGCGACGCCGCCCGGCAGGCTGGCCCGCATCTTCATGTCGCCCGGCCCCATCTATGACGTGGAGGGTCATGGCCCCGATTTCTGGCGCTTCGCCCGCGGCCTGTTCGCGGCCGGCTTCCGCGCCGGGGACATCGTGCACAATTCCTTCTCCTATCACCTGACCCCCGCCGGCTCGATGATCGAGAGTGGCGCCCATGCGCTGGGTTGCGCCGTGGTGCCGGCCGGCGTCGGCCAGACCGACCAGCAATTGCGCGCCATCGCCGACATCCGCCCGCAGGGCTACGGCGGCACACCCTCCTTCCTGAAGATCCTCGTGGACAAGGCGCGGGAGACCGGCACCGACATCTCCTGCCTCACCAAGGCATTGGTGTCGGGCGAGGCCTTCCTGCCGGTCCATCGGGCCGAGCTGAAGGCCGCCGGTATCACCGCCCGCCAGTGCTACGGCACGGCCGACCTCGGCCTCGTCGCCTATGAGAGCGAGGCCGAGGACGGCATGATCGTCGACGAGGGCTGCCTCGTGGAAATTCTGCGCCCCGGCACCGGCGATCCGGTGGAGGCCGTGGGCGAGGTGGGTGAGGTGGTCGTCACTTTGTTCGAGCCTGACTATCCCCTCGTGCGCTTCGCCACCGGCGACCTCTCCGCCGTGATGCCGGGCACCAGCCCCTGCGGGCGCACCAACATCCGCCTGAAAGGCTGGATGGGCCGCGCCGACCAGACCACGAAGATCCGCGGCATGTTCGTGCATCCCGTGCAGGTTCAGGCGGCGGTGAAGAAGCATCCGGCCGTGGCGAGGGCCCGCCTCGTGGTGGATCGCGCGGGCGATCAGGACGACATGGCCCTGGAGATCGAGGTGGCGGACGCCGCCGCGCTCTCGCAGGATGCCCTGCTGGAGGACATCCGCTCCGCCACCAAGCTGCGCGGCCGGCTCGTCGTGCTCTCGCCCGGCACGCTGCCCGCTGACGCCAAGACCATCGAGGACCGCCGTCCGGTGTGAGGCGGGAACTCTTCCCTTTCCGACTTTCTTAAATTCCTCTCAGAAAAGCCCTTTTGTTTCAGATCGTTATGGACACTTCTTCCCGGCGTCGCCACAGTGGCGGCGCATCGGGCGGGGTCGCGGGCGCGGCGTCGGCCGGAGGATTTCGGGAGGAAGGCCATGCTCACGCGCCGCCGCCTGCTGGCGCTCTCGGGCGCCGCGCTGTACGGCGCTGCCGTCGCGCTTGCCGGCGGGCCGTTCTCTCCCGCGCGTGCCGCGCTGCCGCCCATCCGCCTCGGCATCCTGCAATTCGGCTCGGCCGCTTGGGAAATCGCGGCCATGGGCGCGCTGGGGCTCGATGCGGCCAATGGCGTGACGCTCGAGGTCACCCGCTATGCCAACAATGACGCCGGCCGCGTCGCCTTCATGGCGGGGGCGGCGGATGCCATCGTCAGCGATCTGCTCTGGGCGGCGCGGGTAAAGGCGGACGGGCGCGATCTCGTCTACATCCCCTTCTCCTCCTCGGAAGGGGCGGTGATGGTGCCCAAGGGCTCCCCCATCCGCTCCGTCGCGGACCTCGCCGGCAAGAGGCTGGGGGTCGCCGGCGGCCCGCTCGACAAAAGCTGGCTCATGCTCAAGGCGACGGCGCAGGAGAAGGCCGGCCTCGATCTCCAGACGGCCGCCCAGCCGGTGTTCGCCGCGCCGCCCCTGCTTGCCGCCGAACTTGAGGCCGGCCATCTCGACGCGGCGCTGATCTACTGGACTTTCGCCGCGCGTCTGGAGCCCAAGGGCTTCCGGCAGATGCTCACCGTGGAGGAGATGGTGAAGGGCTTCGGCCTCGCCCATGAGCCGACGCTGGTAGGCTACGTGTTCGACGGCGCCTTCGCCCGTGCGAACCCCGGTACGGTCGCCGCCTTCGCCGCCGCCTCCCGCGCCACCAAGACGGCGCTGGCCGATCCTGATCCCGCCCGCTCCGGGCCCGGCTGGGCGGCGGCGCGGGCGCAGATGCAGGCGGGCGACGAAGCCACCTTCGAGGCGCTGCGGCGCGGCTTCCTCGCCGGCATCCCCCGGCTGTCGCTTGCCGAGGAGCAGACGCTTGCCGCGCAGCTCTATGCCGTTCTGGTGAAGCTCGGCGGAACGAAGCTGGTGGGCAGCGCCACGCGCCTGCCGGCGGACCTCTATTTCCAGGCGCCGGCGGCGCGATGAAGCTCCTGTCCTCGGGCACCGCGGCGCGGGCGGCCTCGCTCGTCCTGCTGCTGCTGGCATGGGAGATCACGGCGACCCTGGCGCACAGCCGGTCCCTTCCGGCGCCGCATGCGGTGTTCGCCTTCATCGCGCGTGAGGCGACCGGGGGCGATCTTGTCTCCAACATCGCCATCACGCTCGGGCGGGTCGTCGTCTCCTTCGTGGTGGCCATGGCGCTGGGCTGCGCCATCGGCGTCGGGCTCGGCCGCTCGCGCAGACTCGACACGGCCTTCGATACCTGGGTGATCGTTCTGCTCAACACGCCCGCCCTCGTCATTACCGTGCTCTGCTACATCTGGCTCGGCCTCACCGAGGCGGCGGCGGTGCTCGCCGTGGCGCTCAACAAGATTCCGACCGTGGCGGTGCTGATGCGCGAGGGCACCCGCGCGCTCTCCCCGGAACTCGATGAGATGGCGAGCGCCTTCCGCCTGTCGCCCATGGACCGGCTGCGCCACGTGCTGATCCCGCAGTTGCAGCCGCATCTCGCGGGGGCGGCGCGCTCGGGCCTCGCGCTGGTGTGGAAGATCGTGCTCGTGGTGGAGTTGCTGGGGCGCCCCAACGGCGTCGGCTACGCCATCTCGGTCTATTTCCAGCTGTTCGACGTGACCGCCGTGCTCGGCTATTCGCTGGCCTTCATGGCGGTCATGCTGGCCATCGAATACGGCGTGCTGCAGCCCTATGAAGCCCATGTCCGACGCTGGCGCCTCTCCGCTCATTGAGGCGGTCATCCGCGCCAAGACCTACCGGCGGCCCGACGGGACCGGGATGGAGGCCGTGTGCGGCATCACGCTCGCCCTTCGCAGGGGCGAATTCGTCTGCCTCATCGGCCCCTCGGGCTGCGGCAAGACGACGACGCTGCGCATCCTCGCCGGGCTCGACCGCGCCTTCGAGGGCGAGGTGAAGCCCGATCCCGCGACCCTTTCCATCGGCGTCGCCTTCCAGGAACCGCGTCTTCTGCCGTGGCGCACGGTGGAGGAGAACATCCGCCTCGTGCTGCCGAAGGCGCGCCGGGCCATGGACCTCGCTCCGCTGATCGCGCGCTTCGGCCTCTCGGCCCATGCGGCGCGCTATCCCGGCGAGCTGTCGCTGGGCCTCGCCCGGCGGGTGTCGCTGGCGCGCGCCATGGCGCTGGAGCCGGACCTTCTGGTGCTCGACGAGCCCTTCGTTTCCCTCGATGCCCAGGCCGCCGCAGAGCTGCGCCGCTACGTGGCGCTGGCGGCGGACGGCGGGACCAGCGTGCTCATGGTGACGCACAATGTGCGCGAGGCGCTGGAGCTGGCCGACCGCGTGGTTATGCTGGCGCCACGGCCCACCCACGTCGTCGAGGAGGTGTGTCTCGCCTTGCCGCGAGCCATGCGCGATGGTCCATGGATCGAGGCCGAGCGGGCGGCGCTGGCTGCGCGCTTTCCTCTGCTGCGGGAGGGGTGAGATGGAGCGTTCCGGAGCCCATGGCTGCAAGCCCCAGACGGTGCAGCGCGTGGCCGCAGGCGCGGCGCTCGCGGCGCTGCTGGTGGGCGCGATTCCAACTGCAGCGCAAGCGCAGCCGGAGCCGTTCGCGGTGAGCGAGATCGCCCCTGGCGTCTTCGTCCATCAGGCACCCTATGCCCTTGCATTGCCGAAGAATCTCGGCTTCGTCGGCAATGCCGGCTTCGTCGTCGGCAAGGATGCCGTGGCGGTGATCGACACCGGCGGCAGCAAGGCGGCGGGGGAGGCGCTGAAGGCGGCCATCCGGGCCCGGACGACGCTGCCGATCCGCTATGTCATCAACACCCACATGCATCCCGATCACGTGCTCGGGGATGCCGCGTTCGTGGGGCCGGGCGTGACCTTCATCGGCCATCACAACCTGCCGGAGGCGCTCTCCGCCCGCGCCTCTTCCTACCTTTCCGCCACCGAGCGCCTCATCGGCCCGGAGGCGGCGGAGGGGACGCGGGTGATCCTGCCCGACGAGACCGTGGACAAGGTGCGCAGCATCGATCTCGGGGAGCGTCCGCTGCGCCTCGAGGCGTGGCCGACCGCCCATACCGCCACCGACCTCACGGTATTCGACGAAAAGACGAGCACCTGGTTCCTCGGCGATCTTCTCTTCCTGGGGCATGTCCCCGCCCTCGACGGCAAGGCCCTGGGCTGGATCGCCCTCCTGGAGGAGATGAAGCGCCGGCCCGCGGCCCGCGTGGTGCCGGGCCACGGTCCCGCCTCCGCCCCCTGGCCGGACGCTGCGGCGCCCACCGAGCGCTATCTCAAACGCCTCGTCGCCGACGTGCGTGCCACGGTCAAGGCCGGCGGCACCATGGCCGAGGCGGCCCGCGCGGCTGGTCGCGAGGAGGCGCCGGACTGGAAGCTGTTCGACGACTTCAACGCCCGCAACGCGACGTCGGCCTATCACGAGCTGGAATGGGAATAGGGCCGCGCAGCCGCAGCCGAACGCGAATATTGCTGCGCTGCAAAATTACGTAGGGCAACTTCGCGCTTGCAGTATAAATCGCCTCGTCAACCGGACATTTGGCGTATTGCCTTGGGCGAAAACATTGCTTACGTTCCTCACAGCTTCGGCTTCAACAGCTCCGTGCGGGGAACGCGGGGTTGGTTCGCAGGCCTGCGGGACGCACTTGTCACCGCAAGGCTTCAGGGCATCACGCCGGTCGTGACACGCTGCCGAAGTAGATGGAGTCCCCCAAGGCGAAAACAAACGCTCAGTGCGTTTCCCGCTCCACATGCGCGTGGAGGCGGACCCGCATCCATCGGAGGAAGCCCGGATGAGACGTCTTTTGGTTTTGACCGCCACGGCGGCGGCAACCGTATTTTTCGGCGCGCCCGCCAGCGCGAATGACAGTGTTCTCAAGCTTACCCAGGACCCCAACCAGTGGGTTCTCCAGACCGGCGACTACGCCAACACCCGCCATTCCAAGCTCAAGCAGATCACGACCGACAACGTGAACAAGCTCCAGGTCTCCTGGACCTTCTCCACGGGCGTGCTGCGCGGCCATGAGGGCTCTCCGCTGGTCGTGGGCGACATCATGTATGTCCACACGCCCTTCCCGAACATCGTCTATGCCCTCGACCTCAACAACGAAGGCAAGATCATCTGGAAGTACGAGCCGAAGCAGGACCCCACCGTCATTCCGGTGATGTGCTGCGATACGGTGAACCGCGGTCTCGCCTATGCCGACGGCAAGGTGTTCCTGCATCAGGCCGACACCAAGGTCGTGGCGCTCGACGCCAAGACCGGCAAGGTGGCCTGGTCGGTGGTGAACGGCGATCCCAAGAAGGGTGAGACCAACACCGCCACCGTGATGCCGGTGAAGGACAAGGTCCTCGTGGGCATCTCCGGCGGCGAGTTCGGCGTGCAGTGCCACGTCACCGCCTACGACATCAACACCGGCAAGCAGGCGTGGCGCGCCTATTCCGTCGGCCCGGACAGCCAGATCCTGTTCGACGAGAAGACCACTGCGCTCGGCAAGCCCGTGGGCAAGGATTCGTCCCTCGCCACCTGGCAGGGCGACCAGTGGAAGACCGGCGGCGGCTGCACCTGGGGCTGGTATTCGTACGACCCGCAGCTCAACCTGATCTATTACGGCTCGGGCAACCCCTCGACCTGGAACCCGAAGCAGCGCCCGGGCGACAACAAGTGGTCCATGACCATCTTCGCCCGTGACGCCGACACCGGTGTCGCCAAGTGGGTCTATCAGATGACGCCCCACGACCAGTGGGACTATGACGGCATCAACGAGATGATCCTCGCCGACCAGCAGATCGGCGGACAGACCCGCCCGACGCTGGTGCACTTCGACCGCAACGGCTTCGGCTACACGCTGGACCGCAAGACCGGCGAGCTGCTCGTGGCCGAGAAGTTCGACCCGGCGGTGAACTGGGCTTCGAAGGTGGACATGGACAAGAACAGCCCGACCTATGGTCGTCCGCTGGTCGTGGCCAAGTATTCCACCGAGCAGAACGGCGAAGATGTGAACTCCACCGGCATCTGCCCGGCGGCACTCGGCACCAAGGACCAGCAGCCTGCGTCCTACTCGCCTGACACCGGCCTGTTCTACGTGCCCACCAACCATGTGTGCATGGACTACGAGCCGTTCCGCGTCAGCTACACCCCCGGCCAGCCCTATGTGGGTGCCACGCTCTCCATGTTCCCGGCTCCCGGCAGCCATGGCGGCATGGGCAACTTCATCGCGTGGGACGCCAAGCAGGGCAAGATCGTGTGGTCCAACCCGGAGCAGTTCTCCGTGTGGTCCGGCGCTCTCTCCACTGCCGGCGGCGTGGTGTTCTACGGCACCCTCGAAGGCTACCTGAAGGCGGTCGACGCCAAGACGGGCAAGGAACTCTACAAGTTCAAGACCCCGTCCGGCATCATCGGCAACGTCATGACCTACACCCACAAGGGCAAGCAGTATGTGGCTGTGCTCTCGGGTGTCGGCGGCTGGGCCGGCATCGGCCTCGCGGCCGGACTGACCGACCCGAACGCCGGCCTCGGCGCGGTGGGTGGCTATGCGGCCCTCAGCAACTACACCGCCCTCGGCGGTCAGCTGACGGTCTTCGCCATCCCGCAATGATCGGGCGGCGTTAAGGCCAGGCGCATCTCGCATGCGCAGTCGGGCCGGCTTGGGGAGACCCCCGCCGGCCCGATCCTTTTCACAGCAGGGAATGCCCCGCCGGCCAGAGCCGGAACGGGAACCTGCGCCCGGCGCTCGCGCCCGCCGATGCGGGATTTTCGCGGCCCGGCCCCTTGCGAAACCGGAGACGGATGCGCCCAGCCCCCCAGGGCCCGTCTTCGCCCTTCGTCAGTCGTTTTGGAGAGATCGTGTGGTTTCCTCGCTCACCCTGACCCGCGCCGGCGCATTCTTCCTCGCCGCCTTCTCGCTCGCCCTCGGCAGCACCGCCTCGCGCGCCGAGACCACCAAGCCGGCGGACCCCAAGCCGGTGAAGGAGGAGGGCGGCCGCTATTACGACGTCGACGGCGCGCCCACCTACAACATCAAGCCCGATGGCCAGGTGGACTGGCTGACCTATTCCGGCTACCGCCGCTACCACGCCGAGTGCCACGTCTGCCACGGCCCGGACGGCATGGGCTCCACCTACGCCCCGGCCCTCGCCGACTCGCTGAAGACGATGAACTTCGACCAGTTCAGCGAAGTGGTCGTCGGCGGCCGCCAGAACCTGAGCAACGGCAACGACCGGGTGATGCCGTCGTTTGGCCTGAACAAGAACGTGATGTGCTACCTCGACGACCTCTACGTCTATCTGCGCGCACGCTCCACCGACGCTCTGGGCCGCGTCCGCCCCGCCAAGCGGGACGACAAGTCGAAGGAGATTGCCGATGCCGAGAAGGCCTGCCTCGGCGAGTAGGGAACGGTTCGCGCCCCTGCTGGCGTCGCTTGCGACGGCAGCCCTCGCCGCCATCCTGCTGCTCAGCCCTTCGGGGGCCGGTGGGCAGCAGATTCCAGACCAGGTCTCGGCGGATGCCCTCCGGGTGTGCGCCGATCCCGCCAACATGCCGTTCTCGAATTCCGTCGGTGAGGGATTCGAGAACAAGATCGCGGCCATCGTCGCCGACGAGCTCAAGCTGCCCCTGCGCTATTATTTGATGCCGCAGGGCCCCGGTTTCGTGCGCAACTCGCTGGGCCGTCGCCTGTGCGACGTCATCATCGGCTATGTGGCCGGTGCCGACCTCGTCCTGCACACCAACCCCTATTACGAATCGGTGTTCGTGCTGGTGGTGAAGGCCGGCGGTCCGCTCGACGGCGTGACCCAATTGTCCGATCCGAAGCTCAAGACGGCGAAACTCGGCGTCATCGCCGCGACCCCGCCGGCCGACCACCTTCTTGAACTGGGGCTCATCGGCAACGCCCGCACCTATTCGCTCCTCGTGGACCGGCGCTATGCCTCCCCGGCCGAGGAGATGCTTGCCAGCCTCAATGCCGGCGAGATCGACGGCGGCCTGCTCTGGGGCCCCTCGGCCGGCTATTTCGCGGCGCGGTCAGCGACGCCACTCAAGGTGATCCCGCTGGTGAAGGAGGCACCCCGCCCGGCGCTGGCCTACCGAATCACCATGGGCGTCCGCCCCACCGACCACATCTGGAAGCAGACGCTGAACACCGTGCTGCGCAAGCGCGCCGACGACATCGAGAAGGTGCTCGTCGCCTATCACGTCCCGCTTCTGGACGAGGACGGCCAGCCCATCGCGCCGCACGCCGGGACGCCGGGCCAGTGAGCCGGACGATGCAGGGAGCGGGCCGGAGCAGCCGCCTTGCGATCGCTGTGCTGGGCGGGCTCTGCCTGCTGGCGATGCCGGCCCTTGCTCAGCCCGTCGCCGCCCCTTCCGCCCCGACCGCTGCTCCACCGGCAGAGCCCGAGGGCTACCGGCTGGACGCCTATCGTGCGCCGGTGCCGGCGACGCTCCATGGCGCCCGCGTGCTCGATGCTGCCGCTGCGGCCGAGCTGTGGCGCAAGGGCGGAGTCGCCTTCGTGGACGTGCTGCCGCGCCCGCCCAAGCCGGCGGGCCTGCCGGCGGGAACGCTGTGGCGGGACCAGCCCCATTCCACCATTCCGGGTGCCATGTGGCTGCCCAATGTGGGCTTCGGCGCGCTCAATGCGGAGACCGAAAGCTATTTCCGCGCCGGCCTTTCCGCCGTCACCCGCGGCGATGTGAATGCGCCGCTTGTGATTTTCTGCCAGCGTGATTGCTGGATGTCGTGGAACGCCGCCAAGCGCGCCCTCGCCTATGGCTACACGGACGTATCCTGGTTTCCCACCGGCGTAGACGGCTGGGGCGAAGCCGGGCTTCCGCTGGAAGCGGCGCAGCCGCGCCCCTAGGGCGGAACCCGACCCGTGCGTCGCCGGCAAACGCGGCGCGGACAATAAGGCCGACACGGCCATGACCGACTCTTGGGAGGCAATGCCATGAAGCGCTTATCCCTGCGCTGTTCCGCCGGCACCACGGGGGCCGTGCTCGCGGCTCTACTCTCGGCAATGCCGCTGGCCATTGTGTTCGCCAGCCCCGCCGCCGCCGAGTCCGCGCAGGCCGACCCCGACAGGCCGGAAGCCACATGGTCGTCCATCCGCGGCGATATCTTCCCTTCGGCCAAGATCAGCGACGCCGGCAATGCGGTGCGGATCGACGCGCCGGGCCGGGCGGAGGATGCCGCCCTCGTGCCCCTCACCCTCGCGCTCGAACTGCCCAAGGACGATCCGCGCACGCTGAAGGCGGTGACGCTCATCATCGACGAGAACCCGTCGCCTGTGGCCGGCCGATTCGCCTTCGGCGACGGCATCCGCACTTTCTCGCTCTCCGTGCGGGTGCGGGTGAATTCCTACAGCTGGGTGCGCGCCGTGGCCGAGACCAGCGACGGCGCCCTCATCATGACGAAGGCTTATGTGAAGGCAGCGGGCGGCTGCTCCGCGCCGGCGACCAAGGACACGGCGGAGAGCATCGCCAAGCTCGGCGAGATCCGATTCCGGTCCTTTGCCGATTCCGGCCGCGCGGAGGCGCAGGTGCAGATCCGCCATCCCAATTTCTCCGGCCTGCAGATGGACGAGGCGACGCGCGGCTACACGCCGGCATGGTTCGTGCGCGAGGTTCAGGTGAAGCAGGGCGCCAAGCTCATCTTCGCCATGGAGGGCGGCATCTCCATCAGCGAGGACCCCACCTTCCGCTTCAGCTTCACCCCCTCCGCAGCCCCGGTTTCGGTCCGCGCCGAGGACACGGAGGGCAAGATCTTCGCCCGGACCTTCCCGGGCAACGGGAGCTGAGCCCCGACGCTTTAGGGCATCCTTCGCCTCGTCATTCCGTCCCACGCCTTGCCGGCGCCGCATCCCTGCTCTAGCTCCGCCGGAGCGGATGCGGAGGATCAGGTGGCTTACGGTCTCATCGGCGGGGCAGGTGTGGGATTTGCGCTGGGGGGGCCGCTCGGTGCCCTGCTCGGGGCATTGGCGGGCCATGTGATCGACCGCGTTCTGCTCGCTCCCGCGCCCAAGCCTGCCGCCTTCTCCATCGCCCTCATTGCGCTGTCCGCCAAGATGGCCAAGGCCGACGGCGTGGTGGTGCCGGCCGAGGTGGAGGCCTTCCGCGAGGTGTTCGACATCCCGCCCGAGGATCTCGACGCGGTGGCGCGGCTCTACAATCTCGCCAAGCAGGATACCGCCGGCTTCGAGGCCTACGCCCATCAGGTCGCGGACCTGTTCGCCGACGCGCCGGACACGCGGGAAGACCTCATGGACGCGCTGTTCCACGTGGCGAAGGCGGACCATGCCCTGCATGACAAGGAGCTCGTCTTCCTCGCCGAGGTCGCCCGCATCCTGGGCTTCGAGGGACTGGCCTATGAACGCATCGAGGCGCGCCATGTGCGCCGTCCGGGCGATCCCTATGCCGTGCTCGATCTCGACCCCGGCGCCAGCGACGACGAGGTGAAGGCGCACTGGCGCGCGCTGGTCTCGACCCACCATCCCGACCGGCTCGCCGGCCGTGGCCTGCCACCCGCCGCCATCAAGCTCGCCAATGATCGGGTGGCGGCGCTCAATGCCGCCTATTCCACCATCGCCCGACAGAGGGGCCTGTGATGGACGCGCCCGCCGCCCCCGAACTTGTCGCCTCCGATTCGGCGCTGGTGGATACGCTTGTTCCCTCCCCGAATTTCGGCGAGCGCCGCTCAAGCATCGACATGCTGGTCCTGCACTACACTGGCATGGGCAGCGCCGATGCGGCCATCGAGCTGCTGCGGACGCCGGCGGCCGAGGTCTCCTGCCATTATGTCATCCGGGAGGACGGCAGCATCGTGCAGATGGTGGCGGAGGGCGCGCGGGCCTGGCACGCGGGGCTGTCCTCGTGGGAAGGCATCACTGATACCAATTCCCGCTCCATCGGCATCGAGATCGTCAATGGCGGCCACGATTTCGGCCTGCCGCCCTTCCCGGATGTGCAGATCGCGCGGGTGATCGCCCTGTCGCAGGACATCATCACCCGCCACGCCATCCGTGCCGACCGGGTGCTCGCCCATTCGGACATCGCCCCGGCGCGCAAGCGCGATCCCGGCGAGCGGTTTCCGTGGGGCGTCCTCCACGCGGCGGGCGTCGGCCATCTGGTGCCGGAGGCGCACATCACCGGGGGGCGGTTCTTCATGCCGGGCGATGCGGGGGAGCCAGTGGCGGCGCTGAAAGCCATGCTGGCGTGGTATGGCTACGGCATTGCTCTCGATGACGCGTATGACGCGGCGACGGCCGAGGTGGTGGCCGCCTTCCAGCGCCATTTCCGCCCCTCGCAGGTGGATGGGGTGGCGGATGCCTCGACCCTGCTCACCCTTCGCAACCTGATCGCCACCCGGCCGGACAAGGCGATCCCGGTGGCCTGAGGCGACGCGGGATGCCGTGCCGCTTCGCTCCATCGCCGCGCGGGCTTGAACGGGCGCGTGCCCGTTCGGTCAGGCGATGCCGGTGAGCAGCAGATCGTGGATATGCAGCACGCCCACGGGCGCCCTGTCCTCCACCACCAGTAGCGCGGTGATCTTGCGCGCGTTCAGGATGTTCAGCGCCTCGGAGGCGAGCTGGTCCGGCCGCACCGTGCGCGGGGCCGGGGTCATGATCTCGTCCACCGTGCGGGCGGCGAGGTCGTTGGCCATGTGGCGGCGCAGGTCACCGTCAGTGACGATGCCGGCGAGCGCCCCGTCCTGAGCCACCACGCCGACGCAGCCGAGACCCTTGGCGCTCATTTCCACCAGCGCCGCGCCCATCTTGGTGCCGCTCTGCACGAGCGGCAGGGCCTCGCCCGCGCGCATCACGTCGCGCACGAATTTCAGGCTGGCGCCCAGCTTGCCGCCGGGATGGAGCTGGCGGAAATCGAGCGCGGTGAAGCCGCGGCTCTGCAGCAGCGCCACCGCCAGCGCGTCGCCCAGCGCCAGCTGCATGAGGGTGGAGGTGGTGGGGGCGAGCCCGTGCGGGCAGGCCTCCTGCGCCACCGGCAGGTTCAGCACCACGCTGGCCGAGGAGGCGAGGGCGCTGGTGGGATTGGACGTGAAGGCGATCAGCGGCACGTCGAAGCGGCGCGAATATTCCACGAGATCGCGCAGTTCCACTGTCTCGCCGGACCACGACAAGGCGACGATCACATCGTCGGTGGTGATCATGCCGAGGTCGCCGTGGCTTGCCTCGGCGGGATGGACATAGTGGGCCGGCGTGCCGGTGGAGGCGAGCGTCGCGGCGATCTTGCGCGCCACGTGCCCGCTCTTGCCCATGCCGGTGATGATGACCCGGCCGTGGGAATTCTGGATGGTCGCCACCGCCACGTCGAAGGCGGCGCCGAGCGGGCCGGCCATGGCCTTGGCGAGGGCTTCGAGCCCGGCCTTTTCGGCATCGAGGGTCGCCAGCGCCGAGACCACGGACGCGGGATGGATATGGGGGACGGGCGGCATGTCGGAACCGCCGGGACCCTCGGGATCGCCGTCGGCGGGAGTCTTGTTCACCGGAGAACGCATCATCGGCGATGATTAGCACCCTTCCGCGCCGAAGGGGAGCGGCGGGGCGGCGGCGGTATCGGGTTGGCTAAAGGCGCGGCCTTCAGCCTTCGTATTTCTCGAGAAAGGCCTCGATGGGGAGGCTGCGGAAATCCGGCAAGGCGGCGCGGAGCTGCGCGTGGGGCCAGTCCCACCAGCCGAGCGCCTGGAGGCGCGCGGCGATCTCCTCGGGAAACCGCCACTTCACGAGGCGCGCCGGCACGCCGGCGACGATGGCATAAGCGGGCACGTCCTTCGACACCACCGCGCCCGCCGCCACCACGGCCCCGGTGCCGATGCTGCGGCCGGCCAGCACCACGGCGCCGTGGCCGATCCACACGTCATGGCCCATGGTCAGCTGCTGGTCGCGCCGCCACTGGAAGAAATCCGTCTCGTCTTCCTCGCCGGGGAAATAGGCGGAGGCGCGATAGAGGAAATGGGATTGGGAGGCCCGCCACGTCGGGTGGTTGCCGGGATTGAGGCGGGTCATGGCGGCGATGGAGCAGAACTTGCCGATGCGCGCATAGGCGATGTCGGAATCGTTCACCACGTAGGAGTAATCGCCCATCTCCACTTCGAGCAGCTTGGTGCGCGGACCGACCTCGGTGTAGCGGCCGAGGGTGGAGGCACGGACCTGCGCCGTGGGATCGATGAGCGGCGTCTCACCGAGCTGCTTCATTGGGTGGCTCCCAGCGGATACCGCCGCAGGAGCCGGAACTGAGGCGCCCCGGGCTCCTGCACGTAGAGCGCCATGTCCGTGATCGTCGCCGGCACGTCCGCGCCACTGGCGGCGAAGGCGGCGGTGAGCGCGTTCAGCGCCTGAACCCGCTCCGGCTCCGGCAGCGGACCGGTCAGCGTCATGTGGAAGCGGAATTCGTCGAGGACGTATGGGTAGCCATAGGCCTCCAGATAGCCGAGCTGCCGCGCGGAGAGCCGGTCGGGCTTGCGCCGCGCGATCTCCGAGGCCGAGAGCGGGGCGCGCAGGCCATCCAGCTCCAGCACCGCCGAGCGGGCGAGGTCTTCGAGCTTGGGCGACGGAACGGCCGGCACCAGCGCCACGAACGGCCCGATGGCGCGGACCTCCAGCGGCGGCATCTCGAAGGCATGATGGCCGGCGGCGCAGCGGGCCATGAGCTGCGCCAGATCGTCCTCGGACGCGCCGTCCGCGAGCCGGAACGGCGCCTTCAGCGTGCCGTGGAAGCCGTAGCGGCGGGGCTCGGCGGTCGCCTGATGCCAGGCCGCCGCATCGAAGCCGGCGATGTCGGGAGCAGCCAGCGCGGCGCCCGTCTCCGCGTCATAGCCGAGCGCCGCCGAGCCGAAGCGCCAGAGGGCGCCATCGGCGGGCGGGGCGAGGTAGACGGCGTAGCGCCGGGCGGCAGTCACGGGCGGTCTCCTGAAGAGTGGGTGCTCGGATGGTCAGCGCAGGAAGGGATTATGCGCCTTCTCGTCGCCGATGCTCGTGACAGGACCATGACCGGGAAGGCAGACCATGTTGTCGCCGAGCGGCAGCAGCTTTTCCTTGATGCCCTTGATGAGCAGATCGGGATCGCCATAGGGGAAGTCCGTGCGCCCCACCGAGCCGCGGAACAGGGTATCGCCGACGATGGCGAGGCCCACCGGGCGGTGGACAAACACCATGTGCCCCGGCGTATGCCCCGGCACGTGCAGCACCTCCAGCGAGACGTCCCCCACGCTCACCGTGTCGCCCTCGTTCAGATAGAGGTCCGGCGTCACCGAACGGGCGCCCTCGATGCCGTATTTCTCGGCCATGCGCGGGATGTCGTCGATGATGAACTGGTCCGCCGCGCCCGGGCCTTCCACCTTCACGCCGAGGCTTTCCGCCAGTTCAGCAGCGCCGGCGGCGTGATCCACGTGCCCGTGGGTGAGCAGGATCTTCTCGATGGTCACGCCGGTCTCGGCGATGGCGGCGCGGATGCGGTCGAGATCGCCACCGGGGTCGATCACCGCGCCCTTCATGGTTTTGGTGCACCACAGGATGGAGCAGTTCTGCTCGAACGGCGTGACGGGCACGACGGCAATCTGGATGGGCTGCATGAAAGGTCCGTTCTGGCGTGTCGTGTGCTGGTCACTGGGAGATGGCGCGGGCCATCTCCACCAGCCGGCGCACCATGTGCGAGGAGGGATCAGCGAGCGTATCCACCACCGTGAAGTGGTTCGCGCCCGGCACGTCGAAAGCCTGCGCGGCCACGCCCTTGGCGCGCCAGCTCGCGGCGAGGTCATGGGCCTGCCGCAGGAATTCCGCGCTCTCGGCCCCGCCGACGAAGGCATCGAAGCTGCGTCCCGCCGGCACCGGCCAGGAGGCGGGGGAGAGGCGCCGGGCCTCCTCCGCATCGAGGCGCAGCGCCTTGTTCATGGAGGTGGGGACGAGCGGCTCAAGCTCATAGACGCCGGAGATGCCGAGACCGGACGGGATGAGATTGTCCGGCGTGTCCACATCGATCTCCCGCCAGGAGGTGGCGGCCAGCGCCGCGGCGAGGTGCCCGCCGGCGGAATGGCCGCACACCACCAGCGGCCGGCCGACGAGGCGGTAGAGGGTGATGGCCGCGGCCCGCGCCTGCGCGAGGATGGTGCCCACCGGCACCAGCGGCGCGAGGTCATAGCCGGCGAACGCCATGGCGACGCCATGGGCGAGGCACCCGGCCGCGGCGAAGGTGAAATCGCGCGGGTGTAGAGACTGGAAGTAGCCGCCGTGGAGGAACAGCACCACCGGCGCCTGCCGGTCGGTACCCGGCCAGATGATGTCGAGGATCTGCCGCGGGCCGGAGCCGTAGGGTACGCCGAGGTCGGCCGCCACCGCTGCCCCGCGCATGGCGGCCGAGCTGTGCGCCCAGCGCTCGAAGATGGCGGGATGGTCCGGCACGCGGGCACGGTTGTTGTATTCGACCTCGTGGTCCATCAGCCCTCCCCCTAAACTCTTTTGGATCCCCGTCGTTCAATCCCCGTCGCCGTGGGCGCTGCGGATGCGTCGCACCACGGACCACACGCCCAAGAGCGCCAGCGGCACGGCGGCCGCCGTCACCAGCCCCACGTCGATGTGGATGCCGAGCATCCTGGCGTCGACGCCGCTCTCGTGGATGCCCTCGGCGAGGTGGTGCACGAGGCTGACGACATAATAGGAAATCGCCGCGACGGACAGGCCCTCGACCGTCCGCTGCAGGCGCAGCTGCAGGCGGGTGCGGTCGTTCATTGAGGTGAGCAGGTCGCGGTTCTGCTGCTCCAGCTCCACGTCCACGCGGGTGCGCAGCAGGTCGGCGGCGTTGGCGAGCTTCTGGGCGATCTTGTCCTGCCGCTCCTCCAGCGTGAAGCAGGTGCGCATGGCCGGCGCCATGCGGCGGTCGAGGAACTGCTGCCAGGTGGGAAAGCCCGGCACCGACATCTCGCGGATGGTCGCAAGGCGCAGCCGCACGATCTCCATGTAGGCGCGGCTGGCGCCGAACCGGAACAGGGAGGCGGTGGCCCCCGCCTCAAGCTCGGCGGCCAGCGCCACCAGTTCGTCCAGCAGGCGGTTGTTGTCGGAAAGGCCCTTGGCCGACATCATTTCGGTGGCCGAGCCGGCGAGCCGCTGCTCGATGCGGGCCACCTCGGGCGCGAGGCGCTGCGCCTCCGGGAGGCCGAGAAGGGCGAGGGTGCGGTAGGTCTCGATCTCCAGCACCCGCTGCACCAGCGCGCCGCATGCGTCGGCGCCGAGGCCGCGGTCGCGCACCAGGATGCGCACGAAGCCGGAGGGATCGGCCATGAAGTCGGTGGCGATCTCGGCGAAGCCGTCGCTCACGTCCGCGCGGGCGAGGCTGGAGCGGTCGAACACCTTTTCGAGGAAGAAGTCCTCGGCGGTGTCCCGCAGGAGGTGCAGATCCACCGCCACCAGCAGCGGACCGGGCTGCGGCACTTCGCCGAAGGGGCTGGCGAGGGTGGTCGCCGGCGGCTGGAACGGCAGGCCCCCCTCCGCAAGGTCAAGGGAGGGCAGGTCCCAGGTGTAGGTGCAGAATTCCGCGTGGCTTTCCCAGCGCAGCTCGGCGCCGCCGAAGGAGACGTGATGATATTTCGCCCCCGGCGCCGGGGCCGGCAGCCCGCGGGCGTTGCACAGCGCCGCGAGCGCGGCGCGGTCGGACTGGGCGCCCGCCGCATCCAGCAGGAAGGCGGCATGGAGCATGCGGCGCGGTGCCGAGACCGGCACGAAGGGGCGCGCATGCAGTTCCCTCAGGATGGCCGCGCGCAAGGGGTGGGCGCCGAGCGCCCGCCCTTCGCCGATGACGAGATCCGCCTCGCCTTTGGTCATGATGGCGCTCCCCTCCCGTTTTTTCCGTGCTTGCACGGCGGCGCCGTCCGATCAAGCGTTCGGCGGCCGCCCTGTGGTCGCACCGGGCGGCAAGAGGTGTGCCTGCACCGAGGTGAGGCGCTGGTCTGCCTCAGCGGCAGACGCGCACGGGGCCCCACGGGCCGGGGCGCCACCAGCAATAGCGCGGCCCCCAATACGGCCGCCAGTAGTTCGGACGACAGCCACCCCAGGGGCCACGGTGCCAGCCGATGCCGCAGCCGCCAGCGACCGTCTGGACCGTCGCGAGCCGATCGAGCGGCTGGGGCGCCGGGAAGGCGGCGGCGACGCCGGTGCCGAGCCCGAGAAAGCCCGCTGCGGCGGCGGCGATCAGGATCTGTTTGCGCATGATGTCTCTCCTGTTGCCGAGAGCGAAGCGGCGTGCCCGCCGCCGTTTTACGACGCGATGGGCAGGGCGGCGGTCCAGCCGCCGCCCTGGAGTAACGCTTCAGCGGCGCCTCAGTTGCACACGCGGACCGAGCCGTAGGGGCCGGCACGCCACCAGCAGTGACGCGCGGGCACGACCACTGCCGGGCCGGGCGCGACCACGACCGGACGGGGCGCCACGACGACCGCGTGCGGGGCCACATACACCGCACCATTGCCGCGACAGCCGCCCCACGGGCCGCGATGGAAACCGACGCCGCAGCCGCCGGCCACGGTCTGGACGGTCGCGACCTCAGGCGCCTGCGGCAGCGGGAAGGCGGCCGCCGGAGCGGCGAGGGCGCCGAGCGCCGGGGCGGCGAGGGCGAGAAGTGTCAGCGCGCGCATCACTCCTCCTCCTCGAAGATCCACAGCTCGGAGGTGTTGGGCTGCTGGCCGTTGTCATGCACCCCGAGGAAGGTGGGGATGCGGTTGCGCTGGGCCGGGGTCAGCGAGGCGACGAAGGGCTTGGCCGCCTCGACGAAGTTGGCGAGCGCCTTGCCGCGGGCCTGTTCGGCGGTGGCGACGTTGGCGAGCACGTCCAGCACGGTGGCCGGCGGCGGGGCGGAGAGGCGCTTCTCGCGGCGTTCGATGGCGCCCTTCACCGCGTCGCGGATGGAGGCTTCCACCGGCGGCCAGAGCTTCTCCTGGTCGGGGGTCAGGCGCAGCACGGTCTTCAGCGCGGCGAGGCGGGCGTCGAGCACGGCCGCGGCGTCTTCGGCCGTGTAGGGCGCGGCGTCGGTGGGAGCGGCGGGCGCCGGCTGGGCGGCCGCGATGCCGCCCGCGAAGACCGTGCCGAGGGCCACGGCCGTCGCCGAGGCGAGGGCGAACTGACGGAAAGAGCGCATGTTCTTTTGCTCCCTGTGCGGTCCGGCGGAGTGCCGGCCGGTCTGTCCGGGATCGTGCCGGAAGCGGCGCGCATCCGGGGCCGCGCCGATTCGCGAGGCGTCGACGCGGTGCAGTTTGGTACCATTCCTCCACGAATGCCGGTAAATATTTCGTGGAGCCGGCGAAGAATAACGTACCGTCAAATACTTGGCTAAAGGTGTCGAAGCACCCGCGCAGGGGGCGCCGAAAGTGCCCGAAGGGTACCCAGCAGCCCGACCACCAGCGTCACCGCCAGCGCCGCCACCACTGCGCCGAGGGCGGGAAGGGGGGCGAAGGTGAAGGGGATGTCCATCACCTGCGTCACCACACCCCAGGCCGCCGCCGTGCCCGCCGCCGCCGCGACGATGGCGGTGGCGAGGCCGAGGCCAGCGTATTCGAGGCCATAGGCGAGGGTCAGCCGGCCACGGGTGGCGCCCAGCGTCTTGAGGATCACCGCATCATAGATGCGCCGCTCGCGCCCGGCGGCGAGCGCCCCGGCCAGCACCAGGACCGATGTGATGAGGGTGACGAGGCTGGCCGCGCGGATGCCGAGGGAGAGGTTGTCCAGCATCCGCTGCGCCTCCTCCAGCGTCTCCTTCACCCGCACCGTGGTGATGGCGGGGAAGCGCGCGGCCATGGCCTTGAGCAGCGCGATCTCCCGCGCCGTGTCGCCGCCATCCGGGAAGGCGAGGGTGGCGAGCACCGTATAGGGCGCGCCGGCGAAGGTCGCGGGCGAGAACACCATGACGAAATTGATGCCGAGCCGCTCCCACTTCACCTGTCGCAGGTTGGCGATGCGGGCGGTGACGCTGCGGCCCAGCACGCTCACCGTCACCGTGTCACCGAGCTTGAGGCCGAGGCCGGCGGCCAGTTCGCTGTCGAAGGAAACGAGGGGTTCGGTCTCGTCTCCCGTCCACCACTTCCCGGCCACCACGGTGGAGCCCTCGGGCACGGTGGCGGAGGAGGAGATGCCGCGGTCGCTCTGCAACACCCAGGCGGCATCGGGGCGGGGCTTCACTTCTTCCGCGGGGATCTCCTTCACATGGGTGATGCGCCCGCGCAGCATGGGCACGGACTTCACCACCGCCCCCGGCGCCTGCTCGGCGAGGAAGGCGCGGAATTCGGCTTCCTCGCTGTTCGGCACGTCGACGAAGAAGAAGCTCGGCGCATTCTCCCGCACGGGACCGTTCAGTTCGCGGTTGAGGCTGGCGTCCACCAGCGAGATGCCCACCAGCAGCGACAGGCCCAGCCCCAGCGAGAGCACGACCGAAGGCGTGAGCGCGCCGGGCCGGTGGATGTTGCCGAGGGCGAGGCGCGCTGCCGCGCCGCGCGGCCGAGGAGCCCGCCGGGCGAGGGCCATGAGGCCGGAGGCGACCAGCCGCAGCAGCACGAACACGGCGGCAGCCGCGGCGAGGAAGATCGCGGCGGCCCTTTTGTCGTCGGAGGTGAAAAGGGCGAGCACCACCAGCGCCGCGCCGAGGCCGCCGACGAGCAGCAGATAGGGCAGGGAAATGCGCCGCCGCATCTCGCCGATGCCGTCCCGGAACAGGGCCGAAACCCGGGCTTCCTGCGCCCGCGCCAGCGGGATCACCGAAAACACGGCGGCGACCACTAGCCCGTAGAGCGCCGCTCGCGCCAGCGCCGCCCAATCGAGCTGCGGATCGAGGGGAAACGGCACGAGCGCGCCGATGGCAGCGGTGGCGGCGAAGGGTAGCGCCGCACCCAGAATCAGGCCGAGCACGATTCCGAAGGCGGAGATGAGGCCGATCTCCGCGCCATAGGTGAGGAACACGTCGCGGCGGGTCGCGCCCACCGCTTTCAGGGTGGCGATGACCTCCAGCTTGCCGGCGAGATGGCTCGACACCGCATTGGCGACGCCCACCCCGCCCACCAGCAGCGCGGTGAGCGCCACGAGAGTGAGGAACTGGCTGATGCGCCCCACATTGCGCGCAAGCTGGGGCGTCGCGCCGTCGCGGGTGCGCACCTCGAAGCCGGCGCGGCCCATGGGCTCGCGCACCTCCCCCATCACCGCCTTCAGGTTCTCCGGGGCGGGATTGTCCAGCAGCAGGCGATAGCTCCAGCGCACGAGACTGCCGGGCTGGATGAGGCCGGTGGCCGGGAGCGCGGCCTGGGAGATGAGGAGGCGGGCGCCGAGACCGACGCCGGAGGAGAGCTTGTCCGGCTCGCTGGTGAGCGTGGCGCGAACCTCGAAGGTGGCATCGCCCAGCCGGATGCGGTCCCTGGTCTTCACGCCGAGCCGGCCGAGCAGCACCGGATCGGCGGCGGCGCCGAATAAGCCGTTCTTCTCCTTCAGCGCATCGGCGACTGGCATAGGCGGATCGAGGCCGACCGTGCCGACGAGGGGATAGGTGCCGTCCACCGCCTTCACCTCGGCGAGGGAGGCATCGCCCGCCTCGGTCCGGGCCATGGCGCGCAGAAGAGCGACGGAGCCGAGGGTGCCGTGGCGGTCGAGGCTGGCGCGCTCGTCCGCCGTCATCTCCCGCTGCACGACGCTGAAGCCGGCGTCGCCGCCAAGGATGGCGCGGCCCTCCCGCTCCAGCCCCTGGGTGAGGGCACCGGCGAAAGAGCCGATGCCGGCGATGGCGGTAACGCCCAGCACGAGGCAGCCGAGGAAGATGCCGAAGCCCCGCCGCGCACCGCGCAGTTCACGCAGGGCGAGACGCAGCGGCACGGGAAGCCGCGAAGAAGCACGGCTCATCGGGCGACCACCTCGAGGCCGGACCTGCTGTCCTCCTCGATCACCCCCGAGCGCAGGCGCAGCACGCGGCTGCACCGGTGGGCCAGTGCCGCATCATGGGTGACGAGCACCAGCGTCGTGCCGCGCGCCCGGTGGACGGAGAAGATGAGGTCCATCACCTGCCGGCCGGTGGCCTCGTCCAGATTGCCGGTGGGCTCGTCGGCGACAAGGATGGGCGGCTCGGGGGCGAGGGCGCGGGCCAGCGCCACGCGCTGCTGCTCGCCGCCGGAGAGCTGGCCCGGATAATGCTGCGCCCGCTCGGCGAGGCCCACATTGGCGAGTTCCTGCCGCGCGCGGTCGAAGGCGTCGGCGCGGCCGGCGAGTTCCAGCGGCACCGCCACGTTCTCCAGCGCGGTCATGGTCGGGATGAGGTGGAAGGACTGGAAGACGATGCCCACATGCCGGCCACGGAAGCGCGCCAGCGGATCCTCGCCGAGGCGCGTGATGTCCGTGCCGGCGACGTTCACCTGCCCCGAATCCACCCGCTCCAGCCCGGCCATCACCATGAGCAGCGTCGACTTGCCGGACCCCGACGGCCCGACGAGGCCCACCGCCTCGCCTGCCCCGATCTCGACAGAGATGTCCTTCAGGACATGAACCCGGGCCGCCCCCGTACCGAGGGAAAGGTCCACATGCTTCAGCGCGATGGTGCGAAGCGGAGAGGAAATATCGTCCATGCCAGGGTTTGCCGTGCGTCCGGTGCTGCGTGGGGTCGGGCAGGGAGGAAAGAGAGACCTGCCGGTTGCCCCATGGGACCTGTCATTTAAGGCGGTGACGGGGCTGATCGCCGCTTTCCTCGTCTTCACGTTCGCGTCAGGGGCGGCGGCGGCACCGCTGCGTATTGTCGCCTTTGGCGACAGCCTGACCGCCGGCTACGGCATTCCGCGCACCGCCGCCTTTCCCGCCCGGCTGGAAGCCGCGCTGAGGGCGAAGGGGCTGGACGTGAAGGTGGAAAATGCCGGCGTCTCCGGCGAGACCGCGAGCCAGGGGCTCGCCCGCCTCGACTGGTCGGTGCCGCAGGGCACGGACGCGGTGATCGTGGAGCTGGGCGCCAACGACATGCTGCGCGGGCTCGACCCGGCGGTGACGCGCAAGGCGCTCACCGAGATCGTCCAGCGGCTGCGCAAGCGCGGCATCACGGTGCTCCTCGCTGGCATGAAGGCGGCCCCCAACATGGGCCGGCCCTACCGCGAGGCGTTCGACAAGATCTTCCCGGACATCGCCGAAGCCGAGGGCGTGCTGCTCTATCCCTTCTTCCTCGAAGGCATCGCCGGCGACCGGGCGCTGAACCTGCCGGACGGGCTCCATCCCACGCCCGAAGGCGTGGACCGCATCGTCGCCGGCATCCTGCCCACGGCGGAGCAATTGGTGGTGCGTGCCCGGGAAACGGCGGCGCGATAACGGGCACCGATCTTTTGCTTACTATTTCATCAATTTGACCTAGGCCGATCAGGTCTTGACCAATCCATAGTCACGATTCTAGATTTCGCCGTTTTTTGGGGGTTGCCCCGCCAGTACCGTTGCGTCCCAGCGTATTTTTCAATGACAGCAGTGAGAATGAACAATGGTCCGGGAATTTGAGTATCAGGGAGAAACGTTCCGCGTCACCGCCCATGGCATCCACGGCCACGAAGAGATTTTCATCGTCCACATCGAGGACGACGGCGTGGAAGGCGGCGAGATCTCCATCGATCGCATGACCGAGGAGAACGACACCACCGCCCCCCTCGAGGACATCCTGGTGATGCTCTGCGACAAGCTCATTCCCCAGAGCGAGATCAAGGTGCAGACCCCCGGCGCTCCGTTCGCCTGGCGGCAGGGCAACGTGGTGTTCGACGTCCACGACGGCCTTCAGAGTCACGACTGACGCCCGCCGGCGCCGCCCTCACCGATTTTCCGGCACAAAAGCGAACGGCCGCCCCGGTTTCCGGAGCGGCCGTTTCACATGAAACAGGGTTAACGGCCGCCCTTCGGGAGGGCGGCCGGAACCTCACTTCTTCTTGGCGGGAGCCGGCGCCGCCGCTGGGGCGGCCTCCACTACCGTCTTGCGCGGGGGCAGCAGCTGGAGCGTCTGCACCGCCTGACCGGCGAACTGGTTGAGCAGCGCGTTCTGCTCCGCCACCGATGTCTTCACCCCCGTCACGATCCGGCAATAGGAGGCGATGAGGGCGTTGGCGACGTCGGACGGCCGGGCCTTCGGGTTCTGCTGGTAGAGCGTGGTCGCCGCGGAGGCGATGGCCGCGCCCTGCATGGGGGGCTTCACGCCGGTGAGCAGCTTGGCCGCCCCCGCCGAGAGGTCGGTCGGCACTGCCTTGCCGTCATCGGCCGGGCAGGCCAGCTTGTCGGCGAGGCTCGCCGGCTCCTTCAGCACGAGGCCGGGACCCACCGGCAGCGCCCAGGCGATGGGCTGGCTGTCCACCGGACCGGAGATCGTGCGGCGCGAGACCTCCATGGCGGCCTGAAGGGTGAAGCGGCGCAGCTCGGCGGTCTTCTGCCAGTCGGGCGCGTTACTCTTGGCCACAACGGGGCAATAGGCGGCGGTGAGCGCATCCACGATCGTGCCCGAGCCGGACGAGCCGGAGGCGGCCTTGTAGGTGTCCACCATCATGGGAATGGAGCGCTGGCCGCCGGCCATCATGGCCGAGAGCGCGGCAACCGCCTTCGCGTCCGGGCCATCCGAGCCGGGAGCACCGCCCACGTCGGGGCAGGTGAAGGCGGAGGCCGCCTGCGTGCCGTAGTCCGGCGCCGCGGCGGCGCGCCATGCCGCGACCATGGAGGGAGTCACGTTCGGTGCGGCCGCATTGCCCCACGAGGTGCGCACGTAATTGGCGAGGTCCGCCACCTGCTGGTCGTTGAGCCGGCCGGCGAAGGAGGGCATGGCGCCGTAGGTACCGCCCGCCGGCAGGCCGCCCAGCACCGCCATGATGATGTTGTAGGGCTCGGCCGCGATCACGGCCGGGTTGCCGGCGAGCGCGGGGATGGTGTCGGTGCGGCCGGCGCCCTTGTCCATGTGGCAGACGGCGCAATTGTCGATGTAGAGCTTGGACGCCCGCGCATAGACGTCGGCCGAAAGGGGCGAAGCTTTCTGCACCGCCGGCTTGTCGGCCGGGGGCGGCGCATCGAACAGGTAGGTGACGAGCGCGGCACGGTCCTGCGCGGTCATCTTGCTCACGGAATCATGGATCACCTCGGCCATGGGGCCGAACACCGAGGTCTTGCCCGGCACGGAGCCGGTGGCGAAGAAAGTGGTCAGCGTCTCCGGCGTCCAGGTCTTCTTGAGCGAGGCGGTGTCGATGTCGGGTGCCCAGAAGCCGTCGATGTCGGCGCCGAGGAAGGCGGCCTTGGCCTTGGTCGCGCCCATCAGGTTGCGCGGGGTGTGGCAATCGCCGCAATGGCCCAGCGCGTTGACGAGATAGGCGCCGCGGTTCCACTCGGCGCTCTTGCCCGCGGTCGGGTGGAAGCGGCCCTGATCGAAGAACAGCTCGCGCCACGCCAGCATCCCGAGGCGGATGTTGAACGGGAATTCCAGCTGGTTGTCAGGCGGGGTGTTCGGGATCGGCGGGATGGCGCGCGCATAGGCCCACAGGGCCTTCATGTCGTCGTCGGTGATCTCCGTGTACGCGTCGAACGGCATGGCCGGGTAGAGATAGGCCCCGTCCTTGCGGATGCCGTTGCGCACCGCGTTCACGAACTGGTCGTAGGTCCACAGGCCGATGCCAGTGGTGCGGTCGGACGTGATGTTGGGCGAGTAGATGGCGCCGAAGGGCGTGTTCAGCGCGAGGCCGCCGGCGAAGGGCTTGGACTTGTCCCCGGTGTGGCAGGGCATGCAGTCCGCCGCCTTGGCGATGTATTCGCCGCGTGCCACGAGGGCCGGATCGGCTGACGGGTCGGGGGCGAACTGCGCCAGAGCCGGCGTTGCGGCGCCGAGAAAAGTGGCGGCGGCAAGCGCCGCAAGCCGGCGCGTGTATCGGGACACCCTGACCATTTCATCCCCCATGAGATTCGCGTCGGCGTACCTTAGACATTTTTCAAGAACGCGACATTGATCGAAAACCAGACGGAGGGGATATAGCTGCTGCCCCCGCCGGCGACGGCGGACGCCTGCCGGGAACCGCCGACGATGACCAAGCCCGCTTTGCCCCTGCGCTCCCTCACCGTGGAGGACCTCTCGCCCTCCGACGCCGCCGCCGAGCACGCGGCCCTCGCCGAGGAGATCAAGGGCCACGACGCGGCCTATTATCGTGAGGACGCGCCGGTCGTCTCCGATGCCGAATACGACGCCCTGCGCCGCCGCTATGAGGCCATCGAGGCGCGCTTTCCCGGCCTCGTGGGCGAGGACAGCCTTTCGGCCAAGGTGGGCGCCGCGCCGTCGGAGAAATTCGGCAAGGTGGTGCATGGCGTGCCCATGCTCTCGCTGCAGAACGCCTTTTCCGACGATGAGGTCGAGGAGTTCGTGGCGCGGGTGAAGCGCTTCCTCGGGCTCGGGGCGGAAGAGGAGGTGGCCTTCACCTCAGAGCCGAAGATCGACGGGCTTTCCTGCTCGCTGCGCTACGTGGAGGGTCGCCTTGAGGTGGCCGCCACCCGCGGCGACGGTGCCGAGGGCGAGGACGTCACCGCCAATGTGCGCACCATCGCCGATATCCCCGACCGGCTCCATGGCCGTGGCGTGCCCGACGTCATCGACGTGCGCGGCGAGATCTACATGGCGAAGGCCGATTTCGAGGCGCTGAACGCGCGGCAGGCGGCGGCGGAAGAGAAGGTGTTCGCGAACCCGCGCAACGCCGCCGCCGGCTCCCTGCGCCAGCTCGACCCCGCCATCACCGCCTCGCGGCCGCTGAAATTCTTCGCCTATGCCTGGGGCGAGGCGACGCCGCTTCCGGCCGAAACCCAGCACGGCATGGTGGAGGCCTTCGCCCGCTGGGGCTTCTCCACCAACCCGCTCATGGTGCGCGTGACCAGCGCGGCGGAGCTGGTCGCCCATTACCGCTCCATCGAGGCGCAGCGGGCGAGCCTGCCCTATGACATCGACGGCGTGGTCTACAAGGTGGACCGGCTCGACCTGCAACGGCGCCTCGGCTTCGTCTCCCGCTCGCCGCGCTGGGCCATCGCCCACAAATTCCCGGCCGAGCAGGCGACCACGGTGCTGGAGGCCATCGACATCCAGGTGGGCCGCACCGGCGCCCTCACCCCGGTCGCGAAGCTGCTGCCCGTGACGGTGGGCGGCGTGGTGGTGGCCAACGCCACCCTGCACAACGAGGACGAGATCGCCCGCAAGGACATCCGCGTCGGCGACACGGTGGTGGTCCAGCGCGCCGGCGACGTGATCCCGCAGGTGGTGCGGGTGATCGAAGAGAAGCGGCCGGAGGGGTCGAAGCCGTATGAGTTCCCCACCCTGTGCCCCGCCTGCGGCTCCCACGCGGTGCGCGAGGTGGACACCAAGACCGGCAAGATGGACGTGGTGCGCCGCTGCACCGGCGGCCTCATCTGCCCGGCGCAGATGGTGGAGCGGCTCAGGCACTTCGTGTCGCGCAACGCCTTCGACATCGAGGGGCTGGGCGAGAAGCAGGTGCGCGCCTTCTACGACTGGGGGCTGATCGCCTCGCCCGCCGACATCTTCACCCTGGAGGCGCGCAACGCGCGCTCCCTCCAGCGGCTGGAAAACCGTGAGGGCTGGGGCAAGACCTCGGCGGCGAACCTGTTCGCGGCCATCCAGTCGCGTCGGAACGTGGCGGTGGACCGCTTCGTCTTCGCCCTCGGCATCCGGCATGTGGGCGAGACCAACGCCAAGCGCCTCATGCGCCATTACGGCACGGTGGAAGCGCTGGAAGCCGGCGCGCTGGCCGCCGTCATTCCGGACGAGGAGCACCCCAAGGGCAATGACGCCTGGCAGGAGATGCTGGCCATCGACGGCGTGGGCGACGTGGTGGCGGAAGCCGTCATCGAGTTCTTCCACGAGCCGCGTAACCGCGAGGTGGTCGCCGCCCTGCTGGCCGAGGTGACGCCCGCCCCCATGGAGCGCGTCGCCGCCGAAAGCCCGGTGGCCGGCAAGACCGTGGTCTTCACCGGCTCGCTGGAGAAGATGACCCGAGACGAGGCGAAAGCCATGGCCGAGCGGCTGGGTGCCAAGGTCGCCGGCTCCGTTTCGGCCAAGACCGATCTGGTCGTCGCCGGCCCCGGCGCGGGCTCGAAGCTGGAGAAGGCGCAGGCGCTGGGCGTGAGAGTGATTACCGAGGACGCGTGGTTCGAACTCGTGGGGTGAGGGCGTTTCGCCGGCTCACGCCCCTTGACGCCCCGCCCCTGAACCCCCATTCCTCCCCCACCAGCCGGCCGGGCGGCCGCGGCATTTCGGTGTCGAGGAAAGTCCGGGCTCCACGCAGACACGGTGCCGGATAACGTCCGGCGGGGGCGACCCCAGGGAAAGTGCCACAGAAATCAGACCGCTCGCGCATGCGCGAGTAAGGGTGAAACGGTGGGGTAAGAGCCCACCGCGCGACCGGCAACGGGAGCGGCACGGCAAACCCCACCGGGAGCAAAGTCGAATAGGGACGGCACGGGAAACCACCCCTGTCTACGGGGCGCCGTCCGGGTTGACTGCTAGAGGCGCCGGGCAACCGGCGTCCCAGAGGAATGGTCGCCACGCGGGCGCAAGCCCGCCGTACAGAACCCGGCTTACAGGCCGGCTGGTGTTTCTCTCGGAAATCGGACGAGTGACGCGGCGCCCGGCCGCGTCCTCTCACACGTCCACGCTGGCGCGCAGCGCGTTCTCCTGGATGAACTCGCGGCGGGGCTCCACCGTGTCGCCCATCAGGCGGCTGAAGAGGTCGTCGGCGGCGTCCACTTCCTTCACGCGCACCTGGAGGAGGGAGCGGGCGTTGATGTCCAGCGTTGTCTCCCAGAGCTGCTCGGGGTTCATCTCGCCGAGGCCTTTGTAGCGCTGGAGCGAGAGGCCCTTACGGCCGGAATCGGTGACGGCGTCGAACAGGTCCACGGCGCCGAACAGCACCTGCTCGTCGCTCCGGCGCTTGAGGGTCGCGGCGGCGGCGAACACACCGTCGAGGTCGCGGGCGAGGGTGTCGAGCCGGCGTGCCTCGGGGGAGGCGATGAAGGCATGGTCGAGCCGCGCCACCTCGGCGACGCCGCGCACGGTGCGGGAGAAGGCATAGCCGGTCTCGTCGCAGATGCCGGCCCAGCCGCGCTCGGTCTCGTCCGCCAGCGCATCGAGGCGGCGGGCCACCTCGGCGGCCGCGGCGGAGCCGGTGGCCTCGTCTTCCAGCGCCGCCGGAGCGAAGGCGCCCGCGAGAGCCGCCTGCTCCGCCACCGCGCGGTTGTAGCGGGGATGAAGGCCGCCGAGCGCGCTGCGCAGCTGGCGCGACACGTCCACCACATGGGCGAGGTCGGCGCCGGTGCGCACCTCGCCGGTGGCGAGATGGAGGGAGGCTTCCTCCAGCCCGGTGGTGATGAGGTAGTCCTCCAGCGCCTTCTCGTCCTTGAGGTAGGTCTCGGACTTGCCGCGCGCGACCTTGTAGAGCGGCGGCTGGGCGATGAAGAGGTGGCCTGCGTCCACGATTTCCGGCATCTGCCGGAAGAAGAAGGTGAGCAGCAGGGTGCGGATATGGGCGCCGTCCACGTCGGCGTCCGTCATGATGATGATCTTGTGGTAGCGCAGCTTGGCGATGTCGAAATCGTCCCGGCCGATGCCGGTGCCGAGCGCGGTGATGAGCGTGCCGATCTGCTCGGACGACAGCATCTTGTCGAAGCGGGCGCGCTCCACGTTGAGGATCTTGCCGCGGAGCGGCAGCACGGCCTGGAAGGCACGGTCGCGGCCCTGCTTGGCGGAACCACCGGCCGAGTCACCCTCGACGATGAAGATCTCGGACTTGGCCGGGTCCTTCTCCTGGCAGTCGGCGAGCTTGCCGGGCAGGGAGGCGACATCCAGCGGGCTCTTGCGCCGGGTGAGGTCGCGCGCCTTGCGGGCGGCTTCGCGGGCGGCGGCGGCTTCCACCACCTTGCCGATCACGCTCTTCGCCTCGACCGGGTTCTCCTCGAACCAGTTGCCGAGCGCCTCGCCGACCAGGTTCTCCACCACCGGGCGGACTTCCGAGGACACGAGCTTGTCCTTGGTCTGGGAGGAGAATTTCGGGTCCGGCACCTTCACCGAGAGCACGGCGGTGAGGCCCTCGCGGCAATCCTCGCCGGTGGGGTCCACCTTCTCCTTCTTGGAGATGCCGGACGAGTTGGCATAGCCCAGCACCTGCCGGGTCAGCGCGGCGGCAAAGCCCGTGAAGTGGGTGCCGCGGTCGCGCTGGGGGATGTTGTTGGTGAAGCAGAGCACGTTCTCGTGGTAACCGTCGTTCCACGAAAGCGCGGCCTCCACCGTGATGCCGTCCTTCTCGGCGCGGATCACCACGGGCTTGGCGATGAGCGCGGCCTTGTTGCGGTCGAGATACTTCACGAAGGCCTCGACGCCGCCCTCGTAATGCAGCTCCTCGCGCTTCGGCTCGGCGCCGCGCGCGTCGGTGAGCACGATGAGCACGCCGGAGTTGAGGAAGGCCAGCTCGCGCAGGCGATGCTCCAGCGTCGCGTAGTCGAACTCGATGCGGGTGAAGGTCTGGGGCGAAGGCGTGAACGTCACCTTCGTGCCGCGCTTGCCGGCCGGCGCCGCGCCCACCACCTTCAGCGGCGCCTCTGCGTCGCCGTGGCGGAAGCGCATGAAGTGCTCCTTGCCGTCGCGCCAGATGGTGAGGTCGAGCGTCGTGGACAAGGCGTTCACGACCGAGACGCCCACGCCGTGCAGGCCGCCGGAGACCTTGTAGGAATTCTGGTTGAACTTACCGCCCGCGTGCAGCTGGGTCATGATGACCTCGGCGGCGGAAACCCCTTCCTCGGGGTGCAGGTCGGTGGGGATGCCGCGGCCGTCGTCGGTCACGGTCACCGAGCCGTCGGCCTCCAGTGTCACGGTGACTTCCTTGGCCCAGCCGGCCAGGGCCTCGTCGATGGCGTTGTCCACCACCTCGTAGACCATGTGGTGCAGGCCCGAGCCGTCGTCCGTGTCACCGATGTACATGCCGGGACGCTTGCGGACCGCATCGAGGCCCTTGAGCACCTGGATGGACTGGGCGCCGTAGTCGTCGGGGGACTCGGCGGGCACGGGTTCGGCCATGGGGACTTCCGATTCGATTCTGCGACTTAGCGATCTGAGGTGTAGCAAATCTAACGCAACGCGGCGGCTATTTGGTGGCGGCTCGGCTTGTTTTCCTGCGTTTTCCAAGGCTCGGCGGCCATTTAGGGGCCATTCAGCCGGCGCTGTAGCGTGCAAATCCATCCGCCCGCAACCTGCAGGCGGGGCATTCGCCGCAGCCATAGCCCCAGGCGTGGCGGTGGCCGCGGTCGCCGAGATAGCAGGTGTGGGTCTCCTCGACGATGAGATCCACCAGCGGACGGCCCCCCAGATGCTCGGCGAGGCGCCAGGTCTCGGCCTTGTCGATCCACATGAGCGGCGTGTGAAGGACGAAGCGCTTCTCCATGCCGAGGTTCAGGGCCACCTGCATGGCCTTGATGGTGTCGTCCCGGCAGTCGGGATAGCCGGAGAAGTCCGTCTCGCACATGCCGCCGACGATGTGGCGGAGCCCCCGGCGATAGGCGAGGGCGGCGGCGAAGGTGAGGAAGACGAGGTTGCGGCCGGGCACGAAGGTGTTCGGCAGGCCGTTCGCCTCCATGTGGACGGCGACGTCGCGGGTCAGGGCCGTGTCCGAGATCTGGCCGAGCACGGGCAGGTCCAGCACGTGGTCGGCATCGAGCCGGGCATCCCACAGCGGGTTGAGGGCGCGGAAGGCGGCGCGCAGCACCGGGCGGCGCTCCAGCTCCACCGCGTGGCGCTGGCCGTAGTCGAAGCCCAGGGTCTCCACCCGGCCGAAGCGCTCCAGCGCATAGGCGAGGCAGGTGGCGGAATCCTGCCCGCCGGAAAAGAGGACCAGCGCGCCCTCTTCCCGATGCAACGCGGCCTCAGCCATGCGCAGGCGGCCCCTTTACCGAATCCAGGTTCATTCGCCGGGGGCGGTTCATTCACCCGGCGCCTTGGCCTCGATGGCCAGGGCGTGCAGACCGCGCGCGATCTCGCCTTCCAGCAGGCCGTTGACGATGCGGTGCCGCTCCACCCGGCTCTTGCCGGTGAAGCTCGGGGAGACCACCCGCACCCTGAGGTGGGTGATGCCGCCGTCGCCGCGATTGGCGCCCTTGTGATCATGCATCACGCCGGCGTGGCCGGCATGCTTGTGGCTCTCGTCCTCAAGCTCGAGGGCGAGAGGGCTGAGGCCGGCTTCGAGCGTCTGGCGGATGTCGGAAAGGGAAGAGTGGGACATGATGAAAAGGCTTCTGTGAAAAGGAATGGACCGAAGAACGCGGCCGGTTATGGCGCTCCCGCGTGGGCGGCATTATATGGGGCTTGTCGCGGCCTGCCACCCTCGGTCACGATGAGGCCGGCTTAGCCGCTTCCGCTCCCGACGTCACATCCCCCGCTACCCCTGTGGCATGGCGCTTTCTCCACGCGCTGCACCGCAATTCCTTGCCGCGCCGCGGAACGACGCACATAATCGATCGGCCATGAAATTCGACTCCCCCCTTTTCGACCGCATCCGGGTCAAGCCCGCCGACGACCGGCATCGCCCCCGGCTGTCGCTGACGGGCTGCCAGTGGCCGGGCTGCACGGCGGAGGGCACGCACAAGGCGCCCAAGGGGCGGCATCAGGAAGGCCAGTACTGGTCCTACTGCCTCGACCATGTGAAGGCGTACAACCAGTCCTACAACTATTTCTCGGGCATGACCGACGACGCGGTGTATGCCTACCAGAAGGACGCGCTGACCGGCCATCGCCCCACCTGGAAGATGGGTATGAAGGGCGCCAGCGGCCGCCGGCCGGGCGCGGACACCGGCGACGGCATGCGCGATCCCTTCGGCTTCACCGCCGAGATGGGCGGCACCTTCCGGGCCGACCGGCCGGAGCCGGACGGCAAGATCGTGCGCACCGCGGAGCGGCGGGCGCTGGAGGTGATGGGCCTCGAAATGTCGGCCAGCGCGGTCGAGATCAAGGCCCGCTACAAGGAACTGGTGAAGCTGCACCACCCCGACGCGAACGGCGGCGACCGTTCCTCGGAGGACCGCCTGCGCAGCGTCATCCAGGCCTACAACAGCCTCAAGCAGGCAGGTTTTTGCTGAGCGGTCCTCAGGATCGCCGGCGACGCGGAGGCGGCTCCTCGGACCGCGCCGTGATGGATACGGACACGAAATGGGGCGCGCGGGGCGCGCCGACGGAGGAGTTATGAGCGGTTTGGAGACCACTGCCCCGATGCCGGACATGAAGGTGTCGGTTCGCCAGACGTTCGGCATCGATATCGACATGGAGGTTCCGGCCTACTCCGAAGCCGACTCCCACGTCCCCGAGCTGGACCCGGATTACCTGTTCGACCGGCCGACCACCCTGGCCATCCTGGCCGGCTTTGCGCGCAACCGTCGCGTGATGGTCACCGGATACCATGGCACCGGCAAGTCCACCCATATCGAGCAGGTGGCGGCGCGGCTGAACTGGCCGTGCGTGCGCATCAACCTCGACAGCCACATCTCGCGCATCGACCTCATCGGCAAGGATGCGATCGTGGTGAAGGACGGCCTGCAGGTCACGGAATTCCGCGATGGCATCCTGCCCTGGGCCTACCAGAACAACGTCGCCCTCGTGTTCGACGAATATGACGCCGGCCGCCCGGACGTGATGTTCGTGATCCAGCGCGTGCTGGAGAGCTCCGGCCGCCTGACCCTGCTCGACCAGAGCCGGGTGATCCGCCCCCACCCCGCGTTCCGCCTGTTCGCCACCGCCAACACCATCGGCCTCGGCGACACCACCGGCCTCTATCACGGCACCCAGCAGATCAATCAGGCGCAGATGGACCGCTGGTCCATCGTCACCTCGCTGAACTATCTCGCCCACGACAAGGAAGTGGACATCGTCCTCGCCAAGGCGAAGCACTTCCAGAACGTGGAAGGCCGCGACACGGTGAACCGCATGGTCCGCCTCGCGGACCTCACCCGGCAGGCGTTCATGAACGGCGATCTCTCCACCGTCATGAGCCCGCGCACGGTCATCACCTGGGCCGAGAATGCGGACATCTTCCGCGACATCGCCTTCGCCCTGCGCGTGACCTTCCTCAACAAGTGCGACGAGCTGGAGCGCCCGCTGGTGGCGGAGTTCTACCAGCGCTGCTTCGGCCAGGAGCTGGCCGAGAGCACGGTGAACGTCGCTCTGTCCTGAACCGGTGCGGCTCAGCCGCGCCTTGCATTGAACGGGCTGCGCCACGGCGTGGCCTGTTTCCCCGCAGGAGGCGCCTCTTCGCGAAGCGCTTCTCAAAGACGCAAGAGCCGAAGAAGCACGCGCTATGGCCACCAACCGCACCACCGGCAAGGCCCCCAAGGAAGCGCCGTCCGAGCCGTTCAAGCGCGCCGTCACCGGCTGCTTCAAGGCCATCGCCGGCGTCTCCGAGTTCGAGGTGACCTTCGCCTCCGAGCGTCCGGCGCTCGGCCCGGACCGGGTGCGCCTGCCCGAGCCGCCGCGCCGCTTCACCCTCCAGGACGCCGCCATCGTGCGCGGCCATGCGGATTCCCTCGCCTTGCGCCGCGCCTGTCACGACCCCGGCGTCCATCGCAAGATGCTGCCCCAGGGCGAAGTCGCCCGCGGCGTGTTCGAGGCGGTGGAGCAGGCGCGGGTGGAGGCCATCGGCGGCAACCGCATGCCGGGCGTGAAGCGCAATCTCGCGGCCATGCTGCAGGACCGCTACCACCGCGCCAATTTCGCCGACATCACCGAGCGCTCCGAGGCCCCCATCGCCGACGCGGTGGCGCTGATGGTGCGCGAGCGCCTGACCGGCGAGCCCCCGCCCCCCGATGCCCGGCGCGTGGTGGACCTCTGGCGCCCCTTCATCGAGGAGCGGGCCGAGGGCGACCTCGCGCGGCTCATCGACAGCATCGAGAACCAGAAGAAGTTCGGCGAGATCGCCCGCGATCTCCTCGCCTCCCTCGACATGGGCGAGGAAAGCGGCCTCGACACCGAGCAGGAGCCCGAGGAGAACGAGAACGAGGGCGGCGCCGACGAGCAGGGCGGCGAGAACGGCGAAAGCCGTGAGGACGACAGCCAGCAGGGCGCCACCGAGATGGAGGCCGAGCTCTCCGAGGAGGAGATGCCCGACTCTGCCGCCCAAAGCGAGGCCGCGCCCCCCGCCGACGTGCCCGACGGCACCGAGATGGGCGACAGCGAGGAGCCGGCCGAGCCGTGGTCGCCGCGTCCGCCGATGACGCACGACAATCGCGGGCCGGAATACCACGCCTTCACCACCAAGTTCGACGAGGAGACCTCGGCCGAGGATCTCTGCGATCCCGAGGAGCTGACGCGCCTCAGGTCCTATCTCGACAAGCAGCTGGCCCATCTCCAGGGCGTGGTGGCGCGCCTCGCCAACCGCCTCCAGCGCAAGCTGCTGGCGCAGCAGAACCGCGCCTGGGAATTCGACCTGGAGGAAGGCGTGCTCGATCCCGCGCGCCTGCCGCGGGTCATCATGGACCCCATGGCGGCGCTGTCCTTCAAGCGCGAGCGGGACACCGACTTCCGCGACACGGTGGTGACGCTGCTCATCGACAATTCCGGCTCCATGCGCGGCCGGCCCATCACGGTGGCCGCCACCTGCGCCGATATCCTCGCCCGCACGCTGGAGCGCTGCGGCGTGAAGGTGGAGGTGCTGGGCTTCACCACGCGCGCCTGGAAGGGCGGCCAGTCCCGCGAGGCCTGGCTCGCCGCCGGCAAGCCCGCCGCTCCCGGCCGCCTCAACGACCTCAGGCACATCATCTACAAGTCGGCCGACGCCCCGTGGCGCCGGGCGCGCCGCAACCTCGGCCTGATGATGCGCGAGGGCCTCCTCAAGGAGAACATCGACGGCGAGGCGCTGGACTGGGCGCACAAGCGCCTGCTCGCGCGCACCGAGGCGCGGCGCATCCTGATGATGATCTCCGACGGCGCGCCGGTGGACGATTCCACGCTGTCGGTGAACGCCGGCAATTATCTGGAGCGGCACCTCCGGCACATCATCACCGAGATCGAGACCCGCTCCCCGGTGGAGCTGATCGCCATCGGCATCGGCCACGACGTGACGCGCTACTACCGTCGCGCCGTCACCATCGTGGACGCCGAGGAGCTGGGCGGGGTGATGACCGAGAAGCTCGCCGAGCTGTTCGAGGAAACCCCCGGTGGTGGCGGCAAGGGGGCGTCGCGGGGCGGCCGCCTGCATTGAAGCGGGGCCTGCGCGCTTTAGGCATTGTCGCCGCCGGAATTCTCGGCGGCGCATTGCTGTTCAATCTTGCCTTCTCCAAGCCGGGCGCGCTGCCGCCCGAGCCCGTGGCCATCACGGTCACGGCGCAACCCGTCGCCACCTTCAAGCGCGGGGATGAGCTGACCCAGTTCGGCCCGTTGCGGTTCCTTGGCGGGCTGGTGCTGACCTCGCCCTTTCCCGGCTTCGGCGGCATCTCCGGCTTCGCGCTGGAGCAGGACGGGCACTTCCTCGCCATCACCGATGCCGGCCTGTTCCTCTCTGGTCGTCTCGTGACGGAGAATGACCGCCCCACCGGCCTCGCCGACGTCAAGGCGGCGGCGCTGCTCGATGCCGATGGCAAGGTGCAGGCCGAAAACGCCCGCGAGGACGTGGAATCCGTCACCCTCGCGCCCGATGCCGCCTATGTGGCGATGGAGACCATCAACGAAATCTGGCGCTATCCGCGCGATGCCCTCGGCCAGCGCGGCACGCTGGTGCCGGCACCGGCCATCAAGGGGCTGAGGCGCAACACCGGCCTCGAAAGCCTTGCCTTCATGCCCTCCGGCCCGCTCAAGGGCGCGCTCATCGCCATCGGGGAAGAGGGGGCGAAGAAGGCGGACGACCTGCCCGGCTTCATCATCGGCGGTCCCACACCGGGCACCTTCACCGTGACCAAGAGCGGCCCGTTCGATGCCACCGACCTCGCGCTCGGTCCGGACGGCAATTTCTACCTTCTGGAGCGCCACTATACGCCGCTCGAAGGCGTCAACATGCAGCTCCGCCGCTTCCCGGCCAGCGAGGTGAAGCCGGGCGCGCGCATCACCGGCGAGGTGCTGGGCCGCTTCGACATGGGCTACGAGATCGACAACATGGAAGGCCTCGGCGTCACCCGCGGCAGCGCCGGCGAGATCCTGCTGACCCTGATTTCCGACGACAATTTCAGCCCGCTCCAGCGCACCATCCTGCTGCGCTTCGCGGTGTCGGGGGACTGAGGCGCGGCTGATCGCGCCGGCTCAATCCAGCCAGGGGGCCGGGCGATCGAGGGCGATCAGCGCCGCGGGATCGACCCGCGGGCGGACCACCGCCGCTTGGGGGCCGCGCACCAGCACCTCGGGCACCAGGGCGCGGGTGTTGTAGGTGCCGGACTGCACGGCGCCATAGGCGCCCGCCGTCATCACCGCCAGCAGGTCGCCGGGCTTCACCTCCGGCAGCGGCCGGTCGAGGGCGAGGAAATCGCCGGTCTCGCATACCGGGCCGACCACGTCGGCGATCACCAGGGCGGCGCCGGCCGCCGGCTCGGCCACCGGCACGATGTCGTGGTGGGCCTCGTAGAGGGTGGGGCGGATGAGGTCGTTCATGGCGGCGTCCACCACCACGAAGGTCTTGCCCTCGCCCTTCTTCACATAGATCACGCGGGTGACGAGGATGCCGGCATTGGCCACCAGCATCCGTCCCATCTCGAACACCAGCGGCAGCTTCAGGTCGCCGAGCGCCCGCCCGATCACTTCGGCATAAGCGGCGGGGGAGGGCGGTACCGGGTCGGAGGCGGCATAGGGCACGCCGAGCCCGCCGCCGAGGTCCATGTGGTGCAGCCGGTGGCCGGCGGCCATGAGGTCGCGCGCCAGCTCGGCCAGCAGCGTCACCGCGTTCTCGAACGGCGCCATGTCGGTGATCTGGCTGCCGATGTGCATGTCCACGCCGGATATGGCGAGGCCGGGCAGGCGCGCGGCGTAGTCGTACACGTCCCGCGCGCGGGAGATCGGGATGCCGAACTTGGTGGCCGACTTGCCGGTGGAGATCTTCTTGTGGGTCTTCGCGTCCACGTCCGGATTGACGCGGATGGAGACCGGCGCCGTCACGCCCTTGGACAGGGCGACCTGCGACAGGGCATCCAGTTCCGGCTCGCTCTCCACATTGAAGCAGAGGATGCCGGCGTCCAGCGCCTCGCCCATTTCCTCCCGCGTCTTGCCGACGCCGGAGAAGACGATGCGCTCGCCCGGCACGCCGGCGGCGCGGGCGCGCATCAGCTCGCCGGAAGAAACGATGTCGGCCCCCGCGCCGAGGCGGGCGAGGGTGGAGATGACCGACTGGTTGGAATTGGCCTTCAGCGCGTAGCACAGCAGCACGTCGCGGCCGGCGAACGCCTCCATGAACACGCGATAGTGCCGCTCCAGCGTGGCGGTGGCGTAGCAATAGAAGGGCGTGCCCACCTCGGCGGCGAGGGACGTGAGATCCACGTCCTCGGCATGGAGGCGGCCGTTGCGATAATCGAAATGGTGCATCGGGGCGGCTTGTCGGAGGCTCGTTCTGCGCGCCCGGCCGGGGTGGCGCCGTCAGGCGGGCGCCGGGGAGCGAGGAAGGGGTTCTTGTACGGAAGGCCGTTCAGCGCGGCCTTCGGGCCTGCGGATCAGAGCAGGCCGTCGATGAGGAGCGGCTGGTCGGGGCGGTCGATGCCCTTCAGCAGCTTGTCCGAGCTGCTGGAGGAGCTGGAGGTCTTTTTCTTCTCCCAGGAGGCGTGCGGAACCGCGCTCTCGTTGAACTCCGCGGCCGTCTTGGGTGGTGTGTAGGAACTGCTGGAATCCGCCGCAGCCGTGGCCGTGGCGGGCTTCGGCGGGGGGGCCGCCGCATGGGCGCCGGGCGGGGGCTCCAACGGACCCTTCACGCCGCACGCCGCGAGGGCGAGGGTGCCGCAGAGGGCCATCAGGGTCGCAAGGGTTCGCATCTTCGTCCGTGCCATTGGCATCAAGGTCGGCGCCACTATAGCCCGCGCTGCGGCAAAGGCGAGCCCCCGG